>NZ_JODF01000077.1:0-27358 GCF_000717945.1 Streptomyces sp. NRRL S-920
CTCCAGTACGAGGGCCAGATCTCGGCCGGCGACGGTGATCTGGTCGGCGGCGCCGGGCGGTACTCGGTGGCCAGGGCGTCCCGGGCGAGGGTGCCGGGCAGCGTGGGTCCGCGGGAGGTGTCGGGCGCGGGCGGGGCGGGCTGCTGCTCGGCGGCCGCCTTGTGCGCGTTGCGGCGGGACAGTTCGTCGAGGAGGTCCTGCTCCTCGCCGCCGCGGAGCAGCAGCAGGACGAACGGGTCGGCGTCCAGGAGGCGGGCCGTCTGATAGGCGAGGGCGGCCGCGTGTTTGCAGGGGTGGCCGCGGTCCGGGCAGGTGCAGGACGGCGCGAGTTCGCGGGCGCCCGGCAGGAGAGGGACGTCCGCGCGGGCCGCCGCGTCGGCGAGGGCGTGCGGCATGTCCTTGTCGAGCAGTGCCGCGATGTGCGCGGGGTCGGTGGCCACCGCGTCCAGGAAGCGGTCCCAGTGGTCGGGGAGCATCGTGCGCAGGCGGATCTCCGCGCGGTAGGGGCGGGGGCGGCTGCCGTGGACGTACGCGACGATGCGGCCCGGCGCGACGGTGATCGTGTCGACCGCGCCTTCACGGGCGTACGCCCGGCCGCGCGCCAGGCGTGCCTGGTCCAGGGCGCTCTCCTCCAGTGCGCCGATCCAGGCGTTCCCCCACCAGGAGGCGGCGAAGGGCGCGTCGGGGTCGGGGTGCGCCGGCAGGGCGGGGAAGACGCGGCCGCTGCCCATGCGGCTCGTCTCGCTCATGCCGCTGGCCCGGCCCAGGCCTCCACCGCCCAGGGCGCCACCGCGCGGGCTCACGCCGTCCTCCGCAGCGCCACCAGGTCCGCCAGCTCCGCGTCGGACAGCTCGGTGAGCGCGGTTTCGCCGCCCTCGCCGAGCACCGCGTCCGCCAACGCCTTCTTCGCCGCGAGGAGTTCGGCGACGCGGTCCTCGACCGTGCCCTCCGTGACCAGGCGGTGCACCTGCACCGGCTGGGTCTGCCCGATGCGGTAGGCGCGGTCGGTGGCCTGTTCCTCGACGGCGGGGTTCCACCAGCGGTCGTAGTGGATGACGTGGCCCGCCCGGGTGAGGTTGAGGCCGGTGCCCGCCGCCTTCAGGGACAGCAGGAAGACGGGGACCTCGCCCGACTGGAAGCGGTCCACCATCTCCTCGCGCCGGGCGACCGGAGTCCCGCCGTGCAGCAGCTGGCAGGGGATGCCCCTGGACGACAGGTGGGTCTGGAGGAGGCGGGCCATCTCCACGTACTGCGTGAAGACCAGGACCGCGCCCGCGCTGTCCGACTCCGTGAGGATCGTGTCGAGGAGTTCGTCGAGCAGCTCCAGCTTGCCGGAGCGCGCCCGGCCCGAGCGCGTCGTGAGCACGCCGTCCTTCAGATACTGCGCGGGGTGGTTGCAGATCTGCTTCAGCGCCATGAGCAGCTTCATCACCAGGCCGCGGCGGGCGATGCCGTCCGAGGCCTCGATACGGGCCAGCGTCTCGCGCACCACCGCCTCGTAGAGCGAGACCTGTTCGCGGGTGAGGGTGACGGGGTGGTCGGTCTCCGTCTTCGGCGGCAGTTCCGGCGCGATGCCCGGGTCGGACTTCTTGCGGCGCAGGAGGAAGGGCCGGACGAGACGGGCGAGGCGGGCCAGCGCCTCGTCGTTCGCGCCGGTCCCGCCGGGGTCGCCGCCCTCCACCAGGCGGGCGTGCCGGGCGCGGAACGCCTTCAGGGGGCCGAGCAGGCCGGGGGTCGTCCAGTCGAGCAGGGCCCACAGCTCGGAGAGGTTGTTCTCCACGGGGGTGCCGGTGAGGGCGACGCGAGCCGGGGAGGGGATCGTGCGCAGCGCCTTCGCCGTCGCCGCGTGCGGGTTCTTGACGTGCTGCGCCTCGTCGGCGACGACCAGCCCCCAGGTCCTGTCGGCCAGTTCGGCAGCGCTCGTACGCATCGTGGCGTACGTGGTGAGGACGAAGCCGCCGGTCAGGCCGTCGAGGCTGCGGGCGGGGCCGTGGAAGCGGCGTACCGGGACGCCCGGCGCGAACCGCTCGATCTCCCGCTGCCAGTTGCCGAGCAGCGATGCCGGGCAGACCACGAGCGTCGGCGCGGGGTGCGCCCGGTGGAGGTGGAGCGCGATCAGCGTGATCGTCTTGCCGAGGCCCATGTCGTCGGCGAGGCAGCCGCCGAGGCCGAGCGAGGTCATGCGGTCCAGCCAGGCCAGGCCGCGCAGTTGGTAGTCGCGCAGGGTCGCGTGCAGTCCCGGGGGCTGGGCGATCGTGTCGAGGTCGTCCGTCACGCGCTCGCGCAGCCGGGCGAGCGCGCCGAGGGGCACGGCGGGCACCTGCTCGCCGTCGACCTCCGCGGTGCCGGTGAGCGCGACCGAGAGGGCGTCCACCGGGTCGAGCAGGCCGAGGTCGCGCTTGCGTGCCTTGCGTACGAGCGCGGGGTCGACCAGGACCCATTGGTCACGGAGGCGGACCACCGGGCGGTGCGCCTCCGCCAGCAGGTCTAGCTCCGCCTCGGTCAGTGGGTCGCCGGGCTGGTCGCCGAGCGCCAACTGCCAGCGGAATTGCAGGAGTTCCTCGGTCTTGAAGAAGTCGAAGTTGTCGGCTGCCGTGCCGGGGGCGGGGCGGACGACGGCCGTCGCGATGAGGCCGCGGGTCAGCTCCCGCGGCCAGTGGACGGCCACCCCAGCCGCGCCGAGCCGGCCGGCGGCCGCGCCCAGCAGGTCGTACAGCTCCTCCTCGCTCAGCGGCAGCACGTCGGGGCGGGGCCGCTCCAGGAGCCGGGCGAGCGGGGGCCATACGCGGGCGGCGCGGCGCACGGCGAGCAGGGTGTCGACCCTGGCGCGCGGGCCGAAGTGGTCGGCGCCCGCCCAGAGTCCGGGCACGTCGGTCACCAGGGAGGGATCGGAGAGGCTGTGCACCTGCACGACGGCGGCCGCGGGGCTCGCCACGGCCGCGCGGGGCACCTCCTGCGGAGTGTCACCCTCGCCTCTCGGGCCCGACCCTCCCGCGTCGGAACCGGGTCCTCCGCCGGACCCCGCCCCCGCCCCCGTCCCCTCGCCCACGTCGAACACCTCGTGGGCCCGCAGATCGAGCCGCAAGGACACCCGCACTCCCGCGTCCACCCCGGCCGCGACCTCCGCGGCCCACTCGCGCGCGCCCGGCAGCCGCTGCGGCTCGCGCGCGGCGAAGGGGGCGCCGACGGCGTGCGGGGCGGCGGGGGTGCGGGGCAGCACGTCCACCACGGCGTCCACGAAGGCTCTGACCAGGGCGAACGGCTCGGGCAGGAGCAGGGGCCCGCTGCCCGGCAGCGGTACGGCGTGCCCCTCGGCGGGCAGGGCGGCGGCGATGGCCCGCAGCTGGGCGACGTCGGTCTCGTCCAGGGGGCCCGCGCGCCACGCGTCGTGATCGTCCGCGGTGAGTCCGGGCAGCAGTCTGCCCCGGGCGGCCAGATGGAGTGCGTGCCGGGCGGCCGCGGCCCAGCAGGCGGCGGCGGGATGCGGGCGCGCGGCGCGCAACAGGAGCGGCACGGCGTCGGCGACCGGCAGGAACAGCGCTGGCACGGTCCGGGCGCGGGCGCCTTTGCCGTGCTTACGGGCGACGAGGAGGTCGCCCCGCGTGGGAGGGGGGCCACCTGCCGCCGACTCCCCCCGCACCACCTCGGCCACCTCCGCCGCCCCGGCTGCCCCGGCCGCCCCCGGAAGCTCTCCCCCGTCCGCCCGCCAGAAAGCGACCCGGCCCTCCCTCGGCACCTCCGCCGGAAGGAAGACGGCCGCGCAGGAACGTACGAGGAGAGCGTGCTCGGCCGCCACGGGCGACACGGCCGTCGCCGCCGACTCCGCCTCCACCGTCATCGCCCTCACCTCGCTCAGCCCCTGCTCACCCTGCTCACGCCACCCGTCCCCCACGCTCGCCACCCTAGGCGAGACCACTGACAACGCCCGCGGCCCGGCACTCGCGCGCCCTGCCCGCCCACCCCGCACCTCGACCACGCAGGACTAGAAGGAAACTTTCCTAACAATAATTGGCCCAGGTTCTTGACGCGAACATGCCCTGTCGCCAGGATTCCCCGAGACGGCTCGGAACCCCCCACCAACCGAGGAGACGGACATGTCGCCCACCCCCCGCGCCATGAACGCCCGTACGACCAACATCCGTGCACGCAAGGCCCGTTGGGGCATCCCTGTCGCTGCGGGCTCCGCACTCGCCCTGGTCGGCGGCGTCCTGCTCTGGTCGCCCGCCGAGGAGGCCGGCGCCTCCCCCGCCGCCGGGCCCAGGGCGGGCTTCACGGCGGTCGCCGCCGGTGACATCGCCGAGCAGTGCACCGCGAGCAGCAGCAGCTGCAAGCACCCCAAGACCGCGGCCCTGGTGAAGCAGATCAACCCGTCCTTCGTGATGACCATGGGCGACAACCAGTACGACGACGCCCGCCTGAAGGACTTCAAGAACTACTACGACAAGAGCTGGGGCGCCTTCAAGAGCAAGACCCGTCCCGTCCCCGGCAACCACGAGACCTACGACCCGGCCGGCTCGCTCGCGGGCTACAAGTCCTACTTCGGGTCCATCGCCTACCCCCGGGGCAAGAGCTACTACAGCTTCGACCAGGACAACTGGCACTTCATCGCGCTCGACTCCAACAGCTTCGACGACGACGAACAGATCGACTGGCTCAAGGCCGACCTCGCCGCCAACTCCAAGAAGTGCGTGGCCGCGTACTGGCACCACCCGCTCTTCTCCTCCGGCGGGCACGGCAACGACCCCGTCAGCCGTCCCGTCTGGAAGCTGCTGTACGCCAACAAGGCCGAACTGGTCCTCAACGGCCACGACCACCACTACGAGCGGTTCGCACCCCAGAACCCGGACGGCAGGGCCGACGCCAACGGCATCGTCGAGATCCTCGGCGGCATGGGCGGCGCCAACCCGTACGACATCGAGGAAGTGCAGCCCAACAGCCAGAAGCGGATCACCAAGAGCTTCGGCGTCGTCAAGCTGAACTTCACCGACACCGGGTTCTCCTGGAACCTCGTCGCCACGGACGGCTCGACGAAGGACACCAGCCCCTCCTACAGCTGCCGCTGAGACGAGCGGGCATGTATCTGGCCACCACCGACGCGGTCGCCAAGGCCGCACAGAAGCCGCAGAAGCCCGAGACCTCGGAGAAGTCCGAGGCCCGGCGCGGCCGCGTCGCCGGACCCGTCCTCGCGCTCGGCGCGGTCAGCCTGGTCACCGACATCTCCTCCGAGATGGTCACCGCCGTCCTTCCGCTCTACTTCGTCCTCCAACTCGGTCTCACTCCCCTCCAGTTCGGTTTCCTCGACGGGCTCTACAACGGAGTCACGGCCCTGGTGCGGCTGGCCGGAGGGTACGCGGCCGACCGCGGCGGGCGGCACAAGCTCGTCGCCGGTGGCGGCTACGCCCTCTCCGCGCTCTCCCGGCTCGGGCTGCTCCTCGCGGGCGGCGCCACCGCCGGGATCGGCGCCGCGCTCGCCGCCGACCGCGTAGGCAAGGGCGTGCGGACCGCGCCGCGTGACGCGCTGATCTCGCTGAGCGGCCCGCCCGAGACGCTGGGCCGCGCCTTCGGCGTGCACCGGGCGATGGACACCACGGGGGCGCTCCTCGGACCGCTCGCCGCGTTCGCGCTGCTGTGGGCGACCGCGGACGCCTACGACGCGGTGTTCGTGGTGAGCTTCTGCTTCGGGCTGCTCGGGGTGCTGCTGCTGGTCCTGTTCGTGCCCGGCCGCCGGGAGCTGCCGCCCCCGAAGCCTCGGGACCCGGCCGCGCGCGACCCGAGGGCACTCGCCCTGCTCCGCGTCCCCGCCTTCCGGCGCGTCCTGCTCGCCGCCTCGCTGCTGGGCGCGGCCACCATCGGCGACGCGTTCCTCTACCTCCTCCTGCAACGGCGGCTCGACTTCGCCGTCTCGTGGTTCCCGCTCCTGCCGCTCGGCGCCGCCGCCGTCTATCTGCTGCTCGCCGTTCCGGCGGGGCGGCTCGCCGACCGCGTCGGGCGCCGCGCGCCCTTCCTCGCCGGGCACGTGGCGCTCCTGTGCGGTTACGTCCTTCTGCTCGCGCCCACCGACGGCTGGCCGCTGCTCATCGGCGTCCTGCTGCTCATCGGCGTCTTCTACGCCGCCACCGACGGCGTCCTGATGGCCCTGGCCACGCCCGTGGTGCCCCGCGAGCGCCGGGCCCGCGGCATGGCCGTGCTCCAGACCGGACAGGCCCTCGCCCGGCTCCTCGCCGCCGCGGGATTCGGCGCCGCCTGGACGCTGTGGGGCATCGGCACGGCGCTGACCTGCGCGGTCATCGCCCTGGCGGTGGCGCTCGCAGGGGCGGCCGCGCTGCTGCCCCGTACCGAAAGGACCCCATGACTCCGTCCGCCCCCACCGCGCCACGGTCGCTGCGCTCCCGGATCATCGCGGTCGCCGTGGCCGCCGCCGTCCTCGCGGGCGTCGCCGTCGCGTACACCCTGCACGCGGCCCGGAGCGCCCAATCCGCCGACGCCGCTTCGGAGTTCGGGCTCGACCGAGGGCAGCTCTACTTCCGGAGCACCGAGGCGGGTGGCGCGGGCCGCGTCGCCCGCCTGCCCGCGCCCGGAGAAGCCACGCCCGGAGAAGCGGCGCCCGGCAAGGCCGCACCCGGTGAGGCCGCGCACCAGGCCGCCCGCACCACTGGCGGCCCGTCCTGCGAACGCTTCTACGCCGCCGCCCGCACGGCTCTGTGCCTGCAACGCCGCCCCGGGATCCCGCCCAAGTCATACGCGGTCGTCCTCGACGAACGCCTGCGCGAGAAGCGCCGCATCGCGCTGACCGGCATCCCCAACCGGGCCCGCGTCTCCGCGTCGGGCCGGATGCTGTCCTGGACGATGTTCGCCACCGGCGACTCCTACGCGGGCTCCTCCTTCTCCACCCGCACCTCGATCCTGGACACCCGCACCGGCTATCTGATCAAGAACATGGAGGAGATCCCCCTCACCCTCGACGGCCGCCGGTACCACTCCCCGGACGTCAACTACTGGGGCGTGACGTTCGCCAGGGACGACAACCGCTTCTACGCGACCGTCTCCACCAAGGGCAGGACGTACCTCGTGCGCGGCGACATGAGGAAGTGGGCGGCGACCGCCCTGCGCACGAACGTCGAATGTCCCTCGCTCTCCCCCGACAACACCCGCCTCGCCTTCAAGAAGCGCGTACGGGAGGGGACTCGGGACCCGTGGCGGCTGTACGTCCTGGACCTCCGGACGATGCGCGAGCACCCGCTCGCCGAGCGGCGGAACGTCGACGACCAGGCCGCCTGGCTGGACGACGGCACCCTCGCGTACGCCCTGCCGGGTGCGGACGGCCGCAGGTCGGACATCTGGTCGATCCCCGCCGACGGCTCGGGCAAGCCCGTTCTGCGCGTACGGGGCGGAAGTTCACCGGCGGCGGTGGGCTGAGCCACCCCGCCGAGCCACCCCGCTGGACCATGCCTCCGAGACGCGCCGGGCCGGGCCGGACGCGTACGAAATTCGGATGCGTACGCGTCCGACCCCCCTGCATGATCACCCCATGACCACCCCGGAACGCCTCGTCGTCCCCACCCTCTTCCCGCCTCCGGGATACGCGCACGCGGCCGTCGTCGAAGCGGGCACCCGCCTCGCCTTCATGGCGGGTTCCGTCCCGCTCGACGCCGAGGGGAACCTCGTCGGGGAGGGTGACGTCACCCGCCAGACCGAGCAGGTCATCGCCAACCTCGAAGAGGCCCTGCGGGCGGTGGGCAGCGATCTGTCGCAGGTGGTGGCCAGCACGGTGTACGTCGTCGCCGACGAGTCGCCGCTGCTCACCGAGGCCTGGGAGGTCGTCCGCGCCTCCCGTCTGCACGCGGGCCCGCACACCTCGACGCTGCTCGGCACCACGTGCCTCGGCTACCCCGGCCAGCTCGTGGAGATCACCGCCACCGCCATCGTCCCCCACCTCCCCCTGGAGAACGCGTGATCCCTGCCCCGGTCGAACTGCGCCCGGCAGCCGAGGCGGACGGGACCGCCATCGCCGACGTCTACCTGCGCTCGTACGACGCCGCGCTGCCGACCGTGCGGCGGGCCCATTCCGACGCCGAAGTACGGGAGTTCTTCCGGTACGTCGTCGTGCCGCGCGGCGGCACGTGGCTCGCGGAGGCGGCGGGCGAGACGGTCGGCATGATGGTCCTCGACGGCGACGAGCTGAGCCAGCTCTACCTCGACCCGCGGTGGCGGGGGCGCGGCATCGGCGACCGGTTCGTCGCCCTGGCCAAGGAGCGCAGCCCCGAGGGGCTCTCGCTCTGGACGTTCCAGGTCAACGCCCCGGCCCAGCGGTTCTACACGCGCCACGGCTTCACGGAGGCCGAGCGCACGGACGGCTCGGGCAACGAGGAGCGGGAGCCCGACATCCGCTACGTCTGGACGCCCTAGGGCGTGTCCCGGGCCCGCTGCGCGAGGCCCAGCGCGTACTGCGGCCACCAGCGCCCGGCCCGCGGCCCGCCCCGGCACGTGCCGTCGGACTCGCCCGGCCGCTTGATCCACAGGTAGGCGTCGAGCGCGGGATCGCCCGTGTCGGTGGTGGACGGGGTGCCGAGGGCGCGGCCGGGCGGATTGCACCAGGACTCGTCGCCGTCGTAGGGGCCGTTGCCGTTGCGGCTGCTGTCGATGACGAAGTGCTTGCCGCCGCCGAGCGCGTCGGCGAGCCGGTGTCCGTACTCCAGACTGTCCTCGTTCGTATGGAAGTTGGATACGTTCAGGGCGAAGCCGTCGGCCGCGTCGATCCCGGCGCTGCGCAGCGGCGCGACCAGACGCTGCTCCTCGGGGATCCACCCGGCGTTGCCCGCGTCGAGGTACACCTTCGTGTTCGGCCGGCTCTTGATTCGCTCGACGGCGTGGGCGAGGAGTTCGTAGCGCTCGGCGGCGTCCGCTCCCTCGCAGCCCGCCACCATGTGCGCGACGGCGTCCGGTTCCACGATGACGTACGCGTCCGTGGCGCCGAGCCCCGCGGCGAAGTCGTCGATCCACTGGCGGTAGTGCCCGGCGTCGAGGGCGCCGCCGGACGAGTACGCGCCGCAGTCGCGGTACGGGATGAAGTAGGCGACGAACACCGGGGTGCGTTCCGCCATCGCCGCCGCCCCCATATGGGCCCGCACGACGGCCCCGGGCCCGTCCTCGTTGAGCCACACGGCCTGGGGCCGCTGCGCGATGCGGTCGATGATCCTGGCGTCGTCGAGGCGTCCCTCCGCCCGCCACTCGGCGGCCTGCCGGGCGGCGGCGCTGTCCGGGTCGACCCAGAAGACAGGGGCGGCCCCGGGGGCGGCGCCCGCCGCGGCCGTACCGCCGGTGGCGGCCGCGCCGAGCAGGAGGACGGCGGTGAGGACCACCCGGGAGAGCGGGAATCGAGGCCGGGGACGGGCGCGGCGAGAGGGCGACTGGGACACCGGGCGGCTCCAGATGGTCGGCGCCGGACCTGCCCGGCGCGTTCCCCGGAGTCTGCGGCGACCGCGCCAGCGACGGCAGCCGGAACCCCAGCAGAGCGCGGCAAAACCACCCTCTCGGCGGCGTGTCCCGTACCCACCGGCCCGCCCGCGGTAGCGTCGGCCCGCCCGCAGGAGCGGCGGCCGGCTCTCAGACCGCCTTCGCGTTCCGCATCCTCCCGTACGCGTACACGCAGCCGGCCAGCGCCAGGTCCGACAGCAGCATGAACCCGATCGAGTACGAGTCCTTGGCGCTGTAGATCGCGCCCATGACCAGCGGCGGGACGAAACCGCCGAGGCCGCCCACCGCGCCGACGATGCCCGTGACCGAGCCGACCTGAGGCTGCGGGGTGACCTGGGAGACGAGGGCGAAGACGCTGCCGCTCGCGGTGCCGAGGCCCGCCGCCATGGCGAGGAAGCAGAGGGTGCCCATCGGGTACAGCGCCGGGTCGAAGGCCTGCATGACGGCGAAGAGGGCGACGACGGCGAGCGCGTAGGAGGTGACCGTGGCCGGGTGGAGCCGGTCGGAGAGCCAGCCGCCGATGGGCCTGAAGACCACGGTGATGAGTGCGAATCCGGCCGCTTTGGTGCCGGCCTCGGTGGGTGAGAGGTCGTACCAGGTCTTGAGGTACGTGGGCAGGTACACGCCGAAGGCGACGATCCCGCCGAAGCCGATCGCGTACAGCGCCGACAGTTCCCAGGTGACCCGCAGCCGCCCGGCCCGGCCGAGCCGGGTGGTGAGCGCGCTGGTGGGTACGGGCCGGTCCGGGCGGTCGGTGATCAGGACCGCGGCGAGCAGCGCGAAGGCGGCCAGCGCGATCGCCACGACGATGAAGGGCAGGTGGTCGCCGTGGTCGGCGATGCGGGGCGTGAAGTAGCCGGAGAGCGCCACGCCGCCCATGCCCATGCCGAAGACGCCGAGGGCGAAGCCTCTGCGGGCGGGCGGGAACCAGGAGTTGACCAGGGGGATGCCGATGGCGAACGTCGTACCGCCGAGCCCCAGCAGGAAGCCGACGGCGAGCATCGCGGCGTAACTGTTCCTGGCGGGGATGATCAGCAGCACCGGGACGATGGTGAGCGCCGAGACCAGGGGGAACATCAGCCGGGCGCCGTAGCGGTCGGTGAGCGCGCCGACGGGGACGCGGCCCAGCGAGCCGACGATCACCGGCACGGCGACCAGCAGCGACTGTTCGAAGGAGCTGAGCCCGAGCCGGTCCTTGAAGTCGCTGCCGAGCGGCGCCACCAGGGCCCAGGCCCAGAAGGTGAGCGTGAACCCGACCGTGGCGACGGCCAGATTGCGGTAGGCGGCGGCAGAGGGCTTGGCTGCGCGAGTGTCGTCCACGTCCTCACGCTAGGGCCTGTCCGGCGGATCATGCCGCGGGCCGCGGGGTCTGGCACCCTGCTCCGCCGGACAGGCCCTGGGAAATCACCGTGCGGCCAGGCTCACTGTGCTGGGCCGTTCGGGTGCAGCCCCGCCTCCGTGGCGGCCGTGCGCAGCACGTCCCGCAGCATCGCGGGCGTCAGCCTGCCCGTGAACGTGTTGCGCTGGCTGACGTGGAAGCAGCCGAAGAGGTCGAGTCCCTTGCCCTCGGGGCCGCCCGGCAGGACCACGTGCGCCCCGTGTCCGAACGCCGGGCGCGGCCTCGGCACCTGCCAGCCCGCCGCCGAGAAGGCGGGCAGCGCGGCCTGCCAGCCGAAGCCGCCGAGCACGACGACCGCCTTGAGCGTCGGGGCGAGCAGCTTCAGCTCGCTCAGCAGCCAGGGGCGGCAGGTGTCGCGCTCCTCCGTGGTGGGCTTGTTGGCGGGCGGGGCGCAGTGCACGGGTGAGGTGATGCGGGTGCCGTACAGGGTCAGACCGTCGTCGGCGCTCTCGGCGGTGGGGCGCGAGGCGAGGCCGACGTCGTACAGCGCCGGATAGAGGAACTCGCCCGAACGGTCGCCGGTGAACATCCGCCCCGTGCGGTTGGCGCCGTGCGCGGCGGGCGCGAGGCCGATGATCAGCAGCGAGGCGTCGTGCGGGCCGAAGCCGGGCACCGGGCGCCCCCAGTACGTCCAGTCCTCGAAGGCGGCGCGCTTGGTGCGCGCGACCTCCTCGCGCCAGTCGACCAGGCGGGGGCAGGCGCGGCATCCGGTGATCCGCTCGTCCAGTTCGCTGAGGCCGTCCATGCCTCCACCGTACGTAACGTACGTTCTTCCCAACCGACGCCCCCGCCCCCGCCCGCTCAGGTCAGCACCGCGCCCAGCGCCACGAACCCGCAGATCAGCAGGAACAGCACGGCGAGCAGCGGCCATACGAACCGCAGGTACCTGTCGTAGCCGACCTTCGCCAGCGCCACGCCGCCGATGGTCACCGCGGTGGTCGGCACCCACAGGTTCATCCAGCCGCTCGCCGCCTGCCAGGCCGTCACGACGACCGCGCGCGGGACGCCGGCGAAGTCGGCGAGCGGGGCGAGGATCGGCATGGCGAGTGTGGCGTGGCCGGAGGTGGAGGGGATCAGGAAGGCGAGCGGGAGGTTCACGACGAAGACGATGACCGCGAAGAGCCCGGACGACGTCCCCTTGACCACGCCCTCGATGGAGTGAAGCACCGTGTCCGTGATCTTCGAGTTGTTCATGATCGTCGTGACGCCGCGGGCTAGCAGGATGACCAGCGCGGGCGAGACGAAGTCGGCCGCGCCCTGGATGATCGTCGAGCTGAGCCGCTGCTCCCCCATCCGCGCGACGAGCCCGATGAGGACGGCCGCGCAGAGGAACAGGGCCGCCAACTGCGGAAACGACCAGCCGAGTTCGAAACCGTACGGGGTGGCGTCGGCGTCGCCGGTGAGCGCGCTCGACCAGGGCACCACCGAGAAGATCATGAAGGCGAAGACGAGCGCCGTCGTGACGAGCACGGTCTTGTGCAGCCGGGTCAGCTCCGGCACCTCGCTCGCGGCGGTCGCGACCCGCTCGCGGTCCCGGTCGCCCGGCAGGAACCCGGACAGGGAGCGTTCGGGGTCACGCCGGACGCGCCTGGCGTAGCGGATGACGTACGCCACCGTGACCGCGGTCAGGACGATCCACATGGCGAAGCGCAGCACGATGCCGTCACCGAGGGAGATGTCGGCGGCGGAGGAGGCCACGCCCGTGGCGAAGGGGTTCACGGTCGAGCACAGCACGCCGACGCCCGCGCCGAGGATGATGGCGCCGACGGCGGTCATGCGGTCGTAGCCGAGGGCGAGCATCAGCGGGACGATCAGCCCGTAGAAGCCGAGCGTCTCCTCGGCGAAGCCCTCGACGGTGCCGAGGACGGAGAAGACGACCATGATCCCGGCGATGAGCAGCGCGCCGCGCTCCCGCAGCCGGTGGGCGAGCCGCCCGATGCCCCGGTCCAGCGCCCCGGTCGCGAAGACCACGGTGATGAAGGCGCCGATGGCGAGCACGAAGAGGAAGACGCCCGCGCTGCCGTACAGCGAGCCCACGTTGTCGGGCGCGACGAACGAGGTCTTCTCGTCCTGGATGCCGTAGAGGCCGTTGACGGGCGCCAGGAACAGGTCGTTGAGGCGGTCGACGAAGGACTGTCCGGAGTCGACGCGGTGGTAGGTGCCCTCGACGGGGGCACCGGAGTCATTGCGGTCGTACTGCCCGGAGGGGATGAGGAAGGCGAGCAGCCAGACGGCGACGGTGACGACGGCGAGGACCGTCAGCGCACTGGGAAAGGTGAACTTCCGCTTCCCCCGCTCCCCCGAGGGCCCTTCGGCCGGGTCCCCGCCGACCGGCGTCTCGGTGGCACTCACACCGCACCGCCTTCCGTACGGAAGCCCGCCGCGTACTCCCGTACGAAGGCGCACAGGGCCACGACCGTGTTGCGCAGTTCGGAGAGGAGGACCCGCTCGTTCGGGGCGTGCAGATTGCACATGCCGTCCTGGGCGCCGAAGAGCAGCACCTCCGCTTCGGGCACCGCCTCGGCGAGGCCGTTGACGAGCGGGATCGAGCCGCCGGTCGCGACGTACGAGGCGTCCGTCCCCCAGGCCTCCTTGAGCGCGGTGAGCGCGGCGCGGTAGGCGGGCCCGCCGGTGGCGGCCTCGTAGCCGGGCCCGGTGTCGCCCGGTGTGACGGTGAGCGGGACACCGAAGGGCTTGAGCGAGCGCAGGTGCTCAACCAGCCTGGCCTGCGCCTCCTTCGGGTCCTGCCGGGGATGGAACCGCAGGTTCAGCTTGGCGCGGGCGTACGGCACGACGGCGGACGCGGCGTGCTCGACGCTCGGCGCGTCCAGGCCGATCACGGTGATCGCGGGCCCGCTCCACAGCCGCTCGCCGAGACTGCCGCTGCCGATCAGCGGCACGCCCTCGCACACACCCGCCAGCGAACGGAACTCCTGCTCCGTGTACGTCGTTCCGCTCCAGCCCTCGCGTCGCAGCCCCTCGACGGCGACGTCCCCGTGTACGTCGTGGAGGGTGCCCAGCGCCTTGAGCAGCACGAGCAGCGCGTCGGGCGCGGCGCCGCCGAACGCGCCGCTGTGGCGCGGCTCGTCGAGGGTGCGGGCCTCGACCACCACCTCGCAGGCGCCGCGCAGTCCGGTGGTGAGGGTGGGGGTGCCGGGGCGGAGGTTGCCGAGGTCGGCGATGACCATGGCATCGCAGGCGAACCGCTCCGGGTCGGTGGGCGGGTAGCCGTCGAAGGCACTGCCGTACTCCTCCTGCCCCTCGATGACGATCTTGACGCCGACCGGTGGGCGTCCCCCGAAGGCCCGCACCATCCCGAGGTGCGCGATGACGTTGCTCTTGTCGTCCGCGATGCCCCGGCCGCGCAGGCCGCCCTCGACGGGGGTCGGCTCGAAGGGCGGCGACCTCCACAGCGACTCGTCGCCCGGCGGCTGCACGTCGTAGTGGCCGTAGAGCAGGACGGTCGGCGCGCCGGTCACCGGGGCCGGGATCTCGCCGTAGACCACGGGGGCGGTGTCCGGCAGGTCGAGCCGCTCGACGCGCGGGACCCCGGCATCGCGCAGCAGTCCGGCCACCAGGTCGTGGGCCTGTTCGACCGGCTCGGCAGGGAAGCCGGGGAAGGCGATCGAGGGGATCGCGGCGAGCCGTTCGAGGTCGGCCCGCAACCCGTCCATCAGGCCGTCGACGGTGGTTTCGAAAGACGTCATGGGCAGCACCCCTGGGAGTCGTACGACACGAGTGGACTGGTTTGCGTGGACCGCTTTGTTGCGATAGACCCGGATTATCGACGGGCGGGGTCAGCGGTTTCCGGACGGCTCGCCGGGGGCCGGGCATGCCGCGCCGGGGCCGGACTATGGTCGGGGCATGGCTTCGGAGACTTCAGGAGGCGGCACGGGCCGCACGCCGGACAGCGCGGCCGGCAGCGCCGCCGCGGGTGGAAGCTCGGTGCGTGTCGACAGCTGGATCTGGTCGGTCCGCCTCGTCAAGACCCGCTCGATGGGCGCCGCGGCCTGCAAGGGCGGGCATGTGCGGGTCAACGGCGAGCGCGTCAAGCCCGCGTACGGCGTGCGCGTGGGCGACGAGGTGCGCCTGCGGCAGCCGGGCGGCCGGGAGCGGATCGTGATCGTCAAGCGCGCCATCCGCAAGCGCGTGGGCGCGCCGGTCGCCGCCGAGGCGTACGTCGACAACAGCCCGCCGCCCCCTCCGCGCGAGGCCGTGGCCCCCGCGGGCATCCGCGACCGCGGCACGGGCCGCCCCACGAAGAGGGACCGCCGCGAGATGGAACGTTTGCGGGGCGTGGAGGGCTAGGGCCTGTCCGGCGGATCATGCCGCGGGCCGCGGGGTCTGGCACACCCGCGCAGAAAGGTGACCGCCACCCAAGTACGGCCTGATCCGCCGGACAGGCCCTAGGCGCCTGGTTCCGCGAGGAACCAGGCGGGCCGGGGCCTCGTTTCCCTGACGGAGCCTTGAGGCCTACCGCCGGAGGCGAGCGATCAGCTTCGGCGTCTCGTCGCGCCGCGCCCACGCGATCCACGCCAGGGGCAGGATCACGACCAGCGGCGTCGCCGCGTTCTCCCCGCCGAACGACGTGAGCGTCACGATGAACGCGCCGATCATCAGGCCGATGAACGCCGTCGCGGCGACCGAGGAGAGCAGCGGGATCAACAGCGCGATACCGCCGAGCAGTTCCAGCGCGCCGATGGTGTACATGCCGGGCGCACCCCAGCCGAGCTTGTCGAAGGACTCGACGGCGGTGGGGTGCGCGATCAGCTTCGGCACACCGCTCGCGACACCGAAGAACAGGGCGAGCAGCACCTGCACGGTGCGCAACGCGATGCGGGCGCCGCGGCCACGGGGGGCGGTACGGGCGGCGGGGGTGATGGTGGCGGCGGGGGCGGTCACGGTGTCTCCTCGGTGAGCGGTCGGGCGGGCCGCCGCCTCCTCGGGAGCTTCGGCTTGCCGCGCTGTGGTGCTGTCACCGATATAGACAGGTGCACGCCAGGAAAGTCATCGCGCCGGGCCCGGCATCTTCTATGGTGAAAGGAGGAGATGACTTCCGATGATGCGCACAGGCAGTGAGCCGTTGACCGCACGCAGTCCTATGCGGATGCGCTTCTGGTTCAGCGTATGGGGCCTCGCCTGGGCCGCCCTCGGCACGGCCGCGTTCGCGCTCACCGGGCGGACGGGCTGGGCGGTGACGTGCGGGGTGCTCATGGTGGTGGTCGCGGCCGACCTGGCGTGGGTGGTGCACCGCATACGGCAGGGCCCGCACTACCAGCCGGGCCGGGACATCCCGCCGTACGATCCGCCGGACGCCCCCTGACCCCCCTGCCCCCCTGACCCCACGGGCACCCGGCCCCCGGCCCCGGGAGGGGTCAGTCGTCCTTATCGAAGCGGGCCGCCGCCACGTACTCGGGCTGTGGGTCGAGGGCCGCCGCGAGGCGGAAGTGGCGCCGCGCCTGCTCGGGCCGCGCGCCGCGCTCATAGGTACGCGCGAGGGCGAAGTGCGCGAACGCGTTGTCCGGTTCGCGCTCCAGGACGATGCTGAACTCCAGCTCGGCGGCGCGCAGTTGCGCGGCGGCGAAGAAGGCGCGCGCCCGCAGCAGCCGGGCCGCGGTGTTCTCGGGGTGGGCGGCGATGACCGTGTCGAGGAGTTTCACCGCGCCGCGGGGATCCCGCGCGGCAAGGAGCTGCTCCGCCGCACGGAAGTCGATGACATGAGTCTCCGGGGTTATTTCGGGCACGCTGGACTCCTTCCCTCGCTCCCCTGGGTCAACGCCCGTCGCGGCCGTCCCTATTCCACACGGACAGCCGGCCACCGGAGGCCGGTGGCCTACGGACGAGCAGCCCTGCGCGCAAGCTCCGCCCAGACCTCGACGACCCGCTCCCCGAGCCCGTCGAGGGGGCCGTCGTTGTCGATCACGATGTCCGCGATCTCCAGGCGCTTCTCGCGGGTGGCCTGCGCGGCCATCCGCGCGCGGGCGTCCTCCTCGCTCATGCCGCGCAGCCGCACCAGACGCGCCAGCTGGGTCTCGGGGCTCGCGTCGACGACGACCACGACGTCGTACAGCGGGGCGAGGCCGTTCTCGGCGAGCAGCGGCACGTCGTGGACGACCACCGCGTCGTCGGACGCGGACTGTTCGAGTTCGGCGGAGCGGGCGCCGACCAGCGGGTGCACGATCGAGTTGAGGGCGGCCAGCTTCTCGGCGTCGGCGAAGACGATCGCGCCGAGCCGCGGCCGGTCCAGGGAGCCGTCCGGCGCCAGGACTTCTGGCCCGAAGGCCTCGACGACGGCCGCCAGGCCGGGAGTTCCGGGCTCCACGACCTCGCGCGCGATCTTGTCGGCGTCGATCAGGACGGCACCGGACGCGACAAGGAGCCGCGAGACCTCACTCTTGCCGGCGCCGATTCCGCCGGTCAGACCTACCTTCAGCATGACCGGCAGCTTAGGGCCTGCGGTTACGCGTCGCCCTCCCGCTCGGCGAGGAAGCGTTCGAATTCGCGGCCGATCTCGTCGGCGGACGGGATGTCGGCCGGCTCGGCGAGCATATTGCCCCGCTCCTGCGCGCCCGCGGCCGCGTCGTACTGGTGCTCAAGTCCCTGGACCAGCGCGACGAGTTCCTCGTCGCCCTCCTGGATCTGCCGGTCGATCTCGGTCTGGGTGCGGTGCGCCTCCGTACGCAGTCCGTGCGCTACGCCGGGGAGCACGAGCCCGGTGGCGGCGGTGATCGCCTCAAGGACCGTGAGGGCCGCGTCGGGGTACGCCGAGCGCGCGATGTAGTGCGGGACGTGCGCGGCGACGCCCAGCACGTCGTGACCGGCCTCCAGGAGGCGGTACTCGACGAGGGAGGCCGCGCTGCCCGGCACCTGCGCCTCGTCGAAGGGGCTGCGGTGCCCCGGCACCAGGTCGGTGCGGTTGCCGTGCGGAGTGAGGCCGACGGGGCGGGTGTGCGGCACGCCCATGGGGATGCCGTGGAAGTTCACCGAGAGGCGCACGCCGAGCCGTTCCACGATCTGCTGGACGGCGCCCGCGAAGCGCTCCCACTCGATGTCCGGCTCGGGCCCGGAGAGCAGCAGGAAGGGCGCGCCCGTGGCGTCCTGGACGAGGCGGACGTCGAGCGTCGGGACCTCGTAGTCGCTCCAGCGGTCGCGCCGGAAGGTGAGCAGCGGGCGGCGCGCGCGGTAGTCGACGAGCCGGTCGTGGTCGAATCTCGCCACCACCTGCCCGGGAAGGCTGTCGGTGAGCCGCTCGACGATCTGGTCGCCGGTCTCGCCCGCGTCGATGTATCCGTCGAAGTGGTAGAGCATGACCAGTCCGGCCGACTCCTGGGCGAGCGCCATGTCGACGACGGCGAGGCCCTTCGGCTCCCATGCGTACAAACCCTGCGGATCAAGCACTGTGACCGCTCCTCCTCGTGTTCGTAACGGAGAACGTACGCAGGGCCACGGGCATTCCCGCCGACGGGCCCCGAAGGGGCCGGGGAACTGCACGAGCAACCACGTACCTGCCCGCGGGCACAGCACTGCGGGCCCGCACCCCCGAAGGGATGCGGGCCCGCAGCGTAGTTCAGCTACAACCGCCTAGAGGCGAGCGTCAGCTCTGGCCACCGGCCAGCTTCTCGCGAAGCGCGGCGAGCGCCTCGTCCGAAGCCAGGGCGCCGGAGTTGTCGTCCGACTCCGAGGAGTAGGAACCGCCGCCGCCACCGCTGGACGCGGCCGGAGCGGCGCCGGCCGGAGCCGCCGCACCCTCGGCCTCGGCCTGGGCGTCGGCCTCGCGCGACTTGATGACCTGAGCCTGGTGCTGCTCGAAGCGCTGCTGCGCCTCGGCGTACTGGGTCTCCCAGGCCTCGCGCTGGGTCTCGTAGCCCTCGAGCCAGTCGTTGGTCTCGGGGTCGAAGCCCTCGGGGTAGATGTAGTTGCCCTGGTCGTCGTAGGACGCGGCCATGCCGTACAGGGTCGGGTCGAACTCGACGACCGACGGGTCGGCGCCGAAGGACTCGTTGGCCTGCTTCAGCGACAGCGAGATCCGGCGACGCTCGAGGTCGATGTCGATGACCTTGACGAAGATCTCGTCGTTGACCTGGACGACCTGCTCCGGGATCTCCACGTGGCGCTCGGCCAGCTCGGAGATGTGGACCAGGCCTTCGATGCCCTCGTCGACGCGCACGAACGCACCGAACGGAACGAGCTTGGTGACCTTACCGGGAACGACCTGCCCGATCTGGTGCGTGCGGGCGAACTGCTGCCACGGGTCTTCCTGCGTCGCCTTGAGCGACAGGGAGACACGCTCGCGGTCCATGTCCACGTCGAGAACCTCGACGGTGACTTCCTGGCCGACCTCGACGACCTCGGAGGGGTGGTCGATGTGCTTCCAGGAAAGCTCGGAGACGTGGACGAGACCGTCGACGCCGCCGAGGTCCACGAACGCACCGAAGTTGACGATCGAGGAAACGACGCCGGAGCGGACCTGGCCCTTCTGGAGGGTCGTGAGGAAGGTCTGGCGGACCTCGCTCTGGGTCTGCTCGAGCCAGGCACGGCGGGACAGGACCACGTTGTTGCGGTTCTTGTCCAGCTCGATGATCTTGGCCTCGAGCTCCTTGCCCACGTAGGGCTGGAGGTCGCGGACGCGGCGCATCTCGACGAGGGAGGCCGGCAGGAAGCCACGGAGGCCGATGTCGAGGATGAGACCACCCTTGACGACCTCGATGACGGTACCGGTGACGATCCCGTCCTCTTCCTTGATCTTCTCGATCGTGCCCCAGGCACGCTCGTACTGAGCGCGCTTCTTGGACAGGATGAGACGGCCTTCCTTGTCCTCCTTCTGGAGAACCAGGGCCTCGATCTCGTCGCCGACCTTGACGACCTCGTTCGGGTCGACGTCGTGCTTGATCGAGAGCTCGCGGCTCGGGATAACGCCTTCGGTCTTGTAACCGATGTCGAGCAGGACCTCGTCCCGGTCGACCTTCACGATGACGCCGTCGACGATGTCGCCGTCGTTGAAGTACTTGATCGTCTCGTCGATCGCGGCGAGGAAGGCTTCCTCGTTACCGATGTCGTTGACCGCTACCTGCGGGGTGGTGGCGGTGGTCTCGGTGCTGCTCGTCATGTGGGTTAGGGCTCCGGTACGGACATTGAAGTCGTAGGTACTGCAACGCCGGGAGCCGATTTCGCTCTGAAGAAGCCGGACAGCCAAGGAGGCGCGACTTCCGGCAAGGGAAGACGCCTCGACAACCGAGGGGACATACAACAGACGCGAGCGCAGCCTGCTATGTCTGAGGAGCGCAGGCTCGCAGCGCAACTTGTAGCATACGGGGACGGCCGGACAGGGTCAATGCGCGAAGGCGTACACCCGGGGCGGAACGCCGCATACCCGGCACAAAACCTGTCGCCTGAGGCCACACGGGCCGTACGGCGCCCCCTTCGCGACGAGATTCGACGGGGGATACGGAAGATTACGACGATGGAGCCGATCATCCAAGAGTCCGAGCTGCCCGAGCCCGAGGCCACCCGCCGTGACGCGAATGTCACGGAGAGCAGTCGCGCGAACCGCGGCTGGTGGGACCGGAACGCCGACGAGTACCAGATCGAGCACGGCACGTTCCTCGGGGACGACCGCTTCGTATGGGGACCCGAGGGGCTCGACGAGGTGGAGGCTGAGCTGCTCGGCCCGCCCGAGGACCTCAAGGGCAAGGACGTCCTGGAGATCGGCGCCGGCGCCGCCCAGTGCTCGCGCTGGCTGCTCTCCCAGGGCGCGCGGCCCGTGGCCCTCGACCTCTCGCACCGCCAGCTCCAGCACGCGCTGCGGATCGGCGGCTCGGTGCCTCTCGTGCAGGCCGACGCGGGAGTGCTGCCCTTCAAGGACGGCGCCTTCGACCTCGCCTGCTCCGCCTACGGGGCGCTGCCCTTCGTCGCGGACCCGGTGCTGGTCCTCAAGGAGGTGCACCGCGTGCTGCGGCCCGGCGGCCGTTTCGTCTTCTCCGCGACGCATCCGATCCGCTGGGCCTTCCCGGACGAGCCGGGACCGGAGGGGCTCTCCGTGGCGGCCTCCTACTTCGACCGCACTCCTTATGTGGAGCAGGACGAGGAGGGCAACGCCGTCTACGTGGAGCACCACAGGACGATCGGCGACCGGGTGCGGGACATCGTGGCGGGCGGTTTCCGCCTCGTCGACATCGTGGAGCCGGAGTGGCCCGCCTGGAACACCCAGGAGTGGGGCGGCTGGTCGCCGCTGCGCGGAAACCTGATCCCGGGGACGGCCATCTACGTATGCGTACGAGACTGAGCAGGTGATCCGTAACCCCGCGCTCCCCGCCGCTCTCGAACTGCCCGTACGTGACGCGCTGCCCGCCCTCCGTGCCGCTCTGGAGGGGCCGGGCAGCGCGGTGCTGTGTGCCCCGCCCGGGACGGGCAAGACGACGCTGGTGCCGCTGGCGCTCGCGGGCCTGATCGAGGCGCCGGGCGCCTTTCAGGGCGTACGTCGCGTCCTCGTCGCCGAGCCGAGGCGCATCGCCGCCCGGGCCGCCGCGCGGCGGATGGCGTGGCTGCTCGGCGAGCAGGTGGGCGAGAGCGTCGGCTACACCGTGCGCGGGGAGCGGGTGGTGGGCCCCCACGCGCGCGTGGAGGTCGTCACGACGGGCGTCCTGCTCCAGCGGCTGCAACGGGACCAGGAGCTGACCGGCGTGGACGTCGTCATCATCGACGAGTGCCATGAACGGCATCTGGACGCGGACACCGTGGCGGCCTTCCTGGTGGACGTGCGGGCGGCGCTGCGGCCCGAGCTGCGGCTGGTGGCCGCGTCCGCGACGACCGACGCGCAGGGGTGGGCGCGGGTCCTCGGGGGCGCGCCCGTGGTGGAGGCGCGCGGGACCGCGCACCCCGTGGAGGTGGTGTGGGCCCCGCCCGCGCGCGAGGTGCGGCCGCCGCACGGCATGCGCGTGGATCCCGCGCTGCTCACCCACGTGGCGTCGGTGGTGCGGCGGGCGCTGGCCGAGCGGGACGGCGATGTCCTGTGCTTCCTGCCCGGGGTCGGCGAGATCGCGCGGGTGGCCGGGCAGCTGGGCGGGCTCGGGGGCGGCGAGGGCGTCGAGGTGCTCCAGGTGCACGGGCGGGCGCCGGCCGCCGTGCAGGACGCGGTCCTCGCGGGGTCGCCGGGGCGGCGGGTCGTGCTGGCCTCGTCGGTGGCGGAGTCGTCGCTGACGGTGCCCGGGGTGCGGGTGGTCGTGGACTCGGGCCTCGCGCGCGAGCCGCGGGTCGATCATGCGCGGGGGCTGAGCGCGCTGGCCACCGTCCGCGCCTCGCAGGCGGCGGGGCGGCAGCGCGCGGGGCGGGCCGGGCGTGAGGCGCCGGGCGCCGTGTACCGGTGCTGGGCGGAGGCGGAGGACGGGCGGCTGCCGCGCTTTCCCGCTCCGGAGATCAAGGTGGCGGACCTCGCGGCGTTCGCCCTGCAAGCGGCGTGCTGGGGCGATCCGGACGCCTCCGGGCTCGCCCTCCTCGATCCGCCGCCGGCCGGCGCGATGGCGGCGGCGCGGGAGGTCCTGGCGGCGGTCGGGGCGGTGGACGCGGCGACCGGACGCGCGACGGAGCGGGGGACGCGGATGGCGCGGGTGGGCCTGCACCCCCGCCTGGCGCGTGCCCTGCTGGACGCGGGGCCCCGCGTGGGCGCGCGACGGGCGGCGGAGGTGGTCGCCCTCCTGAGCGAGGAGCCGCCGCGGGAGTACGGCGACGACCTCGCGGCGGCGTGGCGCGCGGCGCTGCGGGGCGGGGACGGTTACGCGGCGCGTTGGCGCGCGGAGACGCGGCGACTGGCCTCGGCGGCGGAGTCCACCGCGGGCCGGGCGGGCGGGTCACGCGCAGGCTACGGGGGCGAGGTGTGCGGGGTCGTCGCCGCGCTGGCGTTTCCCGAGCGGGTGGCTCGCGCAGTCGGCGGAGGGACGTACCTGATGGCCAACGGGACGCGCGCCGAGCTGCGGGCGGGGTCCTCGCTGACGGGAGCCGAGTGGATCGCCGTGGCCGTGGCGGACCGCCCCGTCGGCTCCGGGCACGCGCGCGTGCTGCTGGGCGCCCAGATCGACGAGGACATCGCGCGAAACGCCGCCGCGCCGCTGCACACGCGGCGGGACGAGGTGACCTGGTCCGGCGGCGATCTCACGGCGAGGAACGTCGAACGTCTCGGGGCGATCGAGCTGGCGGCACGCCCCTTGAAGGACGCCGACCTCACGCTCGTACGAGAAGGTCTGCTCACTGGGCTGCGCGAGGAAGGGACGGCGCTGCTGAAGTGGTCCCGGGGCGCTCAGGAGCTGCGGGAGCGGCTCGCTTTCCTGCACCGGCGGCTGGGCGCGCCCTGGCCCGACGTGTCGGAGGACGCCCTCTACGCGCGCGTGGACGAATGGCTGGAGCCCGAGTTGTCCAAGGCCCGGCGCCGCGCCGACCTGGCCCGCATCGACGCCGGACAGGCCCTCGCGCGGCTGCTGCCGTGGGCGACCGGGGAGGCCGCGCGCCTCGACGCGCTCGCCCCGGAGCGGCTGGAGGTACCGAGCGGGTCCAGGATCCGGATCGACTACGCCGACCCCGAACAGCCCGTCCTCGCGGTGAAGTTGCAGGAGATGTTCGGCCTCGCCGAGACTCCGCGGATCGCGGACGGCGGCGTACCCGTTCTCGTCCATCTGCTGTCCCCCGCGGGGCGTCCCGCCGCCGTCACCGCCGACCTGGCGTCCTTCTGGCGCGAGGGCTACCGCGCGGTGCGGTCGGAGCTGCGCGGCCGCTATCCGAAGCACCCGTGGCCGGAGGATCCGGCCACGGCCGAGCCGACCCGGTACACCAAGGCCCGCCAGGCGCGACAGCGTGACGGCTCCTAGGGCCTGTCCGGCGGATCATGCCGCGGGCCGCGGGGTCTGGCACTTCCCCAAGCTCTCGGCTTCGCTCGAGCAGGGGGCGCCCCCATCGCGCTGCCGCCCTCCTCCGCCTTGCATCTCGACGCACCAGACCCCGCTCACCTGCACAGAAAGGTGATCGCCACCCAACTGCGGCCTGATCCGCCGGACAGGCCCTAGGCCTTGACCGGTTCCGCCTCCGGGTCCGGATCGGGGTCGTCGCTCGAAGCTGTCCGCCCGGGGCCGTTCGGCCTGCGTCCGCGGGCCTCCAGCCAGAGGGAGAGCGCGAGCAGGAGCAGGCCGAGGGCGAAGAAGCCCCAGGGGAGGTAGGAGGTCAGCAGGAGCACCAGGACGCGCTGGGATGTGACCAGGTCGACCGTGCTCTCGATGTAGTCCTCGCGCATCTTCACGTGCCCGGCGAAGACCGTGACCTTGTCGCGTCCGCCGAGGAGGGTGCCGCCGCGCAGTTCGTTCTTCTGGATCTCCTCGCCGTAGACGGGCGCCCCGGTGGTCGGCTCGACCCAGAACTTGCGGACCGTGGTGTACCAGCGGGTGGTGCCGGTCTTGGCGAGGGACTTCGGGGTGATGCCCTTGACCGGCATCGTCTTGGGGAAGGGCACCTTGGTCCAGGGGATGGTCTGCTCGAAGTAGTAGACCTTCACGCCGCGGAACGTCTGTTCGCCCTTGTAGTGGATGGGTTCGGTGACGCGGGCCTGCGCGTCGAAGTACTCGTAGTCCCGCTTCTCCGTCAGGAAGGGCCACTTGAACTCGATGCCCTGGCGCTTGACGGGGTCCCCGTCGACCGACTCCCCGGGGGCGTGCACCGGCTCCTGGGTGTGCGCGTCGAAGATGTAACGCTCGGGGATCTTGGAGACCATCTTGCCCTCGGGGTCCTGGACGTAGGAGAGCGCGTCCCAGACGACGACGTCGCGGGAGGAGTCCCCGTCGTTCCTCTCGACCTTCTCCGAGGCCTCCACATTGCCCTTGAGGGTCTGCACGATGGTGACTTTGCCGACCTTCTCGGCCTTCATCGTGCCGTAGTCGATGAGGGTGGGGTTCTTCGCCTCCAGAACCGCCTCCTGGTACTGGCTCGGCGGGATCTTCGCGAGGCGCGGGAAGGCGTACCAGCGCATGAGCGGGGACATGGCCGTGAAGAACACGGCGAAGGCGAGCAGGACGAGGCTGGCCTTGCGGCGCATCGCGGCGACCCTCCCTACGTCTGTGGGTGCTTGAGGACCGTGCGGCTACGGGTGGTCGGGGACGGTGGTGAGCAGCGGTTCGGGCGAGGTCTCGCCGGACGGTGCGCCGATCGCGGTGATCGTGAGGAACAGGACGATCGCGGCGGCGAGGCCGGTGGCGGCGGCGATGAGGGCGCGCATGCGGGGCCTCCCGGGTCGGCTTGCGGCCACAGCTGACAGGTCATCAGGGCGGGCACCGTAGCAACGCGGGGGCGAGATGAGAACACGTCGCACAGCACAGGACCGCCCCCGCGCCGTGGGTGGCGAAGGGGCGGTCCTGTCGGTGCGTGCGAGGGCGTGCCCGGTCTCGTCAGTCGGCCGCCGGGGCCGTCGGGGTGGCCGGCGCGGTCGGGGTGGCGGGTGCCTCCGGGGTCTCGGGGGCCTCCGGGGTGGCCGGGGCGGTCACCTTCAGCTCGACGGTGAGGGTGGCGCCGCCGACCGTGACGACCCGCAGCAGGTACGTGCCGGCCGCGTCGTCCGCGTACAGCCTCGGCAGCTTCAACAGGCCGTTCGCGTCGGTCTTCAGGCCCTTCAGCGCGCGCACGGGGTTGCCGTTCGCGTCCTTGAAGTAGGGGCCCTTGTCGTTGGGGGTGGCGTCCGCCGCGGACTTGACCAGGGTGGCGGTGGCCGTGACACCGTCGGCGGCCTCGCCCTTGTACGTCGCCCTGACCTCGACCCGGTCGGCGAACTCCTTGCCCACCTCGCAGGTCAGCGGCTTGTCGCTGGTCCTGGCCAGGGCGTCGGCCTGTCGCTCGGTGACCTTCGCCGTGTAGTCCAGGCCCGTCAGCGTGCGGCCCACGACCGTGGCCCGCACGGTGAACCGGCCCGTCTTCTCGCCCGCCTTGAGCACGGGCGCGGTCGCCCTGCCCGTGGCGTTCGTGGTGACGATGGCGCTCCGCGCGCCGCCGTCGAAGCGGGCGTCCGTGTCGCCGACGACCCGGAACTTCACCTTGACCTTGGCGACGGCCGAGCCCGAGGTGGACTCCGTACGCACCTGGACGCGCCCGGCGAAGGCATCGCCCGCCACCGCGGCGAGCGTGCCGGTGCCGGCGTCCTTGAGGCGCGCGACCCGCTCGGCGGGCGTGGGGGTCTCGGGCGTCTTGTCGCCGCCGCCGCCCGGCGGGTTGGGCTTGCTGTCGCCGTTGCCCGGGTGGTAGGTGCCGGTCCTGTCCCTGGTGCCGGGCTTGTCCGAGGACGGGCCGTTGCCGCCGGGTGTCGGGCCCACCGCGGGGGTGTGCTCGTCGCTGCGGTCGCCCGGCAGGACGCCCTTGCCGTCGGGGACCTCGTGGGTGCCCTTGCGGTAGTACTCCAGCCACGACAGGACCGTGTTCAGGTACTCCGTCGAGTGGTTGTAGCTCAGGATCGCCTTGTGCAGATCGGCCTCGACGGCCAGATCGCGGTCGTTCGCGCACAGGTAGTGGCCCGCGGCGAGCGCCGCGTCGTAGATGTTGTTGGGGTCCTTCTCGCCGTCGCCGTTGCCGTCCTGGCCCGAGGTGGCCCACGTCGAGGGGATGAACTGCATGGGGCCGACGGCGCGGTCGTGCGTCGCGTCGCTGTCGAAGGCGCCCTTGTCCGTGTCGGTGATCTTCGCGAAGCCGTTGCCGTTCAGGACCGGGCCGAGGATCGGCTTGAGCGTCGTGCCGTCCGCGTCGACGCGGCCGCCTCGGGCATGCCCCGACTCGACCTTGCCGATGGCGGCCAGCAGCTGCCAGGGCACATTGCAGCCGGGCTTGGCTTCGGCGAGCGCGGACTCGGCCTTCTTGTACGCGTCCAGGACGGTGGCCGGGACGCCCGCCTCGGCCTCGCCGTTCGGCGCGAGCGGGACAGGGCTGCGCAGCGGCGGCAGATCGGTGTAGTAGGGCGAGTCACCGGTCGCGGAATCACCCGCGGGCGGGGTGTCCGCCGCCCCCGCCGTGCGCTCGCCGCGCGGAACGTCCGTCACGCCCGGGGCCTGCGACGCCGCGAGCGCCGCCACCGCCGCCGCGGCCACCGCGCTGGTCACCGCTCCTCTGCGCAGCCGCCTGCCGAATACCGGCGCCATGACCGACCCACCCTCCCCTTTGACTGCCCTTGTGCGCCGACCCCACCTCCGTACACGCTGGCCCGCGGAGGCGCGTGCTCCCCTAGTAGGGCGGCTCTGGCGACACTACGACAACTTGCAGCGCCCGGGCACCTGTTCGTGCCCGGTTTTTACCACTTGACCGATACCGCGACAGGGCTGTTACGCGGAGGCGTCCCCACGCCCCTCCGGGAAGCCCCGCAAGGGGCGCGGCACTGAAGCCCCGTAAGGGGCGCGGGGAACTGCGCGACCAGCCACGACGCGGCCCGCAGAGAACCCCCGAGCCGCGAACCCCCTCTGCCGCCCCCCCCCCCCGGCC
>NZ_JODF01000078.1:0-51002 GCF_000717945.1 Streptomyces sp. NRRL S-920
GCTGCGGGGTCCGGGTCCGCCGGGGTTGCGGGGTCCGGGTCCGCCGGGGCCGGGGTGACCGGGGCCGGGGCGGGCAGTTCTGCCGGGAGGGGGTCCGCCGGGGCCGGTACGACCGGTGCCTGGGCGGGCAGTTCTGCCGGGATGGGGGCCGCAGGTGCCGGCGCGACGGGTGCCGGGACGCACGGGTCCGCCGGGGCCGGTACGACCGGTGCCGGGACGCACGGGTCCGCCGGGGCCGGGGCGACCGGAGCCGGTACGACCGGCGCCGGGACGGGCAGGTCTGCCGGGACGCACAGGTCCGCCGGGATGGGGTCCGCCGGTGCCGGCGCGACCGGGGCCGGAACGACCGGTGCCGGGACGCACAGGTCCGCCGGGGCCCCCTCGGCGCGGGCCGGTGCCTCCGCCTCCGCCACCACGCCCTCCTCCTCTTCACCCGCGCCCACGCACACGCCCACGCCCTCGCCCCGCAGCGACGGCACCATGGCGATCCGTGCCATCCGGCCCGCGCCGGGGCAGCGGGGCGGGCAGACCTCCGCCGCGCAGACCTCCGTACCGCCGCAGGCGTCCGCCCCCGCACAGGCCCCTGTGCCCCAGCAGGCCCAGCAACCTCAGCAGCAGCAACCCCAGCCCCAGCCGAGCGCCGCGCCCCTCACCTCCGGGTCCGGCGGTGGCTCGCCCTCCTGGGCTCAGCAGGTGCATCAGCTCGCGGGGGCCTCCCCGGGCGCGCAGCAGCAGGGCGAGGGGCAGCCCGTCGTGCCGTGGAAGCCGGTGACCGAGGACCCGTTCCTCGCGGCCGCGCGAGCCCAGGCCTCGGCGAGGCCCGCGGGGCTCGGCAGGCGCTTCGCCGCACGGCTCATCGACACGACCGTCCTCGCCGTCGTCACCGGGGCCGCCGCCCTGCCGCTCGGCGCCGAGGCCGCCGACCACATCGACAGCAAGATCGACGCGGCGAAGCTCTCGGGCGAGAAGACCACGGTCTGGCTGCTCGACGGCACCACCGCGGGCTACCTCGGCATCGTCCTCGCCGTCCTGCTCCTCTTCGGCGTCGTCTACGAGGCGCTGCCCACCGCGAAGTGGGGCCGCACCCTGGGCAAGAGGGTGTGCGGAATCGAGGTACGGGACATCGAGGAGCACGAGACGCCCACGTTCGGCGCGGCCCTGCGCCGCTGGCTCGCCTACAGCGTGCCGGGGCTTCTGGTGGTCGGCGTCGTCGGCGTGCTGTGGTGCCTCTTCGACAAACCGTGGCGGCAGTGCTGGCACGACAAGGCGGCGGGCACGTTCGTAGCGGGATGACCGTAATTACGTACGCCGTGGAGTAGGGCCTGCACAAGGCGGCGGGTAACCCGGTCAGCCGCTCGCCGGATGCGGAGCCGGGGCCGTCGCGGTCGACTCGGGCCATGAGCACCGAACCGCCGCAATACCCGCCCCCGGACGACGACCCGTTCAAGAAGCAGCCCCCGCAGGGCGGCGGGTCCCCCTACGACACCCCGCCACCGGGCGGCGGCTCTCCCTACGGCGTCCCGCCCCCGCCCGAGAGCGGCGACCCCTACGGCGGCGGAGCCGGCGGACCCTACGGAGGCGGCGGCGACCCCTACGGCGGCGGTCCGGGCGGCTACGGCGGGCAGGATCCCCTCGCCGGCATGCCCCCGCTCGCCGACAGCGGCAAGCGCGTCCTCGCCCGCATCGTCGACATGATCCTCATCGGCATCGTCGTCTGGCTGCTGTCGTGGCTGTTCAACACGTCCGAATACGACGTGGACCCGGACAAGGTGAACACGGGCAAGTCCTTCGGCCAGTCCCTGCTGGCCGCCGTGCTCTACATCGCGTACGACACCCTCATGATCTCCAGAACCGGCCAGACGCTCGGCAAGAAGTGGCTGGGCATGCGCGTCGCGAACCTCAACGACGGTGCCACGCCGAGCATGCAGACCGCGCTCGCCCGCGCGGCCGTCCTCTGGCTGCCGTTCGCCTTCTGCTGCGCCTGCATCTGGACGGCCATCTGCGGCGGCTGGAGCTTCTTCGACAAGCCCTACAAGCAGGGCCTGCACGACAAGGCCGCCAAGACGGTGGTGGTCAGCGTCTAGGTCGACTCCCGGCAGGTCCGGGTGAGGGCTGGTGCGGCGGCACCAATACCGGCGGGTCCGTGGTTCACGGGCCCGCCGGTTCGCGTACGGGCTCGGCGAGCGCGGCGCGCTGGGCGGGGACGCGCTCCGGGGTGAGGGGCGCGGCGGGCGCGGCCGGTTCGGGCGTCGGGACCGTCATCGCCACGAGTAAGCCGAGGCCGAGCGCGGCCACGGCTATCACCGCGACACCGGCGCCCGAGGCGGTCTGGGAGAGCAGCAGCATGGCGAGGGTGGAGAAGACGACGGTCACCGAACCGTAGGCGATCTGTGCGGTGGTCGGACGTGGCATGGGTCGCGGCATGGCGTGATCCGTCCTCGGCAGTGAGCCCCCCGCGCTCTTGGCCTCGGGGGCGGATGCGGATGTATGGGCAGCTGTATACGAATCGGCGGTATCACCGATATTGGCGGTATCGGCACTATCGGCTGTATACGAATCAAAGGGTGCCTGACGGCGGCGACTTGGGATGTGTCGCCTCGCGCGGTGGCGCACCGTCGATTGACTCTATGACGCTGCATGCCCGACAGGAACGGGCGGTAAGCGTGACCTAACCCACGGTGCCGCAGCACAGGGGGCGCACGGGTTCATGGCGTCCACCAAGTGGACGGTGCGGAGCGCCTGTTGGACTTCTCTCTGTGGTTGTGCCCCGCGTTCGGATAGCGGAACCACGGGTCGCATAGTGCACTTGGCCTGTTCAAGTCAAGGACTGTCTTTTCTCCCGTACTTCCGGTCGAATGTCGTCACTTGTGACGCGTACATCGCGCGCGGACCTCCTCCGACCGGGATCTCGGTCCGCCATTCGCGCGGGCGCGTGGGGAGGACATTCATCAAGTGACAGCCAGAACACGCACGTTCAGAGCCACGGCCGTGGCTGTGGCGGTGGCCGCTGCCGCCGCCACCTACTCGGCGGCGACGGCCACGGCCGCTCCCGGGGACGGTGCCCCGGCCGGGGCACCGGTCGTCGACCGGCAGGACCCGTCGCGGCCCAAGGCGCACAGCGACCACGACCTCGACGGTCCGTTCAGCAAGCAGCAGGCGCAGCAGCGCAAGGCGGCCCTCCAGCAGGTCGTCGCGGGCGACGCCAAGGTGCAGAAGCGGGGCGCCTCGAAGGTCGTCAAGCTCGACGACAAGAAGTACGTCGAGCTGGGCCGTGAGAAGACCGACAAGATCTTCACGATCCTGGTGGAGTTCGGGAACAAGGTCGACGACACGACCATGTACGACCCGGACGGCCCCGAGGGCCCGCAGCAGCCCGTCAAGAAGTACGGCGGCAAGCCCGGCCCGCTGCACAACAAGATAGTCAAGCCGGACCGTGCCAAGGACAACAGCACGGCCTGGCAGAAGGACTACAACCGCAAGCACTTCGAGGACCTGTACTTCGGCGAGGGCAAGGACAGCAAGGGCAAGACCAAGCACTCGCTGAAGACCTACTACGAGAAGACCTCCTCCGGCCGCTACTCGGTCGACGGCGGGGTCTCCGACTGGGTCAAGGTCGACTACAACGAGGCCCGTTACGGCTCGAACTACTGCGGCGACACCAACTGCGCCAACGTCTGGGACGCGGTCAAGGACGGCGTGACCGCCTGGGTCAAGGCCCAGAAGGCCCAGGGCCGCACCGACGCGCAGATCAAGGCGGACCTGGCCAAGTACGACCTCTGGGACCGCTACGACTTCGACAACGACGGCGACTTCAACGAGTCCGACGGCTACATCGACCACTTCCAGATCGTCCACGCGGGCGAGGACGAGTCGGCCGGCGGCGGCGCCGAGGGCGAGAACGCCCTGTGGGCGCACCGCTGGTACGCGTACGGCAACGACGCGGGCCGCACAGGACCCGGTGACAACAAGGCCGGCGGCACCCAGATCGGCGACTCGGGCATCTGGGTCGGCGACTACACGATGCAGCCGGAGAACGGCGGACTCGGCGTCTTCGCCCACGAGTACGGCCACGACCTCGGTCTGCCGGACCTGTACGACACCACGGGCAAGGGCGAGAACTCGGTCGGCTTCTGGTCGCTGATGTCCGCCGGTTCGTGGCTCGGCACCGGCAAGGAGTCGATCGGTGACCTGCCGGGCGACATGACCGCCTGGGACAAGTTCCAGCTGGGCTGGCTCGACTACGCCAAGGCGAAGGCGGCCACGACCTCCGAGCACAAGCTGGGCGTCGCGGAGTACAACACCCGCCACCGCCAGGCGCTCGTCGTCGACCTGCCGAAGAAGGCCGTCACCACCAAGATCGTGAAGCCCGCCGAGGGCGCCAAGCAGTGGTGGAGCGACCAGGGCGACGACCTGAAGAACACCCTGACGCGCTCCGTCGACCTCACCGGCAAGACCAAGGCCGAGCTGTCCCTCCAGGGCTGGTGGGACATCGAGGCCAACTACGACTACCTCTACACCGAGGTCTCCACGGACGGCGGCGCCACCTACACGCCGGTCGACGGCACCGCGGACGGCAGGCCGATCACCCGCGACGCCGGTGACAAGCCCGCGCTGACCGGGGTCTCGGGCGCGTACAAGAAGCTGGTCTTCCCGCTCGACGCCTACGCGGGCAAGAAGATCGACATCCGCTTCCGCTACGCCACGGACGGCGGCGCGGGCGGCAAGGGCTTCGCGGCCGACGCGCTCGCGATCACCGCGGACGGCGCCAAGGTCTTCGAGGACGGCGCCGAGGGTGGCGACAACGGCTGGAAGACGAAGGGCTTCTCCCGCATCGGGGAGTCCTTCACCAAGAAGTACGACCAGTACTACCTGGCCGAGAACCGCCAGTACGTGTCGTACGACAAGACCCTCAAGGTCGGCCCGTACAACTTCGGCTTCTCGCGGACCCGCCCCGACTGGGTCGAGCACTACCCGTACCAGACCGGCCTGATGGTCTGGCAGTGGGACACCTCCCAGAAGGACAACAACACCAGCCAGCACCCCGGTGAGGGTCTGATCCTTCCGGTCGACGCGCACGCCAAGCCGCTGAAGTGGAAGGACGGCACGGTCATGCGCAACAAGATCCAGCCGTTCGACGCCCCGTTCAGCAAGTACGCGACGGACGCGTTCACGCTGCACAACGCGGACGTCGCGACGAAGCTGAAGTCCCAGAAGGGCGTCTCGGTCTTCGACGACCGCAAGGGCACCTACTGGTACGCGTCCAACCCCACCGGAAGCGTCAAGGTCACTGACACCAACACCAAGATCCAGATCCTGAAGCAGCCGAAGGACGGCTCTTCGATCACGGTTCAGGTGGGCCCCTCCAAGAAGTAACCCAGCGTTTCCGCAGGTCAAGCCATGATCGGCCGTCGCCCTCTAGCGGGCGGCGGCCGATCGTGTTTAGGTGCGTGCTGTGTACTTCTTATTGACGCGGGGTCCGGCCAGGGGCCCCGCGCGATGTCTCACGGGGGTGTGACGACGTATGTCCGCAGGAGGTTTCTGCAAGCTGCCGAACGGCAGCGTGGTGGTGGCGCTGACCCTGCCGAGCCCGTCGCCGGGCGGCGGCGCGGTCAGGGTGATAGCGCACGCCGTGAACCGCGCGAGGGCGCTGACGCGGGTGCGGAACCTCGGCCTGCGGGCGGTGTATCTGCGGGGCAACGCGGAGCCGCCCACGCCGGACGAGGTCACGGCGGTCCTGCACCATCCGGACGGGTTGATATGGCGGGCGGCGCCCAATGCCATGCAGGAGCTGTGGCATCCGGTCAGGACGCTGAAGAGGCAGAGCACCAGGACCAGCCCCTCCGGCGTCTGAGGAGCGAGCCCAGGAGTCAGCCCCTCCGGCGTCTGAGGAGGGGCGGAGCCCCGTGGCGGTCGGGGAGTACCGGGTCCGGGCCGCGTGTCGTTCAGACGACCGGCTTACCGGTCAGCTCGACGCCGGCGGACCGCAGCTCCGCCAGGGCCCGCTCCGTGGTCTCGGCGGAGACCCCCGCGGTCAGCGCCAGCAGCACCGTGGTTTTGAACCCCTCCCGGGCCGCGTCCATGGCGGTGGCGCGGACACAGTGGTCGGTGGCGATCCCGACCACGTCCACCTCCGTGATCTCCCGCTCCCGCAGCCACTGAGCCAGGGAGAGGCCGTTCTCGTCGACGCCCTCGAAGCCGCTGTAGGCCGCCGAGTGCGCCCCCTTGTCGAAGACCGCGTCGATGGCTCCGGAGGCGACGGCCGGGGCGAAGTTCGGGTGGAAGCCGACGCCCTCCGTGCCCGCCACGCAGTGCGGCGGCCAGGAGTCGGCGTAGTCCGGGCGGTCGGAGAAGTGGGCGCCGGGATCGATGTGGTGGTCGCGGGTGGCCACCACGTGGCGGTAGCAGGCGGGAGTCTGGCCGATCAGTTCGGTGATGGCGGCGGCCACGTCGGCTCCGCCGGCGACCGCGAGGCTGCCGCCCTCGCAGAAGTCGTTCTGGACGTCTACGACGATCAGTGCGCGGCGCATGGGCGGTGTCCTTTGGTGGGGTGACTACGAGCCTAGAGACTTCGCGTGCGTTACGGGAGGGGGTGTCTTCCCGGATCCGTCAGAGGTATTCCGTCGGGATGACCGCCTCGCCCCGCGACAGCTGCGTCGCCGAGAGGGGCAGGCGGGCGCGCGCCGCGGCGTGCCGGTCGCGGACCGCGTCCAGCGGCTCGCGGGCGACCACCTGGCCGCCCTTGACCAGCTCGACCAGGAGCTGGCGGTCGGCCAGCTCCGGCGGCACGGCCCCGGTGCCGACGACCTCGGCCTCGGCGACGCCGTACGCGTCGGTCCGCCGCGCGGCCCACTTCCGTCCGCCCAGGGAACTCTTGGCGCCCAGCGACTTCTTCGCCACGGGCTCCAAAGGCGCCTTGAGGTCCGCCGAGTGGGCGCGGGCCACCAGCTTGTAGACCATGGAGCAGGTGGGGTGCCCGGACCCGGTGACGAGCTGGGTGCCGACGCCGTACGCGTCCACGGGCGCCGCCCGGAGCGAGGCGATGGCGTACTCGTCGAGGTCGGACGTCACGACGATCCTGGTGTCCGTCGCGCCGAGTTCGTCCAGCTGCTGGCGCACCCGGTGGGCGACGAGCAGCAGGTCACCGGAGTCGATCCGCACCGCGCCCAGCTCGGGCCCGGCGACCTCGACGGCCATGCGGACGGCCTCGGCCACGTCGTAGGTGTCCACGAGCAGGGTCGTGCCGCGGCCGAGCGAGTCGACCTGGGCGCGGAACGCGTCGCGCTCGTTGTCGTGCAGCAAGGTGAAGGCGTGGGCGCTCGTGCCGACGGTCGGGATGCCGTAGCGGAAGCCCGCGGCCAGGTCCGAGGTGGTCGCGAAGCCGCCGACGTACGCGGCGCGGGAGGCGGCGACGGCGGCCAGTTCGTGGGTGCGGCGGGCGCCCATCTCGATCAGCGGGCGGTCCCCGGCGGCCGAGGACATCCGGGAGGCGGCGGCCGCGATGGCCGAGTCGTGGTTGAGGATGGAGAGGATCACGGTCTCCAGGAGCACGCACTCGGCGAAGGAGCCCTCGACCCGCAGGATCGGCGAGCCCGGGAAGTAGACCTCGCCCTCGGGGTAGCCCCAGATGTCACCGCTGAAGCGGTAGCCGGACAGCCACTCCAGGGTGGCCTCGTCGACGATGTTCCGCTCACGCAGGAAGCCGAGGACCCCGGCGTCGAAGCGGAAGTTCTCCACGGCGTCCAGGACCCGCCCCGTGCCCGCCACGACGCCGTAGCGGCGCCCCTCGGGCAGTCTGCGGGTGAACACCTCGAAGACGGACCTGCGTGCGCCGGTGCCGGCCTTCAGCGCGGCCTGGAGCATCGTCAACTCGTACTGATCAGTGAAGAGCGCCGTCGACGGAACATCCACCGGCAGGCCAAGGTCCGCTGTGTTCATACGAAGGATGCTACCGCACATCTCGTCACTCTGACGATTTCCTGGGCCCCGTTTGTGCCCCGTTTGTGCGAGTGCCCCCCTGGGGTGGCAGCATGGGGCAAGTGAGTACGGCTCCCGCAGAGATCACCCGCCCCGAATCGGACGAAGAGACGCTCGTCGTCCCTGAGCCGGACGTTCCGTGGATCACGCTCGTGCACAACGACCCGGTCAACCTCATGAGCTACGTGACGTACGTGTTCCAGACGTACTTCGGGTACTCCAAGGAGAAGGCCACCAAGCTGATGATGGACGTGCACCAGAAGGGCCGTGCGGTCGTCTCCAGCGGTACCCGCGAGGAGATGGAGCGCGACGTACAGGCCATGCACGGGTACGGGCTGTGGGCCACCCTTCAGCAGGACCGGAAGTAGCGACGCATCTGATGCCAGGACAATTCGAACAGATCCCCGGGGGTGGCGCCGCCGTCGCCCTCGACGAGGTCGAGATCTCGATCATCCGTTCCCTCGCCGTGCAGCTCCTGGAACTCATCGGCCCGGGCCCCGGCGGCGAGCCCTCCGACGACCCCCTGGCCGAACTCTTCGCCGAGGGCCCCAGCGAGCCGCCCGCCGACCCGGTGATGCAGCGCCTGCTCCCGGACGCCTACGGCGGCCCCGGCAGCGAGCGGGGTGACGAGGACGAGCTGCGGGCGTATTCGGCGGAGTTCCGCCGTTTCACGGAGAACGACCTGCGGGCCAAGAAGCGGGACGACGCGCTGGCCGTGATCCGCTCACTGGACTCGATGGCGTCCTCGGGTGAGGGCGGAGCTGTCCTGAAACTGTCGGTCGAGGAGTCCCGGCAGTGGCTCGGGGCGCTCAATGACCTGCGGCTCGCGATCGGCACGCGCCTTGAGGTCACCGACGAGGACGACGCCGATCTGCTCTACCGGCTCCCCGACTCCGACCCCCGCAAGCCGATGGTGATGGCCTACCTCTGGTTGGGCGGATTGCAGGAGACGCTGGTCGGGACGTTGCTCGACTGAAAACCGGTGCATATGACACCGAGATTTGCCGCCCCGGACGCCCGCCGTTCACGTGGCGGCCCGTTCGCTCAACGGACGCTCAAATCCGGATAACGATCCTGTCACTTCATTGCCCGCATTTACCGCGTCAAGAGAAGTTTGTCCGCTTCTCCCTGTGGTGTGCGCCACAAGTGGCTGATTCTCGCACTGTTGCGGTCGTGATAAATCTTCACGACCGCTCGGTCGACGCCACCCATGTCGCCGAGGGCGCTCGATCCGGCAGACCGCCGGAAGCACTCCATTCACATCCGGGGGGATCAGGACCTGGTCCGCAGCCATCACGCGAAACGCGGGCGCGGATCAGCATGGAGAAAGGCGTCACCATGACCTCAGTGCAGGTCGAAGAGCAGCACGACGGGCACGACGGCGATGGTGCCGTGCAGGCCGCAGGCGGCCCGTCCGGCGAGGGCTACCAGCGCGGTCTGGGGGCCCGGCAGATCCAGATGATCGCGATCGGCGGTGCCATCGGCACCGGCCTGTTCCTCGGCGCGGGCAAGGCCATTCACAAGGCCGGCCCCAGCCTCATCCTGGCGTACGCCATCGCGGGCCTCGTCATCTTCTTCATCATGCGGGCACTGGGCGAGCTGCTCATGTACCGCGCCGTGTCGGGCTCCTTCTCGGAGTACGCACGCGAATTCATGGGCCCGTTCTTCGGATTCGTGACCGGCTGGACGTACTGGCTCTTCTGGGTCGTCACCGGCATCACCGAAGTCACCGCGGCCGCCCAGTACATGCAGTACTGGACACACGACTCATTCCCACAATGGGCCTACGCGCTCGTCTTCACGGTCATCCTGTACGGCGCGAACCTCATCTCCGTGAAGCTCTTCGGTGAGCTGGAGTTCTGGTTCTCGATGGTCAAGGTCACCGCCATCATCGGCATGATCCTGATCTGCGTCGGCATCCTCACCATCGGCTTCTCCGACGCCGGTGACACCGCGACCGTGGCCCACCTGTGGAACCAGGGCGGCTTCTTCCCGAACGGCATCGGCTCCACGCTGATGACGCTCCAGATCGTGATGTTCGCCTTCCTCGCCGTCGAGCTGGTCGGCGTCACCGCGGGCGAGTCCAAGGACCCGAAGACCGTCCTGCCCAAGGCCATCAACACCGTGCCGTGGCGCATCGCCGTCTTCTACGTCGGCGCGCTGATCATGATCCTGTCGGTCGTGCCGTGGACGCACTTCCAGCCCGGGGTGTCGCCGTTCGTCGCGGCCTTCGAGAAGATGGGCCTCGGTGTCGGCGCCGCGATCGTGAACTTCGTGGTCCTCACCGCCGCGCTCTCCTCCTGCAACTCCGGCATGTACTCCACCGGCCGCATGCTGCGCGACCTGGCCCTCAACGGCCAGGGCCCGAAGCTCTTCACCAAGCTCACGAAGAACGGCCTGCCGCTGCTCGGCACCACGTTCTCCGCCGCGTTCATGCTGGTCGGCGTCTGGATCAACTACCAGTGGCCGGGCGAGGCGTTCAACTACGTCGTCTCCTTCGCGACCATCTCCGGCATGTGGGCCTGGATCATGATCCTGGCCTGCCAGATCCGCTACCGCCGCAAGGCCGACCGCGGTGAGCTGCCGCAGTCCACCTTCCGGGCGCCGGGCGCCCCGTACACCAGCTGGTTCGCCCTGCTCTTCATCGGCATGGTCATCGTGATGATGGGCGTCGACAAGGACGCGCGTATCTCGCTGTACGCCGCCCCGGTCTGGGCCGCGATCCTCGGGGTCACCTACCTGGTCCTCAAGAGCCGCAACCCGCAGGCCGCCGCGTTCAACAAGCGCAAGGTCGGCGTCGTCGCCTCCGAGGACGCGCCGGTCGACAAGGACTGACCCCGGCTCCCTGGAGCCCCTGTCCAGCATGTGGGCCCGCCCGTACCGCACTCCGGTACGGCGCGGGCCCTCTGCTTATCCTGACTGCCATGCTGACCATCACCCAGGCCCTCCACGACCAGATCGTCGCGCACGCCCGCCAGGACCACCCCGACGAGGCGTGCGGCGTGGTCGCGGGCCCGGCGGGCACCGGCCGCCCCGAGCGGTTCATCCCGATGCTGAACGCCGCGCGCTCGCCCACGTTCTACGAGTTCGACTCGGGCGACCTGCTCAAGCTCTACCGCGAGATGGACGACCGCGACGAGGAGCCGGTGGTCATCTACCACTCGCACACCGCGACCGAGGCCTACCCCTCCCGCACCGACATCTCGTACGCCAACGAACCCGGCGCCCACTACGTCCTGGTCTCCACCGCGGACACCGACGACGCGGGCCCCTTCCAGTTCCGCTCGTACCGGATCGTCGAGGGTGAGGTCACCGAGGAAGAGGTGCGGGTCGTACAGGCATACTGACCCCGACCACTTCTGGGCGGCAGGAGACAGGAAGCCGGTGCGAACCCGGCACGGTCCCGCCACTGTGACCCCACACCCCCCTCACCGGGGGCGCGGGGGAGTCAGGAACTGACCTGCCGCCTTCTCTCCACGCAACGCAGGGGACGCGGAAATCCCCTGGAGGAGGCAGTACAGCCATGTCCCGCGCCCTACGCGTACTCACCGCCGCGGCCCTGCTGGCCCCGCTCGCCGCATGCGGCTCGTCCGAGTCCGCCGACTCCAAGAAGCCCGCAGCCAAGGCCGCCGGATTCCCGTACACCGTCACCAACTGCGGTGTGCGCACGACGTACGAGGCGCCCCCCGAGCGGGCCGTCACCATGAACCAGCACGTCACCGAGGTGATGCTGGAACTCGGCCTCAAGGACCGCCTCGTCGGGACCGCCTACCTCGACGACAAGGTGCTGCCGAAGTACGAGAAGGCGTACGACTCCGTCCCCGTCCTCGCCAAGGAGTACCCCTCCTACGAGAAGCTGCTCGCCGCCAACCCCGACTTCGTCTACGGCGGTTACGCCAGCGCCTTCCTCGCGGGCGACGGCCGCGGCCGCCCCGCGCTCGCCAAGTCCGGCATCAAGAGCCGCCTCAACATCGAGGGCTGCGCGAAGCGTGCGGTCTCCATGGACGACGTGTACCGCGAGGTGCGCGAGGTCGGCTCGACCTTCGGGGTGCGCGAGCGCGCGGACAAGTGGGTGAGCGGCGCCAAGCGGGTACTGGCCGCCACCGAGAAGAAGGCGAAGGGCGGGAAGCCTGCCTCCGTCTTCGTCTACGACAGCGGCGACAAGACCGCGTTCACGCTGGGCGGCCGGGGCATCGGCAACGACATCGTCGAGCGGGCGGGCGGCCGCAACGTCTTCGCCGACGTGGACAAGTCCTTCGGCGACGCGTCCTGGGAGAAGGTCGTCGAACGCAAGCCGGAGGTCATCGTGATCCTCGACTACGGCGCCACGACCGTCGCCCAGAAGAAGCGCCGCCTCCTCGAAGACCCGGTCCTCGCGGACGTCCCCGCGATCAAGAACAAGCGGTTCGCGGTGCTTCCCCTGTCGGACGCGGTGACAGGAGTACGAGCCCCGGAGGCGGTGAAGAAGCTGGCGGCACAGCTGTGACGGAGCGCTTGGGAAGCAAGTCCGCACGGGTGGATATCAAGTCCGTCCGGCGCCTGATCCAGCCCGGGGGAGGCAAAATCCAGCCCGTCCGGCGTTTGAGGACGAGCCCGAAGGGCGATCGACCGAGCTTCAGGGGGCGGCGCCTCCTGACATTGGCGGGACTGACCGCAGCCCTCGCGGCAGCGATGCTCGCCGGCCTGGCCCTGGGCTCGGTCAGGATCCCCCCGAGCCAGGTCGTGGAGATCCTCACAGGCCGCGCGGAACCCTCCCCCTTCCGCACGATCGTCCTGGAGGTAAGACTCCCCAGGGTCCTGCTGGGCGCCACCGTAGGAGCCGGACTGGCAGTCATCGGCACCGTCCTCCAGGCGCTCGTCCGCAACCCCCTCGCCGACCCGTTCCTCCTGGGCGTCTCCTCGGGCGCCTCCGTAGGCGCGGTCTCGGCGATCGTCCTCGGCGGCGTCTTCGGCGTCGGCACCGCGCTGAGCACCGCCGTCACGATCCCCGCGGCCTCCTTCGTGGGCGCGCTGATCTCCCTGGTCCTCGTCTACGCCCTGGCCAGAAGCGGCGGCGGGGGCTTCGCCACCGGGCGGCTGATCCTCGCGGGCGTGGCCGTCTCGTACATCCTGACCGCGCTGACCAGCCTCATCCTCGTCACCGCCGACAGCGCCGACCACCTCAAGGAAGTCCTCTACTGGACGCTCGGCGGCCTCGGCAGCGCCCGGTGGGACATGCTCGCCCTGCCCTGCGTGGTCCTCGCCGTCGGTACGGCCGTCATGATCGCGCTGGCCCGCCCGCTCGACCTGCTGCTCGTCGGCGAGGAGGGCGCCACCGTCCTCGGCCTGGACACGGCCCGCTTCCGCGCCGCCGTGTTCGTCCTCTCCTCGCTGCTGACCGGCGTCCTCGTCGCGTACAGCGGCGCCATCGGCTTCGTCGGCCTGATGGTGCCGCACGCCGCCCGGATGCTGGTCGGCGCCGCGCACCGCCCGCTGCTCCCGGTCGTGGCGCTGATGGGCGCGGTGTTCCTGGTCGTCGCCGACCTCGCCGCGCGCACGGTCGCCGCCCCGCAGGACATCCCGGTCGGCGTGCTCACCGCGCTGACCGGAGGACCGTTCTTCCTGTGGCTGCTGCGCAGGGGCCAGACCCACGAAGGGATGTCCACGTGAGGCTGCGAGTCGAGAACCTCGGCTACCGGACCCCGGGCGGCCTGCGCCTCCTCGACGGCGTCTCACTGGCCGTCGCCGAGGGCGAGACGGTCGGCATCGTCGGCCCCAACGGCAGCGGCAAGACGACGCTGCTGCGCTGTGTGTACGGGGCGCTCACCCCGGACGAGGGCCGCGTCCTGCTGGACGGCGCCGACCTGGCGGGGGTCGGTGCCAAGGCCCGCTCGCGGCACATCGCCACCGTCCCGCAGGACGGCCAGGCGGGCTTCGACCTCACCGTGCGGCAGGTCGTCGCGATGGGCCGCTCCCCGCACAAGCGCTTCTGGGAGGGGGACACCGAGCGGGACGACGGTCTGGTGCGGGCCGCCCTCGGGCGCGTCGGCGCGAGCGCCCTGGCCGACCGCTCCTTCGCGGCGCTCTCCGGTGGCGAACGCCAACGTGCCCTGGTGGCGCGGGCGTTGGTGCAGCAGTCGACGGTCCTGGTCCTCGACGAGCCGACCAACCACCTCGACATCCGCTACCAGCTGGAGATCCTCGCCCTGGTCGGCGGTCTCGGCACGGCCAATCTCCTCGCCCTGCACGACCTGAATCTCGCGGCGTACTACTGCGACCGCCTGTACGTCCTGCAAGGCGGCCGCCAGGTCGCGTCAGGCACCCCCGAGGAGGTCCTGACCAGCGAACTGCTCGCCGAGGTGTACGGCGTGTCGGCGGACGTCGCGGTGCACCCGGCGACGGGGGCGCCGACGGTCACCTTCCTCCCCGCGGCGGGTGCGCATCCAGGTGATGGACGGAAAGTATCCACCATGTGAGATCACATTCCAGAACCCGGACCGGGAATCGATACGATGAGCGCATGGTTTCCCACGACGTGAGCGACAAGATGCCGGGCATGCTGCTCGTGGCGCGTCTGCACGTCGACCTGTGCAGGCTCAGCAGCGCCATCTGTCAGCGCTGACCCCTGCCGCCGTACGGCCGAGAAAAGGGCCGCGGCGCCCCACCGCGTACGAACGCGCACACGGCGCACGACCGGGCCGCCGCGCGCCCACTCACCTGAACTCTTCCGACAGGAGCCCGCAGCCATGGCCATCGAGGTCCGCATCCCGACCATCCTCCGCACCTACACCGACGGCGAGAAGGCCGTCCAGGGCAGCGGGGACACCCTCGCCGAGCTGTTCACCGACCTGGACTCGCGGCACGCGGGCATCGCCGAGCGCATCGTCGACGACGGCAAGCTGCGCCGCTTCGTGAACGTGTACCTCAACGACGAGGACGTCCGCTTCCTCGACGGCATCTCCACGAAGCTCTCCGACGGCGACAGCGTCACGATCCTGCCGGCCGTCGCCGGCGGCATGGTCTAGGCCCGATCCCGGATGCCTCGCTACGACTCCCCGCTCGCCGCGGTCGGCAACACGCCGCTCGTGCGCCTGCCGCGCCTGTCCCCCTCGGCCGACGTCCGCATCTGGGCCAAGCTGGAGGACCGCAACCCGACCGGTTCCATCAAGGACCGGCCCGCGCTGCACATGGTCGAACAGGCCGAGAAGGACGGCCGGTTGACGCCCGGCTGCACGATCCTGGAGCCGACCTCCGGCAACACCGGCATCTCACTCGCCATGGCGGCCGGGCTCAAGGGCTACCGCATCGTGTGCGTCATGCCGGAGAACACCTCGCAGGAGCGGCGCGACCTGCTCGCCATGTGGGGCGCCGAGATCATCTCCTCCCCGGCGGCCGGGGGCTCCAACACCGCGGTCCGCGTCGCCAAGGAACTGGCGGCCGAGCACCCGGACTGGGTGATGCTCTACCAGTACGGCAACCCCGACAACGCGGGCGCCCACTACGCCACGACGGGCCCCGAGGTCCTCGCCGACCTGCCCTCGATCACCCACTTCGTGGCGGGCCTCGGCACGACGGGCACGCTCATGGGCGTCGGCCGCTATCTGCGCGAACAGAAGCCGGACATCAAGATCGTCGCCGCCGAGCCGCGCTACGACGACCTCGTCTACGGCTTGCGCAACCTCGACGAGGGCTTCGTCCCCGAGCTGTACGACGCCTCCGTCCTGACCACCCGCTTCTCCGTCGGCTCGGCCGACGCGGTGACGCGCACCCGGGAACTCCTCCAGCAGGAGGGGATCTTCGCGGGCGTCTCCACGGGCGCCGCGCTGCACGCGGCGATCGGCGTCGGCAAGAAGGCGGTGGCGGCGGGCGAGAGCGCCGACATCGTCTTCGTCGTCGCCGACGGCGGCTGGAAGTACCTCTCGACGGGCGTCTACACCGCCCAGACGACGGAGGCAGCCATCGAAACCCTCCAGGGCCAACTGTGGGCCTAACCGGCCGGGGCACGGACCTCATCACCGGCTCCGCCGAGTTCGTCCTCAAACGCCGGACGGGCTGAGGGCATCTTGCCGGGTGGGTTGGGGGCATCCGGCTGGGTGGGGTGGGGACGTCCCGCTGGGCGGGGTGAAAAGGACCCGCCGGGCGGGCCGGGAACATCCGGCCGGACCGGCCGGAAGCCCCCCTGCCCGGGCCCGTTCACCCGCCCGGGCAGTGGCATGTCGGGGCTCAGCCCGCCAGGTACCGCACCTGGTCCCACACCACCGGGTCCACCGACCCTGCCCTGCACCGAAACTCTGGCCGGGGTGGGCTGGAAACGTCCTGCCGGGCGGGTTGGGAGCATCCGTCCGGATGGGCCGGGAACATCCCGCCGGGGTGGACTGCAAACGTCCTGCCGGGCGGGCTGAGAACATCCGGCCAGGTGGGCCAGGAGCATCCGGCCCAGGTGGGCTGTAAGCATCCCGCCGGACCGGCCGGAAGCCCCCCTGCCCGGGCCCGTTCACCCGCCCGGGCAGTGGCATCTCGGGGCTCAGCCCGCCAGGTACCGCACCTGGTCCCACACCACCGGATCCACCGACCCGGCCCTGCGTCGGAACTCCCACAGCGGTACGTCCCTCAGCTCGTCCGTCTCCAGGAAGCTGGGGCGGCCCTCCGCGTCGCCGACCGAACCCGGTGGCAGCGGGATCACGCCCGCTCGTTCGTCGTGGTACCTGCTGGTGATCTTCGCGACCCGGGCGTTCTCCCCGCGCACGGACAGGATCAGACACGGCCGGTCCTTTCCGCCGGGGCCGTCCTCGAAGGGCACCCGCGCCCACCAGATCTCCGCGGGCCGCGGCGCGGGAAGCCGTCGGCGCGGGCCGCGCGGCGGGCGGGTGGTCCGCCAGCGGGGGCCGCGGCCCCATCCGTCCACCAGCGCCACGACCAGCGCGAGCACCACGACGGCGGCGAGCGCCAGCCACCAGGACGTGTCCATAGCCACGACGGTACCGGCGCACTCCCCATACCGCCCGCCACTCCACCACCCGCCCCACGCGCCACCCGAACCGGTGACACCGCAGGTGAGTTCCCCCACAACGGCCCGCGACGGAGGAGCGACCGCGCCTTTCGCGCCTTACGCTCGACGGACCGCACACCCACCCCCCAGCTCCCTCGCCAGCGCGGAGGTCCCAGCTTCATGAAGCTCACCGTCGTCGGCTGCTCGGGGTCGTTTCCGTCCGCGGAGTCGGCCTGCTCGAGCTACCTCGTCGAGGCCGACGGCTTCCGGTTGCTGCTCGACATGGGCAATGGCGCCCTCGGCGAGCTCCAGCGCCACATCGGTCTCTACGACCTCGACGCGATCTTCCTCAGCCATCTGCACGCCGATCACTGCATCGACATGTGCGCGTACTTCGTCGCGCGCTACTACCGGCACGAGGGAGGCCGCTGCGCCCCCATCCCGGTCTACGGCCCCGAGGGCACCGAGCAGCGGCTGACGACCGCGTACGCGGACACACCGTCGGCCTCCTCGATGAGCGAGGTCTTCGACTTCCACACGGTCAAGCCGGCCTCGTTCGACATCGGCCCGTTCTCGGTGCGCACGGAGAAGATGTGTCACCCCGTCGAGGCGTACGCCATCCGCGTCGGGCACGCCGGGAAGACCCTCACGTACTCCGGTGACACCGGCCCCTGCGCGCCCCTGGACGAACTGGCCGCCGGCACCGACCTCTTCCTGTGCGAGGCGGCCTTCACCCACGGCAAGGAGAACATCCCCGACCTCCACCTGAACGGCCGCGAGGCGGGGGAGTCCGCGCGACGCGCGGGCGCGGGAAGGCTGCTGCTCACCCACATCCCGCCGTGGACCGACCCCCAGGTGAACCTCGCGGACGCCCGCGCGGTGTACGGGGGGCCGGTGGAACTCGCGGCGCCCGGCGCGTCGTACGAGGTCTGACTCCGGGCACGGCGAAGGCCCCGGAACCGAACCGGTTCCGGGGCCTTCGCCGTTCAGCTGGGCCGCAGGCTACTTCGCCTCGGCCTTCTGGAGTTCGGCCAGCTCCTCGTCGGACTCGCGGCCCGGCGTCGGCAGGTTGAACTTGGTGATCGCGAAGCGGAAGACCACGTAGTAGACCGCGGCGAAGCACAGGCCGACCAGGGCCAGGCCCCACGGGTTCTTCGCGATGCCGAGGTTGAGGAAGAAGTCGACCGCGCCCGCCGAGAAGCCGAAGCCATCCTTCATGCCGAGCGCCCAGGTCAGCGCCATGGAGACACCGGTGAGCACCGCGTGGATCGCGTACAGGACCGGCGCGATGAACATGAAGGTGAACTCGATCGGCTCGGTCACACCGGTCACGAACGCGGTGGCCGCGAGGGAGAACATCATGCCGCCGACGACCTTGCGGCGCTCGGGACGGGCGCAGTGCACGATCGCGAGGCAGGCCGCGGGCAGGGCGAACATCATGATCGGGAAGAAGCCGGTCATGAACTGGCCCGCGCTCGGGTCGCCGTGCAGGAAGCGGGCGATGTCGCCGTGGTAGTCCGTGCCGCCGTCGTTGTACGTGCCGGCCTGGAACCACGGGAAGGAGTTCAGCAGGTGGTGCATGCCGATCGGGATCAGCGCGCGGTTGGCGACGCCGAAGACACCGGCGCCGACGGCGCCCGAACCGACCAGCCACTCACTGAAGTTGTGCAGACCGGTGCCGAGGACCGGCCAGATCAGGCCGAAGACGATGCCCGCGACCAGGCCCGCGAAGGCCGACAGGATCGGGACGAGGCGGCGGCCGCCGAAGAAGCCCGCCCAGTCGGGCAGCTTGGTCCGGTAGAACTTCTGGTACAGCAGGGCGACGATGATGCCCATGACGACGCCGCCGAGCACACCCGCGTTGACCGGCGCCTCGTTCATGACGATCTTGCCGTCGGCGACGGAGGCGACCTTCGGCAGGTTCTTGTCCGTGAAGGTGGCGAGCACCTTCTGGAAGACCAGGTAGCCGGTCACGGCGGCGAGGGCCGTCGAGCCGTCCGACTTCTTGGCGAAGCCGATCGCGATGCCGACGCAGAACAGCAGCGCCATGTTGTCGAGCAGCGCGCCACCGCCCGCCGCCATGTAGCTCGCGAGCTTGTTGATGAAGGTCGGGAAGGACTCCCGGCCCAGCATGTCGTCCTGGCCGAAACGGACCAGGAGGGCTGCGGCGGGCAGCACGGCGACCGGCAGCATCAGGCTGCGGCCGATGCGCTGCATGACAGCCATCGCGCCGGAGCCCTTCTTCTTGGCCGCGGGGGCGGCACTGGCCGTGGACACAACTTCCTCCAGTGGGCAAGGCGCCGCCTGGGGACAGTTAAGTGGGGGACGGCGGCGTCTCCGGGGGACGCGACGAGAAGGCCGCGTGGTCTACACCATTGAGTGGTGTAGACCTGTTGTAGCACGGTGAAGGTGACGTAAGGAACCCGCGATTCCTGTGGGCTCGGCCATATCCGCATATGACCGGCCAAAGGCCCCCGGACCCGAGGTCCGAGGGCCTTGCGAGGAAGCCGGGGAGCCGCTCGGCGGCGCCGCGTCAGGCTTTGGTCTGCTCCCGGTCCAGGGCCTCCGCCTCTTCCTGTGGTTCACGCCCCGGAGTCGCCAGATCGAACTTGGTGATGACGAAGCGGAATACGAAGTAGTACACGACCCCGAAGCCGAGCCCGATCAGAATGATCAGCCACGGCTTCGTCGCCAGACTCCAGTTGATCACGTAGTCGATCAGCCCCGCGGAGAAGCTGAAGCCGTCCTTCACGCCCAGCGCCCACGTCACCGCCATCGAGACGCCGGTCAGCACCGCGTGCAGCGCGTACAGCAGCGGCGCGATGAAGAGGAACGAGTACTCGATCGGCTCGGTGATGCCCGTGACGAACGACGTCAGACCGACCGACAGCATCATGCCGCCGACCACCTTGCGCCGCTCCGGGCGCGCGCAGTGCGTGATCGCGAGCGCCGCCGCGGGCAGCGCGAACATCATGATCGGGAAGAAGCCCGAGGTGAACTGGCCCGCCGTCGGGTCGCCCGCGAGGAACCGGTTGATGTCGCCGTGCACCATCGTGCCGTCCGGCTTCGTGTAGTCGCCGAACTGGAACCATACGAACGTATTCAGGAACTGGTGGAGCCCGACCGTGAGCAGCGCGCGGTTGGCGACGCCGAAGATGCCCGAGCCCAGCCAGCCCAGATCCACCAGCCACTTGGAGAAGCTGGTCAGCGCGTCACCCACCGGCGGCCAGATCCAGACGCACAGCCCCGCGAAGAGCAGCCCGACGAAGGCCATGATGATCGGCACCAGTCGGCGGCCGTTGAAGAAGCCCAGCCAGTCGACCAGCTTCACACGGTGGTAGCGCTGCCAGAACCACGCGGCGAGCAGACCCATCACGATGCCGCCGAACACCCCCGGGTTCTGGTACGCGGCCTGCGCCACCGTGCCGTCCTCCGCGACGCAGACGCCGCTCCACATCCCGGCCGTGCCGAACGTCGTATCGGCGGGGCAGTCCTCGGGGAAGGCGCGCAGCACCGCGTAGTAGACGAGGAAGCCCGCGACCGCGGCGAGCGCCGTCGAGCCGTCCGCCTTCTTCGCCATGCCGATCGCGACACCGACGCAGAACAGCAGCGGCAGACCGAGCGAGGAGTCGAGCAGGGAGCCGCCCGCCGCGGCGAAGACCTTGGCCACGTTCGTCCAGCCGAGCCCGTCGGCGCCGAAGACGTCCGGCTGGCCGAGGCGGTTGAGGATGCCGGCGGCCGGCAGCACCGCGATGGGCAGCTGGAGGCTGCGGCCCATCTTCTGCAAGCCCTGGAACAGGCCGTTCCACCACTTCTTCCGCGGCACCGCTGCGGCGTCGGAACTCATCGGCGTCCTCCCGGGACAGGCCTGGTTTGGCGGTCGCCCTAGACTGGTGTAGACCAGTTGGGAACGGGTGGGGGCGCCGCCTCCGGCAGGGGGCGACACCTTGATCGTCATCATGGGGCGCATGCGCCGTGACCGCCCGCGAAGATGGTCCAACCGTGCGTTAACGTGACAGAGCGGACCGTCACACAGCGGACCTACGGCCTGCTGAGGCCGCGTCCTTTGGAACCAGGGAGAAACACATGGCCAGCAAGGCTGAGAAGATCGTCGCCGGGCTCGGCGGCATCGACAACATCGAAGAGGTCGAGGGCTGCATCACCCGCCTGCGCACCGAGGTCATCAACCCCGACCTCGTCGACGACGCCGCGCTGAAGGCCGCCGGCGCCCACGGCGTCGTCAAGATGGGCACCGCGATCCAGGTCGTCATCGGCACCGACGCCGACCCGATCGCGGCGGACATCGAAGACATGATGTGAGTTCCTGAACCCGCACAGGTGAGGGGCCCTTCCCCGGCCGGGGCACCGGCCGGGGCACCGGCCGGGGAAGGGCCCCTCACCCATGCCCCGGGTCCCGATAGGCTCAGCCCATGTCCTCTACGCCCTCCCCCCGCATCGACGGCCGCACGCCGCAACAACTCCGCCCCATCACCATCGAACGCGGCTGGAGCAAGCACGCCGAGGGCTCCGTCCTCATCTCCTTCGGCGACACCAAGGTCTTCTGCACCGCCTCCGTCACCGAGGGCGTCCCGCGCTGGCGCAAGGGCAGCGGCGAGGGCTGGGTCACCGCCGAGTACTCGATGCTGCCCCGCTCCACCAACACCCGCGGCGACCGCGAAGCCGTCCGCGGCAAGATCGGCGGCCGTACGCACGAGATCTCCCGCCTCATCGGCCGCAGCCTCCGCGCCGTCATCGACTACAAGTCGCTCGGCGAGAACACGATCGTCCTCGACTGCGACGTCCTCCAGGCCGACGGCGGCACCCGCACCGCCGCCATCACCGGCGCCTACGTCGCCCTCGCCGACGCCGTCGCCTGGGCCCAGGGCAAGAAGCTCATCAAGGCGGGCCGCAAGCCCCTCACCGACACCGTCTCCGCCGTCTCCGTCGGCATCGTCGGCGGCGTGCCCCTCCTCGACCTCTGCTACGAGGAGGACGTCAAGGCCGACACCGACATGAACGTCGTCTGCACCGGCGACGGCCGCTTCGTAGAGGTCCAGGGTACCGCGGAGGCCGAGCCCTTCGACCGCAAGGAACTCAACGCGCTCCTCGACCTGGCCGTCGGCGGCTGCGAGGACCTCGCCGCCCTCCAGCGCGAGGCACTGGCCGCCACCCGCTAGGGCCTGCCCGCGACGCCCGGCACGCACTCTCGCCGCGTCGGCCGGAAGCACAAGTACGCCCAGTACGAGGGCATCCGGCCGCCACGCCGAGGCCACGCACCGGGCGGGGCAGCGACGTACATCACGCATTACGTAAGCGACACTTGAGCAACCGACAACCCCCTGCCGGGCGTTGTTACGAGTACGGGCGCGCGGACAGAGCCGGGCGCCCGTACGCACCCCGGGGAGGGACCGAACCATGGCCGCGCGCCACCGTCGTATCGCCACCGCTGTCGCCACAGCCCTGATCGTCGTACCCGCAGGCGTCGGCCTCGTCGGCTGCGACGCCGTCTCGAAGGCCCTGGACTGCGTCCAGACCGCCGACACGATCGCCGACAGCGTCACCGACCTGCAACAGGCCGTCGAGAACGCCGGCGACAACCCCGCCGAGGCCGATCGGGCGCTCGACGACATCGGCAAGAACCTCGACAAGATCAGCGACAAGACCGACGACGCCGACGTCAACAAGGCCGTCGACGACCTCGACAAGGCCGTCGACAACGTCCGTGACGCCATCAAGAGCGGCGACAACACCCCCGACGTCAGCCCCGTCACCGACGCGGCCGGCGAACTCACCAAGGTCTGCACGCCGTGACGGACGCGGGTCCGCTCCCCGGGATACTGGGGGCATGACCCGCCTCATCCTCGCCACCCGCAACACCGGCAAGATCACGGAACTGAGGGCGATCCTCGCCGACGCAGGCCTGAGCCACGACCTCGTCGGCGCGGACGCCTACCCCGAGATCCCCGACGTCAGGGAGACCGGCGTCACCTTCGCCGAGAACGCCCTCCTCAAGGCGCACGCCCTCGCCCGGGCCACCGGCCTGCCCGCCGTCGCCGACGACTCGGGCCTGTGCGTCGACGTACTCGGCGGCGCCCCCGGCATCCTCTCCGCCCGCTGGTCGGGCCGCCACGGCGACGACCGGGCCAACCTGGACCTGCTCCTGGCCCAGCTGTCCGACATCGCTCCGGAACACCGGGGCGCCCACTTCGCCTGCGCGGCGGCCCTGGCGCTGCCGGACGGCACGGAACGCGTGGTGGAGGGCCGGCTGCGCGGCACCCTGCGCACGGCCCCCACGGGCTCCGGCGGCTTCGGCTACGACCCGATCCTCCAGCCGGAGGGCGAGACCCGCACCTGCGCGGAGCTGACGGCGGACGAGAAGAACGCGATCAGCCATCGCGGGAAGGCGTTCCGGGAGCTGGTGCCGGTGGTGCGGGAGTTGCTGAGCCAGTGAGCCAGTGAGCCAGTGAGCCAGTGAGCTAGAGACAGACACGGGAATGGCCTGCGAATCAGTTTCGATTCGCAGGCCATCTTCCGTGCGGCGGAAGGGATTCGAACCCTCAGGCCCGATCAAGGGCTACAGATCCTAAGTCTGCTGTGTCAACCAGTTGCACCACCGCCGCCGGTAGTCAGTCATGCTAACGGGCCGAAGGAGCCAGTGGCACACGGGTCCGGGCCTCCACCAGCTCCGCCGCCTCCTCCTTCGACTCCACCGACGGCGGCGAGCCCGACAGCGGCTGCTGGGCCGTCTCCTTCATGCAGGCCACCGCGATGATGCCGACCAGCGCCGCCGCCATCGAGTAGTAGGCCGGGACCATGTCCGTGCCCGTGATGCTGATCAGGGACGTGATGACCAGGGGAGCCGTGCCGCCGAAGAGGGAGGCGGAGAGGTTGTAGCCGACGGACAGGGAGCCGTAGCGGACCGAGGTGGGGAAAAGGGCCGGGAGCGTCGCCGACATGGTGCCGAGCAGGCAGACCAGGGAGAGGCCGAGGAGGAGCATGCCGGCGGAGACCCCGAGCAGGCTGCCCTGCTTGATCAGGAGGAACGCCGGGACGGAGAGGACCAGGAAGCCCACCATGCCGGTCATCAGCAGCGGCTTGCGGCCGAAGCGGTCGGAGAGCCTGCCGACCTGGTTCATGATCAGCATCAGCACGATCATCGTGCCGATGAGGATCAGCAGGCCGTGGGAGTCGTCGTAGCCGAGTTCGTCGGAGAGATACGTCGGCATGTACGACAGCAGCATGTAGTCGGTGACGTTGTACGCGCCGACCAGGGCGATGCAGAGGATCAGCGTGGGCCAGTACTGCCGGAAGATCTTCGCGAGGTCGCCCTTGGCCGTGGTCTCCACGGTGGAGGCGCCCTCGGACGCCGAGTGGAAGGTGGCGTCCTCCATCTTCTGGAAGGCGGGGGTCTCGTCGAGCTTGAGGCGGAGGTAGAGGCCGACCAGGCCGAGCGGGCCCGCGACGAGGAACGGGATGCGCCAGCCCCAGGAGTCCATCGCGTCCGAGCCGAGGGCGGTGTTCAGGATGAGGACCAGACCCGCCGCGCCCGTGTAACCGGCGAGCGTGCCGATCTCCAGGAAGCTGCCGAAGTAGCCGCGCCGCTTGTCGGGGGCGTACTCGGCGATGAACGTGGACGCGCCCCCGTACTCACCGCCCGTCGAGAAGCCCTGCACCAGGCGGAAGAAGATCAGCAGGACCGGCGCCCAGAAGCCGATCGTGGCGTAGGAGGGGATCAGGCCGATGGCGAGCGTGCCGATCGCCATCAGGATCATCGTCAGCGCGAGGACCTTCTTGCGGCCGATCTTGTCGCCCATGGGTCCGAAGACCATGCCGCCGATGGGGCGTACGAGGAAGGACACCGCGAAGGTGGCGAAGGAGGAGATCAGCTGGGCCGTCTCGTTCCCGGAAGGGAAGAAGACGTGGCCGATGGTGACGGCCAGATAGCTGTAGATGCCGAAGTCGAACCACTCCATGGCATTGCCGAGCGAGGCCGCTTTGACGGCCCGCTTGACCGCGGCCTCGTCCGTCACCGTGATGTCGGTGCGGCGCAGGGGAGGGTTCTTGCGCCGGTTGGCAGCCCGGAACAGCGTGCGGTGGCGTCTCATCGCCTCCGGGTCGGCCTCGGCGTCGAGCTCTTCGTGGGCCGCCATGGAGTGGTTCCTTTCGTTCTTCGTACAAGTTCCCCGTGTGGTCACTTGCTCGAAGATGGCTGTTGCAAACGTAAGCCCCTCGCGAGAGGGGCTTACGTCACATCACGGCTCGGGCGGCCGGAACGGCTCAGACGCCGAGGTCCCTGATGATCTTGGCCACGTGGCCGGTCGCCTTCACGTTGTAGAACGCGTGCTCGACCTTGCCCTGCTCGTCGACCACGACGGTCGAACGGATGACGCCGGTCACCGTCTTGCCGTACAGCTTCTTCTCGCCGAAGGCGCCGTACGCCTCCAGGGTCTCCTTGGAGGGGTCGCCGACCAGCGTGACCTTCAGGCTCTCCTTCTCGCGGAACTTCGCGAGCTTCTCCGGCTTGTCCGGCGACACGCCGATGACGTCGTACCCGGCCGCCGCGAGCACGTCGAGGTTGTCGGTGAAGTCGCAGGCCTGCTTGGTGCAGCCGGGGGTCAGGGCGGCCGGGTAGAAGTACACGATGACCTTGCGGCCCTTGTGGTCGGCCAGCGAGACGTCCTTGCCGTCGGCGTCGGGCAGGGTGAAGGCGGGGGCGGTGTCGCCGGGCTGAAGTCGCTCGCTCATCTTCGGTCTCCTCGCGGGGGGCGTACACAAAAGGTGTGGTGACGGAGTCGAGCGTAATAGGGGTGCCGTGGGGTGCGGCGCGCGTGAAGCTGACAGACTGTGGTGACAGTTCACGTCCACATAGTCGATACGACCACGGAGGCAGCGCGGTGTCGGATGCCAGGACCCCTGCGCAGATCGAGGCGGACATCAAGCGTCGGCGCGACCAGCTGGCCGAGACGCTCGACGAGATCGGGGTGCGCGTCCACCCGAAGACGGTCGTCGGTGACGCGAAGGCGAGGGTCGTCGCCGGCGTGGACAACTCCCTGGGCCGGGCCTATGTCGGGGCGAACCGATTCGTCTCGGACGTGAAGGGCCGGTTCCTCGGGGAGGACGGCTCGCCCCGCGTCGAGCGGATCGTCCCGGTGGCCCTGGTCGCCGTGGGCGTCGTCGGCCTGCTCGTTCTCACCTCGCGGCGGCGCAACAGCTGACCCAGGGGCCGCATACCCGACCCGGAGGGCCGCGGACGGCCCCGGGGCAGGTAGGTTCGGTGCTGTGAGCGAGAAGACCCACCACGACGACAAGCTGCCCATCCGGATGCTGCACGACCGCGTGCTCGTGCGGCAGGACACCAGCGAGGGCGAGCGCCGCTCCGGCGGCGGCATCCTGATCCCCGCGACCGCGGCCGTGGGCCGGCGGCTCGCCTGGGCCGAGGTGGTCGCGGTCGGGCAGAACGTCCGTACGGTCGAGCCGGGCGACCGGGTCCTGTACGACCCGGAGGACCGCGCCGAGGTCGAGGTGCGGGGCGTGGCGTACGTCCTGATGCGCGAGCGCGATCTGCACGCCGTGGCCGCCGACCGCTTCGAGGGCTCCGAGGACTCGACGGGCCTGTACCTGTAGCGCGGTTTGCTACCGTGGAACCACCCCGACGAGACGCGCCGTACCGGGTTATCGCAAAGACGACGCACCCCCATCAGGTAACGCGCTGAGCGTTCCTTCTCGTCGGAGGTGCCGTCATGGCCTGGGTTCTGTTGATCGTCGCCGGTCTGCTCGAAGTGGGCTGGTCGATCGGGATGAAGTACACCGAGGGGTTCACGCGGCTGTGGCCCAGCGTGTTCACGGGCGCGGGCATCGTCGCGAGCATGATGCTCCTGTCGTACGCCGCCAAGTCGCTGCCCATCGGCACCGCGTACGGCGTGTGGGTCGGCATCGGCGCGGCCGGTGCGGCGGTGCTCGGCATGGTCGTCCTGGGAGAGCCCGTCACCGCCGCGCGGATCTTCTTCGTCTGCCTGCTGCTGGTGGCCGTGGTCGGGCTCAAGGCGACCTCGGGACACTGACCCCGCCCGGCGGCGACACGCCCTAGGGCCTGTCCGGCGGATCATGCCGCGGGCCGCGGTGTCTGGCACTTCCCCAAGCTCTCGGCTTCGCTCGAGCAGGGGAGACCCCATCACTGCGGCGTTGTCGTCGGTTGACAACTCCCCCAAGCTCTCGGCTTCCCGGTCTGCCCGCCGGGGTCCTGGCCGCCGTCCGTGGTGGTGCCGCCGGTGTCCTGGCCGCCGGTGGTGGCGCCCCCGTCGGTGGGCCCGCCGTCCGTCGCGCCGCCGTCCGTGGGGTCGCCCGTGGTGGCGCCGCCGTCGGTTCCCGGGTCCTGGGTGCCGCCCGTGGCCGGGTCCGGTACCACCGGCACGTCCGCGCCCTGCGACAGCTCCAGGTCGAAGTCCTTGACGGGCTCGCCCTCCAGGGCGGCCTTGGTGTACTGCGCCCAGACGCGGGCCGGGTAGGCGCCGCCGTTGATGCGGGACTCGCCCAGCGCGCCGTACAGCGGGGTGTGCGCGCCGGTCTCCGGATTCTGGCCCATGACGGCGACCACCGTCGCCAGGTCGGGGGTGTATCCGGCGAACCAGGCGGCCGTGTCGTTCTCGGCGGTGCCGGTCTTGCCCGCGGCGGGCCGGCCCGCTCCCTGGGCGGCCGTACCGGTGCCGCCCTGGACGACGCTCTGGAGGATGGAGGTGGTGGTGTCGGCGGCCTCGCGGGTCACGGCCTGCTTGGTGTCCTGCTCCGGCAGGCCGATCTTCTCGCCGTCCTTGGTGATCTTCTCGACGAGCGTGTACGTGCCGTGCTCGCCGTGGTTGGCCAGCGTCGCGTACGCCTCGGCCATGTCGAGGACGCTGGCGGTGGCGGGGCCGAGCGCGATGGACGGGGAGGCGGTGAGGTCGGGCGTGGACTCCGGGACGCCGAGGGCGACCGCGGTCTCCTTGACCTTGTCGGAGCCGACGTCGACGGCCATCTGCGCGTACACCGAGTTCACGGACTTGTCGGTGGCCTCGCGGACCGTGGTGTTGCCGTAGGAGACCTGGTCCTCGTTCTCGGGGGCGTACGTGCCGCCGCTCCAGCCCTGCACGGGCCGCTTGTTGGTGCCGTCGTAGACGGTGTTCGGGGTGATGGGCTGCCCGCTCTGGGTGACCGAGCCGTTCTCCACCGCGGAGGTGAACACGAACGGCTTGAAGGTGGAGCCGACCTGGTAGTCGCGGCGCGTGGCGTTGTTGACGTACTGCTTGGTGTAGTCGATGCCGCCGTACATCGCGACGACCTTGCCGGTGGCCGGGTCGATCGAGGCGCCGCCCGCGCGGACGTTGCGGTCGGCCTTGCGGGCCTTCTTGTCGACCTTCGACATCACCTGCTCGTCGACGGCCTTCTTGAAGGCCTCCTGGCGGTCCTTCTGGAGGGTCGTGGTGATGCGGTAGCCGCCCTTGGCGAGGGTCTCCTCGTCGATGATCTTGTTGGCGGTGAGGTAGTCCTCGACGGCCTTGACGACATAGCCGCGCTGCCCGGACAGGCCCGCCGCGCCCTTGGCCTCGTCGGGCACGGGGAACTTGATCCCGGCCCGCTCGGACTTGCCGAGCCAGCCCTCCTTGACCATGCCGTCGAGGACGTAGTTCCAGCGGCCCGCCGCGCGCTGCCTGTTCTCGGGGTGCGTGGCGACGTCGTAGGCGTTGGGGGAGTTGAGGAGGGTCGCGAGGTAGGCGCCCTCGGCGGTGGAGAGTTCCTTGACGTTCTTGCCGTAGTACGCCTGGGCGGCGGCCTGCACGCCGTACGCGTTGCGGCCGAAGTAGCTGGTGTTCAGATACCCGGAGAGGATCTCGTCCTTGCTCACCTCGCGGTCCAGCTTGATGGAGATGAAGAACTCCTTCACCTTGCGCGAGACGGTCTGCTCCTGGCCCAGGTAGTAGTTCTTCACGTACTGCTGGGTGATCGTCGAGCCGGACTGCTTGCCCTTGCCGGTGACGGTGTTCCAGGCCGCGCGGATCATCGCCTTCGGGTCGACCGCGGACTCGCCGTAGAAGTCGCGGTCCTCGGCGGCGAGCACGGCGCGCTGGACGTGCAGCGGGATCTGCTTGAGCGGCACCTTCTCGCGGTTCACCTCGCCGTCGCGGGCGATCTCGGAGCCGTCGGCGTACAGGTAGACGTTGCTCTGCTTGGTCGCGGCGGCGTTCGCCGGGGGGATCTCGACCAGCATGTAGCCCGCCATGAAGGCGCCACCGACCAGCAGGACCAGCAGGATGAAGCCGCCGAGGACCATGCGCCAGGTCGGGAAGATCCGCCGCCAGCCCTTGCGCTTGGGGCGCCCCGGCTTCTTGGCCTTGCCGGTCTTGGTGGCCCCGCCGCCCTGCCCGGCAGGGCCCTGCTGCTGCGGCTCGTCACTCATGTCTTGCGGAACTCCCGGTTTGCGTCGTACGTCCAGTACGCCTCGTAGACCCCATTGCACACTGCCACCCACGCGTCGGCACCCGGCACGCGCCCCCGCACCGAAAATGCCTGGCGCGAGTGGCCCCGATCACACTACGATCCTGCGCTTCGGCCCGATGCGGGGCGAGGCCCACTGTGAAAGGGATGCGTGTGCGTACAGGACGGTTCCGTTTGTACGCGGCCGTCGCCCGGGGAAGCTTTCGCCGGTACGCCACCTACCGGGTCGCGACCGCGGCGGGAGTCTTCACCAACACGGTCTTCGGGCTCATCCTCGCGTACACCTACATCGCGCTCTGGGACGAGCGGCCGGGCCTCGGCGGATACGACCAGGAGCAGGCGATCACGTTCGTCTGGCTGGGGCAGGCGCTGCTCACGGTGATGGCGCTGATGGGCGGCGGCTTCGAGGGCGAGCTGATCGAGCGGATCCGCACCGGCGACATCGCCGTCGACCTGTACCGGCCCGCGGACCTCCAGGCCTGGTGGCTGGCGAGCGATCTGGGCCGGGCCCTGTTCCAGCTGCTCGGGCGCGGCGTCGTGCCGATGGCGGTCGGCGCGCTCGTCTTCCAGCTCGCGCTGCCCGCGGATCCGCTGCGCTGGGCGGCGTTCCTGCTGGCCGTGGTGTTCGGCGCGGTGGTCGGCTTCGCGCTGCGCTTCCTGGTGGCGCTGACCGCGTTCTGGCTGCTGGACGGCGCGGGCGTCACGCAGGTGACGATGCTCGCGGGCACCTTCTTCTCCGGGATGCTGCTGCCGCTGAACGTCTTCCCCGGAGCGCTCGGCGAGGTCGCCCGCGCCCTGCCCTGGTCGGCGCTGCTCCAGGTGCCCGCCGATGTGTTCCTGGGCAGGTCCACGGGTCTTGGCCTGATACGGACATACGTCTTCCAGCTCGGCTGGGCCGCGGCGCTGCTGACGGCCGGGCGGCTGCTCCAGGCCGCGGCGACCCGCCGGGTGGTGGTCCAGGGTGGCTGACCTCGACCCGCACACCGGCCTGGCGCGGGTGCGCTCCGGGCTGCGGGCCTACCGGCTGATCTCCGCCATGTGGATCCGCTCCCTCATGGCCTACCGCCTCTCCTTCGCGATGACCGCGCTCGGCAACTTCGCGGTGACCGCGTTCGACTTCGCGGCGATCTTGCTGATGTTCTCCCAGGTGGACCGGCTCGGCGGCTACTCGCTGCCGGAGATCGCCTTCCTGTACGGCGCCTCCTGCACCGCGTTCGGGCTCGCCGACCTGTCCCTCGGATCCATGGACCGGCTCGGCAAGCGGGTGCGCGACGGCACGCTCGACACCCTGCTGGTGCGGCCCGCCCCGGTGCTCGCGCAGGTCGCCGCCGACCGGTTCGGGCTGCACCGGCTCGGGCGGCTGACCCAGGGCGCGCTCGTCCTCACGTACGCGCTCGTGGTCCTGGACATCGCATGGAGCCCGCTGAAGGTCCTGCTGGTGCCGCTGATGCTGGTCAGCGGCGCGGGCATCTTCGCGGCCCTGTTCGTGGCGGGCGCGGCCTTCCAGTTCGTGGCGCAGGACGCGGCGGAGGTGCAGAACGCCTTCACGTACGGGGGCACGACGCTGCTCCAGTACCCGCCCTCGGTCTTCGCCAAGGACCTGGTGCGGGGCGTCACCTTCGTACTGCCGCTGGCCTTCGTGAACTGGCTGCCCGCCCTCTACGTCCTGGGCCGGCCCTACCCCCTCGACCTGCCGGTGTGGACGGCCTTCACGCCCCCGTCGGTCGCCGTCGCCTGCCTCGCCCTCGCCGGTCTCGCCTGGCGCGCGGGCCTTCGTTCCTACCGCAGCACAGGGAGCTGAACCGCCGTGGACACAACCGACCTCATCGAACTGGAGGGCGTCGAGAAGGTCTTCGACGTACGCAGGAAGACGGGGTTCCTGCGGCGCGAGCGGCACGAGGTGCGGGCCGTCGACGGGATCTCCTTCACCGTGCCGCGCGGCGAGATGGTCGGCTACATCGGGCCGAACGGCGCGGGCAAGTCGACGACGATCAAGATGCTGACCGGGATCCTCACGCCGAGCGGCGGCCGGCTTCGGGTCGCGGGCATCGACCCCTCGCGGGAGCGGACGAGGCTCGCCCAGCGCATCGGCGTGGTCTTCGGCCAGCGCACGACGCTGTGGTGGGACCTGCCGCTGATCGACTCGTACCGCCTGATGCACCGGATGTACCGCATCCCGGACACCCGCTTCCGCGAGAACCTGGACCGGTGCGTGGAACTCCTCGAACTGGGCGCCCTGCTCGACGTCCCCGTGCGCCAGCTCTCGCTCGGGCAGCGGATGCGGGGCGATATCGCGGCGGCGCTGCTCCACGACCCCGAGGTGCTGTACCTGGACGAGCCGACGATCGGCCTGGACGTCATCAGCAAGGCGAAGGTGCGGGGTTTCCTGCGGGACTTGAACGCGGAGTCCGGCACGACGGTCCTGCTCACCACGCACGACCTCACCGACATCGAGCAGCTGTGCGAGCGCGTGATGGTCATCGACCACGGGCGGCTGATGTACGACGGTCCGCTCGCCGGTCTGCACGAGGTGGGGGAGAGCGAGCGCACCCTCGTGGTGGATCTGGAGCGCGAACTTCCGCCCATGGAGGTGGAGTCGGCGCGGGTGGTGAAGGTGGAGGGCCCGCGCCAGTGGCTGGCCTTCCCCGCTGCGGAGTCGGCGGCTCCGCTTGTCGCGCGGATCGCGGCGCGGTACCCGATGGCCGATCTCTCCATCAGGGAACCGGACATCGAGGCGGTCATCGCCAAGATGTACGCGGAGAAGGCGACCTCGTAGGCTTCCCCCCATGAGTGAGAAACTCCCCGAGCTGCGGGCTTCCGACGCCGACCGAGAGCGGGTCGCCGAAGTACTGCGGGACGCGATGGCCGAGGGCCGCCTCGACATGACGGAGTTCGAGGAGCGCCTCGACGCCGCGTACAAGGCCCGTACGTACGGCGAGTTGGAGCCGCTCACCCGCGACCTGCCGGCGCACGGCGCCAAGGTCTCCATGGTGAAGCGGCCCGAGAGCGGCGACCCCGCGGCCATCGACTGGGCCGCGCGGATGGTGGACCACGAGCCCACCTCGACCGGCGGCTTCGCCTTCTGGAGCGGCTTCAGCCGCAAGGGCGGCTGGACGGTGGGGCGGCAGTTCACCGCGTTCGCGATGTGGGGCGGCGGCGAGATCGACCTGCGCGAGGCCTACTTCGCGGAGCGCGACGTGGAGATCCGCTGCTTCACCATCATGGGCGGGCTCCAGGTCATCGTGCCCCAGGAGCTGAACGTGGTGGTCAAGGGCTTCGGCATCATGGGCGGCTTCGACGACAGGGCGACCGGCCTGGGCACGCCCGGCTCACCCCGCGTGGTCGTCAAGGGCTTCGCCCTGATGGGCGGGGTGGGCGTCGACCGCAAACTCCGCAAGGCGGAGAAGCTGCGCCTCAAGGAGGAGCGGCGAAGAGAGAAGCTGGAGCGGCGCAAGGGGCTGGACTGAGGCGCCCCGCACGGGGCGCGGGGGACCACTACAGCTCGGCCGCCGCCGAACCCTTCAGATGCGAGAGGTCGAACGCCTCCGCCATCGCGCGGAACCCCGCGTCCGAGGGGTGCAGATGGTCCCCGGAGTCGTACCGCTCCCGCAGCTTGCGCGGGTCGTACGGGTCCCGCAGCGCCCGGTCGAAGTCGACGACCTCGTCGAAGACCTTCCCCGAGCGGATCTGTTCGTTCACGCCCTGGCGCACCGCTTCGAGAGCGGGTCCGTAACCGCGGTGCCCGCCGAACGGCATCACCGTCGCGCCGACGACCCGCAGCCCGCGCGTGTGCGCCTGGCGGGTCAGCTCGCGCAGGCCCTCGACGATGCGGTCCGCGTTGTTCTGGTGCGGGTTGCGCAGGATGTCGTTGACGCCGAGGGCGATGACGACGGCCTTGACGCCCGTACGGCCCAGGACGTCACGGTCGAAGCGGGAGAGCCCGCTCGGGTTCGCCGCGGGCCGCCCGCGTCCGTCGGAGAGGATGCGGTTGCCGCTGATGCCCTGGTTCACCACGCCGTAGCGCGGCGCGCCCGACTCGGCGCGCAGCCGGTCGGCGAGGACGTCGGTCCAGCGGCGGTTGGCGCCCATCGTGGACGAGATGCCGTCGGTGATGGAGTCGCCGAAGACCACGACGGTGCCGTCGGTCTCGTTGCTGAGCACGTCCACGGCGGAGAGGTAGCGCCAGAACGGGCTCTGCTCGGTGTACGCGTCACCGGCCGGGTCCTCGGTGCGGTCGCCCTCGGCGACATAGCTGATCTGGCGCGCGTGCGGGTGGTAGGTGACCGGGCCCGAGGGCGTCGGCGAGTACGTCGTGACCAGCAGGTCGGCGTCGTGCGGGACGCGCAGGCGGGCGGCGTCGCTCATCGCCTGGGCGCCCGGCGGGATGACCACCGAGGTGTTGCCGTTGAACGTGAGGCGGCGCAGCGTGCCGGGCGCGACGGCCGGGGCGTTCGACGCGGAGGCCAGCGCGATGGAGGCGTGCGTGACGCTCAGCGGCGTGGTTCCGTAGAGGTTCGACAGGGTGATGCGGGCGCTCTCGCCGCCGACGCTGGTGTGCACCACGTTGCGGATGGAGCGGCCGGCGAACCCCTTGCGTCCGGTGCCCGGTTCGAACCCCGCGGGCGAGGCGGACCAGGAGCCGACCCAGGTGCCGGAGGAGGCGGGGTCGGCGGAGTTGCGGGAGCCTCCCGGACCCGCGCCGATGGTGTCGCGCGAGCTGTCGTCGGTGCCGGCGACGCCGACGTATATACCGGCGGAAATCACCACTATGACCGCGATGACCGCGGCGAGAAGGGCATAACCGTGACGCTTGGTCATGCGGGCTCTTTCTCCTCGGGCAGGGGGAGCCCCGAGGCTCCGGTGTGATCACCCCATGATGCGGCATGGGCCGTGAGGCGGCCGACACTGCCCCCCTCTGCTCATATCGACGCCGGGAACTTGTCGTTCGTTCCAGGAGTAGGGGGGAAGGGACGGAGAACACAGGACGCGGGGACAATGCGGATGAGGACGAGGCGAACGGGCCAGGTGGAGTGAGTGGAGAGCGCAAACGCGGAGAACAAGTCTGAACCGGACAAGGCGCGCAAGGCGGGCAAGGCGGGCGCGGGTACGCCGTTCGGAGCAGCGGCCGGGGGCTTCTCCGGCCCGCGGGGCCCCGTGGCTCCGGGCGGCTTCACGTACAGCCCCGCCGACGAGGAGAAGCGGCGCGGCGTACGCCGGATGAAGATCACGGCGACGGGGCTGCTCGTATTCGTCGCGGTCGTCTACGTCCTCGCGAAGTGGGCGCAGCACTCGGGCGCCGGCACCTGGGCCGGTTACGTCGCCGCCGCGGCCGAGGCCGGCATGGTCGGCGCGCTCGCCGACTGGTTCGCGGTGACGGCGCTCTTCCGCCACCCCCTCGGCCTGCCCATCCCGCACACGGCGATCATCCCGAACAAGAAGGACCAGCTGGGCGCCTCCCTCGGCGACTTCGTGGGGGAGAACTTCCTCTCCGCCGACGTCGTCCGCGGCCGTCTGCGCGCCGTCGGCATCGGCGCCCGCCTCGGCACCTGGCTCGCCGAGCCCGCGCACGCCGACCGCGTCACCGCAGAGCTGGCCACGGCGCTGCGCGGCGCCCTGACCGTCCTGCGCGACTCGGACGTCCAGGCCGTCGTCGGCGAGGCCATCACGCGCCGCGCCGACGCCCAGGAGATCGCGCCCGGCATCGGGAAGACGCTGGAGAAGATCGTCGCCGACGGCGGCCACCACAGGGTCGTCGACCTCGTCTGCGTACGCGCGCACGACTGGCTGGTGGAGCACGCCGACTCCGTGATGGACGCGGTCCAGGGCGGGGCGCCCGGCTGGACCCCGCGGTTCGTCGACAAGCGGGTCGGCGAGCGCGTCTACAAGGAACTGCTGCGCTTCGTCACCGAGATGCGGGACATGCCCGAGCACCCCGCGCGCGGCGCCGTCGACCGCTTCCTCGCGGACTTCGCCGCCGACCTCCAGTCCGACTCGGACACCCGCGCGCGCGTGGAGCGCCTCAAGGGGGACATCCTGGCGCGCGGCGAGGTGCAGGACCTGATCGCCTCCGCCTGGTCGGCCGTACGGTCCATGATCGTGGCCGCCGCCGAGGACGAGCGCAGCGAACTGCGACTGCGCGTGCGGGCCTCGCTGCTCTCGCTCGGCTCGCGGATGGCGCAGGACGGGCGGCTCCAGCAGAAGGTCGACGGCTGGGTCGAGGGCGCGGCCGTCTACGTGGTCACGACCTACCGCGACGAGATCACCTCGCTCATCACCGACACGGTGGCGGGCTGGGACGCGGAGCACACCTCGAAGAAGATCGAGGCGCACATCGGGCGGGACCTCCAGTTCATCCGGATCAACGGCACGGTGGTCGGCTCCCTCGCGGGGCTCGCGATCTACGCGGTGTCGCGGGTGTTCGTGGGGTGAGCGGGGCAGGCGGCCGGTGATCATCCGGCGGACCCGGCGCGCGTGAGGAAGCGTTTACCGGGCACTCTGGAGTAGCTCGCTCAGTGCCGAGGGAGCCGTCGCCCGCGCGGCGCGACCAGCAGTGCCCGGCAAGCGCGCGGCAGTACGGCGACGTGGGAACAGCGGAAGGAGCCGCCCGCCATGACCGCGTCGTCCACGCCCGCAACGCCGCCGCCCCCCGAGCCGGAGCCCCGCCCCGGCCCGGACTCCGGAGCCGAGGCCACCGTCACCACCGCCGTGCCCGCCCGCCTCGACCGCCTCCCCTGGTCCCACTGGCACTGGATGATCGTCGTAGGCCTCGGCACGGTCTGGATCCTGGACGGCCTGGAAGTCACCACCGTCGGCAACATCGCGAGCCGCCTCTCCGAGGAGGGCAGCGGTCTGGCCATCTCCTCGGCGCAGGTCACCGGCATCGCGGCGGCCCTGTACGTGGCGGGGGCCTGCGCCGGGGCGCTCTTCTTCGGCCGGCTCACCGACAAGTACGGCCGCAAGAAGCTCTTCATGGTCACCCTCGCGGTGTACCTCGCTGCCACCGCGCTCACGGCGCTCTCCTTCGACGCCTGGTGGTTCTTCCTCTTCCGGTTCCTGACCGGCTTCGGCATCGGCGGCGAGTACGCGGCCATCAACTCGGCCATCGACGAGCTGATCCCGTCCAAGTACCGGGGCCGCGTCGACCTCATCATCAACGGCAGCTACTGGCTCGGCGCGATCGGCGGCTCACTGCTGTCCGTCGTCATGCTCAACACCGACATCTTCCCCAAGGACCTCGGCTGGCGGCTGACCTTCGCCCTCGGCGTCGTACTCGGCCTGGTGATCCTCCTCGTACGCCGCCACGTCCCGGAGAGCCCGCGCTGGCAGCTCATCCACGGACACGGGGAGAAGGCGGAGGAACTCGTGTCGTCGGTGGAGCGCGAGATCGAGGCGGAGAAGGGCGAGCCGCTGCCGCCGCCGGACCGCGAGATCACCATCCACCAGCGCAAGAGCATCGGCTTCGGCCTGATCGCGAGGACGGTCTTCCGCGACTACCCGAAGCGGGCGGTCCTCGGCCTCTCCCTCTTCGTCGGACAGGCGTTCCTGTACAACGCGATCACGTTCGGCTTCGGCGCGATCCTGACCAAGTTCTTCGATGTCCCCTCGGGCAGCACGGGCTACTACTTCGCCGTCATCGCCGCGGGCAACTTCCTCGGCCCGCTCTTCCTCGGCAAGCTCTTCGACACGGTGGGCCGCAGGATCATGATCTCGTCGACGTACATCGTCTCCGGTGTGCTGCTCTTCCTCACGGCCTGGCTGTTCGACCGGGGCTCGCTCAGCGCGGCGACGCTGACGGCGTGCTGGTGCGTGGTCCTGTTCTTCGCGTCGGCGGGCGCGAGCAGCGCGTATCTGACGGTCTCCGAGATCTTCCCGATGGAGACCCGGGCCATGGCCATCGCCTTCTTCTACGCGATCGGCACGGCGGCCGGCGGCATCAGCGGCCCCCTGATCTTCGCCAAGCTGACCGAGTCGGGCGTGGTCGGCGACACGGTGCTCGCGTTCCAGATCGGGGCGGGCCTGATGTGCGCGGCGGGCCTGGTGGCGGCGGCGTTCGCCGTGAAGGCGGAGAGGCGTTCGCTGGAGGACATCGCGGAGCCGCTGTCTGCGGTGAAGGCGGGGTGAGCGGGGCGGGGCGGCGGCGGAGCGGGGCTGCGGCCGGGGCCGCGACTGTGGCGATCCTGGTCAGGGATGGCGTACTGCCCATGGAGCTGGGCCTGGTCCACCAGCTGCTCGGCACGGCGCGCTCCCCCTCGGGCGACGCCCTCTACGACGTACGCACGTGCGCGCCCCGCCCCGGCAGGATCCGCACGGACGCGGACTTCCCGATCTACGCGGAGCACGGCCTGGACGTGGTCGCGGCGGCGGACACGGTTCTGGTCCCGGCGTCGCACGAGAGCGACGAGGAACTGGAACCGGGCGGCCTGCCACCGGAGTTGGTGTCGGCACTGGCCCTCCGGGAGGGCCGCAGGGTGGCATCCATCTGCACGGGCGCGTTCGTCCTGGCGGCGGCGGGCCTCCTGGACGGGCGCAGGGCGACGACCCACTGGCTCTCGGCGGACCGCTTCGCGCGGCGGTTCCCGGAGGTGAAGGTGGACGCGGACGTGCTCTACGTGGACGAGAACGAGGTGCTCACCTCGGCGGGCGAGGCCGCGGGGATCGACCTGTGCCTGCATCTGATCCGCTCCGACCACGGCGCGGCGATCGCGGCGGAGGTGGCGCGCCGCACCGTCGTACCGCCCCACAGGGAGGGCGGCCAGTCCCAGTACATCCAACGCCCGCTGACGGAACCGCGGTTGGCGTCGACCGGCACGGCCCGAGCCTGGGCCCTGACCCGCCTGGCGGACCCCCTGACCCTGGCCGACCTGGCGGCGGTCGAATCGATGAGCGTACGCACGTTCAGCCGCCGCTTCCGCGAGGAGACGGGCCTGACGCCCATGCGGTGGCTGACGCAGCGCAGGGTGGACCGGGCACGCGAACTCCTGGAATCCACGGACCACACGATCGACCGCATCGCCGCAGAGTCGGGCTTCGGCACGGCGACGTCCCTGAGACAGCACTTCGCGGCGGGGGTGGGGGTGGCGCCGGGGGTCTACCGGGGGGCGTTCAGGGGCTCGACCCGCTGACTCCGCCCGCCCCCTCGGGCCGCCTCAGCCCCGCCGGTCGGCAAGCAGATACGAGGCGACGCCGACCGCCCCCGAGACCCCGAGGACGGACGGCCAGGCCCCCACCTTCTTGGCCAGGGGGTGCGACCCGGCGAACGCGGCGACGTACGCGGCGCTGAGCGCGGCGGCGGTCCTCCCTCCGGCGGCCTGCTGCCACTGCCGGGCGGCGACGCCTCCGGCAGCGGCGAGCACGATCCCTCCGAGGGGCCGCTTCTTGGTGAACCGGGCGACGCCGTACCCCCCGATGAGCCCACTCGCCGCCACGACCGCTCCCGGAATCCTCGCCATGCTCGCCCCGCCTCTCGGTTTGCCTCTTGGCCCGAGGCTAACGCGCGGCGACCGGAAACCGGGGAGCGGGATGCGTCAGAACTTCGGCTCCACGGGGCCGGGCTGCGCCGCCGCCCACGCGGCGAGAACATCCACGGCGGCCGAGCGGGGCGCACCGTCGACGGCCACCTCGTCCAGCATCCGCCGCTCGGCGTTGGGCAGCGCGAGTTCCCGATAGAACCGCAGATCCTCATGCCCGTTGACCGCGGCGTCGTGACTGGTGGCGCCGTAGACGAGCCGCGGAATCCCGGCCCAGTAACAGGCGACGAGACACATGGGGCAGGGCTCGCTGCTCGAATACAGCGTGCCGTTCTCCATGAGGTACGTCCCGAGCCGCCGCCCCGCGTCACGCAGAGCCACGACCTCGGCGTGCGCGGTCGGATCACACGCCTCGACAACGGAGTTCGCCCCCTCGCCCACCACGTCCCCGTCCACGACGACGACGGCACCGAAGGGCTTCTTCGTACTGCCGTCGGTGAGTGAGCGGCGGGAGTGAGCGATGGCCAGATCGAGAAACTTGCGGTCTTGGGCGTTCTCGGGGGCGTAGGGCAAGGGTTCGTCCTCTCCTCGCGGGTAGCGGCCGGCCCGACGGTGTTGTCACGCCGGGGATCGACTTTCTCACCTGCGTACCAAGGCTGGGCATTCGGCGCACTGGGGGACAGGTCCTCTTCGGCGGCCCTGAGCGTTTCGTTCACTCTGGAACTCAGAGAACCCCCCGTCCTCGGTTTGATAAATAACACCGACGTCGTGTTCATCAAGGAGCTCCCGGATGTCGGCGTCGGGGAGCTCAGGAGAGAGAACCATGAGCCGCAGCGGCTGGCTGTGTTCCATGGTGCGCAGATAGCGACTGAGATCCAAGAGCTGTGCGAGGGCTCCCCGGATCGCTTCGCGCGACGTGCTCCCTGCCGGCTCGTACAGGGTGTTGTCGCTTTCGTCATAGAGGTCGGTGATCAGGGTGGAAGTCTTGTCTTTGACATCCACTTGGAGATATCCGACGGAATGGCCCGCTTGGTGTAGTTGACTCTCGTAGCTCTCGCTCAACTCATCCCGTCGCTGCGCAACGACATCCTCGGGCGTCTGGTGACGCTGCTGACGCCGCTGCCTGCGCTGCGCCCGAGCCAACCGCGTGGCTTCCCTCGCGCGAAGGAAGATAGGCCTAGTACTCCCTGCTCTTGGGAGCATGTGCGCCTCGGAGCGGTAAACTTCGCCGATCGGTCGCAGACGGAAGACGATGACGCTTCGCTCTCGCTGGTTCTCGTCAAGAGCCTGCCGCAGGTGATAGGGCTCGCGCTCATCGACGGCGAACGGACCAACGTACCGGTGAAGTCGAGCTCCCGAACCAGGGACCTTCCCCTCGGCTATGAACAAGTGGAGTGTGCGTCCACGCGCCGCGTGGTCCAGGACAGCTGAGTTCCCTTTGCCGAAGAGGCCGCCGAAGGTCTGATCGCCCCGGGTGCCCGCACCTGTGTAAGTGAAGACAGGGCCGAGGTCGTCCTCCTCCGCCAACCATCCATCGCGGTACCCGTACTGCTTCCCGGCGTCGATGTCCGAGAAGAGCACAACGGTCCTCTTCACATCAGAGGGACAAATCCCGCCCTGCGGGCTCCCTCCTAGATGTTCACGGATCTCCGCGCGCGTTCGGATGTCTCCAGGCAAGATCGTCGGCGCGGATGTCGTCATGGGCTAGAGATTAGACCGCCCCTCTGAGGCTGCTCCACTCAGGGCAATGATGGGCCCAGCGTTGCGCGTTGGCTAGGCGAGGTAAGGGCGAGACGATGGGGGCATGGATCAGGGAATAGCTGCGGTACTGGCTGGTGGCGTCGGGCTGCTGGGGGCGGTCGCCGGTGCCATCGCCGGTGGAGTATTGGCAGTGCGAGGAGCAAAGATCGGTGGTTCTAAGGCAGTTGAGGCAGCAAGGTTGCAGATTGCAGGCCAGGCGGCTGCTGAGCAGTTGCAGTGGGTACGCGGGCAACGGCAACAGGCTTACGGGCGACTGCTCGATGCTCAGTCCGCGGTCGAGGACACGCTGGCGAGAGCTGCGCCGGGAATAAGAGCCGGTGGTCGTCTCACGGACGAGGCGCGCGATGAACTCGCAGAGAGGAGCCTGGCCCTCCAAAAGTGCACGCGGCAGATCGCTCTCTGGGGGCCGGAAGAGGTGATTCGGTTGGCACACGCACTTGCCGTAGCCACTATCGACGCGACGCAAGCTCTCAGGTTGGCGCAGGGCAGCGGTGGGGCAACTCGCGGAGGAGCGCGCCCCGAGTGGAATCGCTGGGACCAGGCCAATCAGGCGATGACACACGCACACGCTCTCTTCCTTGAACGTGCAGGAGCGGTTGTGCGCGCCCCAAGCCAGGCTGCCAGTTAGTCCAGACGAGCCGCGCGGTTTCCTGCCTCAGGAGAGATCTTCGCGACAGCCGATGCGGAGAGGGCAACAGGACCCATGGTCGTCCCCTCCGCACTGGCCGCCTCAGTCACTTCGCTGGCGCCGCGGAGTACGTCCACACATCCGCCGGCATCTCCTGCTCCAACTCCCACGTAATCGCCATGGGCTTGGTGCCCTCGTGCGAGATGTAGCGGGCAGGTCCCAGGAACATCCAGGGTGCTGGGCCCCCGATGTCCGAGTTCTTGTATCGACGGACGAAGAGCAGGATGTGACTTCCGCGCTGGGAGTGTTCACGGTAGCGCCGGCCGGTAGTGGAATCCTCGTCGGTTGTGCTCTGCGATTCCCAGTGAAAGTGGGTCGGGTCAATCGCGTAGTCCCGGTAGCGGACGGTGGGGGAGAAGTCTTTATCGTCCTTCTCTAGCGTAATCAAGAGGGCATCGGAGTTGACTTCCTTGGCGTCCACTACGCCTTGAGCGAATGAGCCTGGCATCTGACCGCCGAGACGCGCCACGCCAAGAGCAGCCAGGATCTCGGAGCGGTTGTATGAGCTGTGCACCTTGAGCGGGAGGCCGCTGTGTGCACCTGCTAGGGAGAGCGGAAAATGGTCTGCTGTGGCCAGGCAGTGATCGAGGACCTGGTGGAGTTCATCACGAAGGGCCTTCTGCTCGCCTAGCGAGGACAGCCCCTCCTGATAAGAGGAGAAACCCCCTGCTTTGTCCCACAGGTTAAAGAAGAGCATGCGGGCGTAACCCTGCTGAAGTGGGGACAAACTGTCGTACGCGGGTGGGTTGTCTGTCAGGAGTAGCTTGTACGCGCCGATGCGCTCGCTGTCATCGATATGAAGGAACGACGGAACGCGCTTGAGTAGGTTTCGCTCCCCATCGGGAGCGATGTCGGTGCGGAGCCCCGACCGGCGTAGCAGCGTGGTCCAGGAATTTCCGTTGCCGCCGCGGTAAATCTCCTTGATTTCGCGGCCGCTTTCCTCCAAGTAGGTGGTGAGTCGCACCTCCCCGTAGGAGAATACCTCTCGGGCCAGCGTCGTTACGTTAACGCCGATCTGGTCCTGAATGTTCTGAATGATGGTCTGCTTGGCCTTCGGTTCCAGGATGATTTCGCAGCCCGAAGGGAGGAGCGGGAAGTCGTTCTCGATACCGTCAATGAGGCGCTTCCGTGTGAGGTTCGTCAGAGCGCGAAATTGATTCTCGAAGCGGAACTCTTTACGGTGCTGCCCAATGAAGTCCAGAACAGTCAAGTGATCCTTGCTTGCTGTTCGGCGGAGCCCGCGACCCAGCTGCTGGAGGAACACTGTGGAGCTTGCTGTCGGGCGGAGAAGCAGAATCGTGTCCACGTCCGGTATGTCCAGCCCCTCGTTGAAGAGGTCGACAGAGAAGATGATTTGGACATCGCCGGACTTAAGGGATTTAAGCGCCTGCTTCCGCTCGTCCTGTGGTGATTCGCCAGAAAGGGCGACAGCGTTGAGTCCAAACCTCTCAAAGTGGCCAGCCATGAAGCGCGCATGTGACACGGAGACGCAGAAACCGAGCGCACGCATGGTGCGGGGGTTCCTGACTTTCTCTCGAACTGATTTCACGACAAGACGGGCTCGTACGTCATTACCCGTAAGGATGTTGCTAAGGGCAGCTACGTCGTAAGCGCCACGTTTCCACTCCACCGACTTAAGGTCAGTGGTATCGCTAATGCCGTAGTAGCGGAAAGGGCTGAGCAGTTCGTTCTCCAGAGCCTCCCACAGCCTCATCTCGGCCGCGATGTGCCCATCAAAGAACTCGTCTTGGATGTTCTTTCCATCCATGCGCTCAGGTGTCGCAGTGAGCCCAAGAAGTTCTTGAGGTGTGAAGTAGTCGAGGATCTTGCGGTACGTGGGGGAGGTCCCGTGGTGGAACTCGTCGATGACGATGACATCGAAATGATCCGATGCTAGGCGATCTAGCGCCCGAGCGTTCAGGGATTGGACACTCGCGAATACATGATTCCACTCTTTAGGTATCTCGCCGCTATAGAGAAGCTCGCCGAACTCAGGGTCGTCGAGCGCTGTCCGGTACGTGCGACGTGACTGATCGAGGATCTCCCTGCGGTGGGCGACAAAAAGAAGCTTCGGGTGGTGTCCTGCCTTATCGCGGAGGCGTGCGTAGTCCAGCGCGGCCATGACGGTCTTCCCGGTTCCGGTCGCGGCGACCAGAAGGTTGCGATGGCGGTTCCGAACCGAGCGCTCCACTTCTAGGCGCTCAAGCATGTCCTTTTGGTGCGGGTAGGCGGTTAAAGCGCTGTAGCTGGGAATGGTGGTGTCCTCTATGTCGAAGGGAAACGGAGCGGGTAAATAGCCGCCTTACTGCGCGCCGTGACACTCGCCGTACACAACCCCGCTACCGCACCAGCACTCCGCCCCCCGCTCCGGCGGCCACCCCGCTGCTCGCCCCCGCGCCGCCAGTGTTGTCGCGTACTGGGGAAGCAGGGACGGCTCCTCCGGGGACGTGCCCTCTGAGGCGGCGAAGGCCTCGTAGGACGGGACTGTGCCGGTCACGATGCCCAAGTTGGGGGTTCCGGACGCGGAGAGTTCGCGTAGGGAGGACTCTATGGTCGCCAAGTGCTCCTCGTGGGAGGGGTATTCGGCGGTGAGGGACGGGTACGCCGTCAGGAGTTCTGTCAGTTCCGGGGCCGGCCAGTGCAGGATCGCCACCGGGAAGGGGCGGGACAGGGCCTGCCTGTACGAGCCCAGCTCCGCCTGGAGGCGGGTGATCTCCGCGCGGAGTTCCGCCGGGTTCTCCGAGCCCAGGGACCACGTCCGCTTCGGGTCGTGCAGTTCGTCCAGGGGGACGGGAGACGTGGAGATGCGGTCCGCCAGGGCGTCCCACGCGTCGTGGTCCATGCCCAGCATGCGGCGTACGCGGTGGCGGCCGAAGAGGAGGGGGTGCGTCGCGTACGGGGGATCCGGTGTTTCCGGGGGGAGCAGGAGGGCGGCCGCCTCCGTGAACGTGGCGTGCGCCTGCTCCAGTTCGTCGTGGGATTCGAGTGACTCCGCCACGATCACCCACGGCGCGGGGTCCCGCGGAGCCGTCGCGCGGACTCCGTCGATGATCGCGCGGGCCTCCGCCTCGTGGCCGTACTCCCAGAGGTTCGAGGCCTTCAGGGCGCGGATGAGAAGGGGGGAGGCCGGGGGACGCTCGGCGTCCGCGGACAGGAGGCGGTCGTAGAGCGCTGTCGCGCGGTCGCGGGCGCCCGCCAGTTCGAGGTGGGCGGCGGCCTGGAGGAGCAGTTGTTCCGCGTCCTCCGGGTACAGGCCGGCCGTGCGTTCCAGGCGCGCGGCTTCGGCGATGTGGTCGGCTTCGACGTGGTCGGCGGCGGCAGGCTTGTCGGGGCGCATACGGGACACCGTACTGCTGAGCGGGCCACTTGCAGGAGGGCCCCGGCTCGTTCCGTCAGTGCCGCGTACGCCGTGGATTGTGGGGAGGGGCGCGCCTGTCGTACGGGGGGCGTGCGGGATGCCGACATGCCGGCATGCGGTTCAGGTACGTGGGCGGGCCGCCGGTCGCGCCCCGCCCGCTCCTTCAGTCGGACACGGCCGATCCTGTATAACGGGCGGTACGAGATGTACGTACAGTTGTACGGGCCGTGCCGTGCCGCAGTGGCGCACGGCGCCGGGCAATAGGAGCGAGAGGGGGACCGACGGTGCACGAGCTGATCCGTGGCTGGAAAGCCGCCGCGCGCCCCGCCCTGCTCCTCCTCTTCCTGCTCGTCGAGGTCGTCCTCGTCGACACCGGCAGCCTCACCGCCGCCGTCGCGCTCGCCGCGACCGCCGCCGCGGGGTCCGCGCTCGCCGTCTGCTCCGTGATCGCCGCGCGCTGCGCCCCCGCCGTGCCCCGCACCCGAGTGCGCACCGCCATCCGCGACCGTGAACGGCGCACCGCCTTCCTGCCCCAGCGCGACCCCGACGCCCGGGGCCGCAGGCGCCCCCGAGCACCCGGCCGTTCCCTCCCGACGGCCGCGTAGGGGACCCGCACACCCGTACCCGTGCCCCTCGTGGGCCGTCACGCCGAGTCGACTCCGCACACCGCCGAGTCGACCTCTTCTCCCGGCACGACGGAACCCTCGGAGGGCTTCTCCATGTCCGATCTCTTCTCCGCACTCATGTCCGTGTTCGCGGACCTGGTCGCGCACCTCGCCGACCTGCTCGACCCGGTGTTCCACGGCTCGGCGACCGCCGCCGCGATCGTCCTCTTCACCGCCTGCGTACGACTCCTCGTCCACCCCCTCTCGCGCGCCTCGGCCCGTGGTCAGAAGGCGCGCGCCAGGCTCTCGCCGCAGGTCGCGGAGTTGCGCAAGAAGCACGGCAAGAACCCGGAGCGGTTCCAGAAGGCGGTCCTCGAACTGCACCGCGAGGAGAAGGTGTCGCCGCTCTCCGGGTGCCTGCCGAGTCTCTTCCAGCTGCCCGCCTTCTTCCTGCTCTACCACCTCTTCTCCAGCTCCGGCTCCGGCTCCGGCGTGGGCGGGTCCGGAGGGCTGCTCGACCACACCCTCGGCTCCGCGCCGCTCGGTGGCCGGTGGGCGGACGCGCTGGCCCACGGCGGGCTCTTCGGGGCCCAGGGCCTGGTCTACCTGGTGCTCTTCGTGATCGTCGCCGCGGTCGCCACGTTCAACTACGGGCGCACCAAGCGGCAGCTCGCGGCCAACCCGCCGGTTCAGAACGGTGACCAGCAGGTGCCGGGCATGGACACGATCACCAAGATCATGCCGCTGATGTCGTTCATGACTCTGTTCACCGTGGGGTTCGTGCCGCTCGCCGCCGCGCTGTACGTGGTGACCAGCACGACCTGGAGCGCGGTCGAGCGGGCGGCGCTGTACCGGGACATGCCGAACGGGGCGCCCCTCGCGTCCGTGGCCGGGTAGCTGGAGACGGTCGTCCGGGTGGGTGGAGGCGGCCCTCCGGGGAGGCGGCTCCCGAGTGCCCCTGGCTACCCCCCAGTAAGGGTCCAGTACGTGAACGGGGTATTGCGGAGTGGACAGCGACCTTGGAGGATCGGCCAAACCTCCGATGGCCGCACCCCATCGGCCGGGCTACCGAAGGAATGGAGTTCGACCATGAAGCTGCTGCGAGTCGGTACGGCCGGGGCCGAGCGCCCGGCGCTGCTCGACGCCGAAGGGGTGCTGCGGGACCTGTCCGGGATCGTCACGGACATCGACGGGACGGTGCTCGCCGACGCGGACGCGCTCGGCCGGATACGGGCCGCCGCCGACTCCGGTGAGCTGCCCGTTCTCGCGGCCGACGGCCTGCGCGTCGGGCCGCCGGTCGCGCGGATCGGCAAGGTCGTCTGCATCGGGCTCAACTACTACGACCACGCCCGCGAGACGGGCGCGGAGCCGCCCGCCGAACCCGTCATCTTCTTCAAGGCGGCGGACACGGTGATCGGCCCCGACGACACCGTCCTGGTGCCGCGCGGCTCGGTGAAGACCGACTGGGAGGCCGAGCTGGCCGTGGTCATCGGACGTACGGCCCGCTATCTGGAGTCGCACGAGGAGGCGCTGGCGCATGTCGCGGGGTACGCGGTGGCGCACGACGTGTCCGAGCGGGAGTATCAGATCGAGCGGGGCGGCACCTGGGACAAGGGCAAGAACTGCGAGACGTTCAACCCGCTGGGCCCCTGGCTGGTCACCGCCGACGAGGTGCCGGACCCGCAGGCGCTGTCCCTGAAGCTCTGGGTCAACGACGAGCTGAAGCAGGACGGAACGACCGCCGAGCAGATCTTCCCGGTGGCCGAAGTGGTGCGTTACGTAAGCCAGTTCATGACGCTCTACCCCGGTGACGTCATCAACACCGGTACGCCGGCGGGCGTGGCCATGGGGCAGCCCGAGCCGAAGCCGTATCTGCGGGCGGGGGACGTCGTGGAGCTGGAGATCGAGGGGCTCGGGCGACAGCGGCAGCAGCTGAAGGACGCGTAAGCGGCCTCGCGCGCAAGCCGCCCCGAGGATCATCGGCCCTGCGCGCAAGCCGCCCCGTCGGTACCCCCCACCAGCCCTGATAGGTCGCGACAGGGCGGAACAAGCCTCTCCGTGATCCGTTGTGGCTAGTTCGGGGCTCACGCCCCCACCCCCCGTGGCCGCTACATTCACCCCCGACCGCGCACACAGGACCAGGCACCAGGGGGAAACAGGCAATGCTGCGCTCCATAGGGCCCGTAAGCCGCTTCGGCAGATCATTCACGGCGGTGACCGCCACGGCGGCCACCCTGGCGGTCACCGCCATGAGCCTCGCCGCCTCACCGGCCGCCGCGGCACCCACCGCCGCACCGGCTGCCGCCACGACGGCCCGGCCCGGCGACACCTGTACGGCGGCCGACCTCGGCACCCGCAAGCCGTACATCAAGTCCACCGAAGTCTCCCCGACGATCACCCACTTCAAGGGCTGGTACGTCACCGAGGGCACCACCGGCAACCATTCCGTCACCACCAGCACCCAGACGGTCATCTCGGTCTCCGTCGGCGCCACCGGCGGTCTCGAGGGCAGCTTCCCCGTCCAGACCCTCACCGCCGCCGGTGCGAGCCTGGGGCTGAGCGTGAAGGTCGACGCCTCCTCCACGAGCACCGAGTCGAACGCGGTCACGTGGAACTTCAACCAGCCCGGCTACTACGGCGTCTACAAGGGCACCAAGAAGGTCACCGGTACGTACGCGAGCCTGAACTGCAACCGCGTCCAACAGAGCGGCGGCGGCTGGGCGTTGAAGTGGATCGAGGGCCCCGGCGGCGGCAACTTCACCACCTTCACCACATTGGAGGAAGGCGCGGTGCGCTGCCAGGACAGCGTGCCCGCGAACAGCATCATGGCCAAGGCGCAGGGCCTCCTCGACTGCGGCTCGCCCGCCGCGAAGGCCGAGCGCCCGGCGGGTGCGGTGCCGCCTACGGCGAAGCAGAAGCGGGACCGCCTCGCGCAGCGCCAGGCCGCCACCGGTGGCAAGGCCGCCGGACAGCCCAAGGTCGCCGGAGAGCCCAAGGCCGGCGGGCCCGGCGCGAAGGCCGGCGCGCCCATCGCGAAGGCCGACCTCAGCTGCGGGTCCGAGCTGTACAGGATCACCGTACCCGGCAGGCCCCTCTCCTGGGGCGCGCCGCACCTCAGGGCCGACAGTGTCCGCCTGCGGCCCTCGACGATCTTCAGCGGCAACCTGGACCAGTGGCGCCTGTGCAACGTGACGGAGCGCGACGGGGTCATGGAGGCGACCCTGTGGAACTTGGGCAACCAGGCATGCGCCAACATCTTCCCGCAGAACGCGGGCACCGATCAGACGCCCCTGATGATGGAGTCCCCGTGCAGGGAGGACGACCTCCAGCGGTTCTACATCTACCGTGATGTGCCCGGTAGCTCGAAGATCGGTGTGCAGAACAAGTACACCGGCTCGATGATGGGCCACGACCGGTACGCGGACGGGGAGTCCATACGCCAGTACTCCAGCGGCAGGCAGGACGGTACGGGTACGTACACCCTGAACCGAGTCTGACGGCGCACGCGCTGTGAGCGGCCCCGCACGAGAACCCGGCGACTTCCCGGTTCCGTGCGGGGCCGGCTTTCCTTCGGGCCGAGGGCGGTTCAGGTGGCGATGAACCGCTCCAGTGCCGCCACCACCAACGCGTGGTCCTCCACCTGCGGCAACCCCGACACCGCCACCGTCCCGACGACCCCCGCGCCCTCGACCGCGAGCGGGAACGCGCCGCCGTGGGCCGCGTACGTGTCGGGGTCCAGGCGGGAGGAGGCCTCGAAGGTCGTGCCCTTGGCGCGGAAGCGGGCGCCGACCAGGTAGGAGGAGCAGCCGTAGCGTTCGACGACGCGGCGCTTGCGGGCTGTCCAGGCGTCGTTGTCCGGGGTCGAGCCGGGCAGCGCGGCGTGGAAGAGCTGCTGGCCGTTCCGGGTGATGTCGATCGCCACCGGGGCGCGGCGCTCGCGGGCCAGCTCCACCAGGAGGTTGCCGAGCGCCCACGCGTCGTCGTACGTGAAGCGGGGGAGCACCAGGCGGCGTTCCTGGGACCGGAGTTCGTCGAGGGAAGGGGCTTCGGCGGGGGCGGGGGCGGCGGCGGTCACAGCGTCACCGCCACACCGTCGCGGGCCGAGCGACGCGCCGCCTCCAGGACGTCCAGGGCTTCGGCGGCCTGGAGCGCGGTGACGGGGTTCTCGCCGGTGCCGCGCAGGGCGGCGGCGATCGCGGCGTAGTACGCGGGGTAGTCGCCCGGCAGTGTCGGGAGTGGGCGGCCGCCACCGGTCAGCGGGGACTCCCCGGAGCCGACCCGGCCCCACATCGACTCGGCCTCCACGCCCCAGGGGCTCCGCGTCGCGGGGCGCCCGCCGTCGCGCAGGGCCGCCTCCTGGGGGTCGAGGCCGTACTTCACGTAACCCGCCTGGGAGCCGAGGACGCGGAAGCGGGGGCCGAGCTGGGCGGTGGTGGCGCTCACGTACAGGTGCGAGCGGACGCCGTTGGCGTGGGTGACCGCGATGAACGTGTCGTCGTCGGCCTCCGCGCCGGGCCTGCGGACGTCCGACTCGGCGTACACGCTCACCGCCGGGCCGAAGAGGACCAGGGCCTGGTCGACGACATGGCTGCCCAGGTCGTAGAGGAGACCTCCGATCTCTTCCGGGTCGCCGGACTCGCGCCAGCCGCCCTTGGGGCGCGGCCGCCACCGCTCGAACCGGGACTCGAAGCGCCATACGTCGCCCAGCTCGCCGTCCGCGAGCAGCTGCCGCAGCGTGCGGAAGTCGTTGTCCCAGCGGCGGTTCTGGAAGACGGACAGGAGCAGGCCGCGCTCGTCGGCGAGGGCCGCCAGCTCACGGGCCTCGGCGGCGGTGCCCGCGACCGGCTTGTCGACGACGACCGGCAGGCCCGCCTTGAGGGCGGCGGTGGCGAGCGATACGTGCGTCTTGTTCGGGGACGCGACGACGATCAGGTCCAGCTCATCCGCCCGCGCCCACAGCTCGTCGGCCGACTCCGCGCAGCGCAGGGCGTCACCGAACTCGGCGCGGGCCTGCGCCTGCCGCTCGGGGTTCGACGTCACGACCGTGTCGAGGACGAGGCCCTCGGTGGCGGCGATCAGCGGGGCGTGGAAGACGGAGCCCGCGAGGCCGTAGCCGATGAGGCCTACGCGGAGGGGGGAGCCGGTGCCATTTCCGGTACCCGTTCCCGTGCCCGTTCCCGTGCCCCTTTCCGTTCCCGTGCCGGTGTCAGTCGCTTTCGCAGTCATGCGTCCACTTTGGCAACCGTGTTGCCAAAGTGCAAGCGGAGGGGACAATGGGCAGGTGAAGTCGTACGTGAACAGGGCGAACCCCGGAGTGAACCTGTCGGCGGCGCCGCGCGGCCACAACGCCGCGCTGGTGCTCGATCTGCTGCGCCGGGCGGGCGAGGCGGGCATCAGCCGCCTGGAGCTGGCCGAGCGCACCGGGCTCACCCCGCAGGCGGTCAGCAAGATCACCGCGCGGCTGCGGGCCGAGGGCCTGGCCGCGGAGGCGGGCCGCCGCGCCTCGACGGGCGGCAAGCCGCGTACGGTCCTGCGCCTGGTCCCCGAGGCGGGCCACGCGGTCGGCCTCCACCTGGACCGCGACGAACTGACGGCGGTCCTCGTCGACCTGACGGGCACGGTGGTCGCCGAACGCCACGCTCCCCTCGCTTTCGGCGCGGGCGCGGAGGCGGTCGTGGAGGCGGCGGCGGGGGAGGTGCGGGGGCTTCTGGCG
>NZ_JODF01000079.1:0-28639 GCF_000717945.1 Streptomyces sp. NRRL S-920
GGGCTTTGTGGGGGATGCGGGTGATGTGGGCGATGTGGGCGATGTGGGTGTTGCGGGCGTTGCGGGTGTAGTGGGCGCTGCGGGCGTTGCGGATGGTGGTGCTGGTGGTGCTGCGGGTGCCGCGGGCGTTGCGGGTGCCGCGGCCGATGCAGGCGTTACGGGTGCTGCGGCCGATGCGGGTGCTGCCGGCGCTGCGGGCGCTGGTGGCGCCGCAGGCGATGCGGGCGTGCCGGAGGGCGGCTCGGTGGCGGAAACCGGCTCGGTGGCGGAGGTCGGGGCGGTCGCAGCGGATGGGGCGGTCGCGGGGGACGGGGCGGTCGTGGGAGGTGGGGCGGCGGTGGTCCCGGGTGTGGGCGAGCTGCTTCTCAAAGGCCCCGTCCCGCAGGAGAAGTGGGCCCTGCACGCCGACGTCACCGGCCATAACCAACTGACCCTCGACGCCCCGCCCGGCACCACCATCGCCGTCGTCGGGCCCAACGGAGCCGGCAAGACCACGCTGCTGCGCGCCCTCCTCGGCCTGACGCCCCGCGCCCACGCCCGGCTGCGCCTCGGTGACCAGGACGTCACCGCGCTGCCGCCGCACCGCCGCGGGGTCGCCTGGGTGCCCCAGGAGGGCGCGCTCTTCCCGCATCTGAGCGCGCTCGGCAACACCGCGTACGGGTTGCGGGCGCAGGGCGTCCACCGGGCGCGGGCCCGCCGGGAGGCGCGGGCCTGGCTCGACCGGCTCGGCGTCGGCCACCTCGCGCACCGCAAGCCCGGCCAGCTGTCCGGCGGGCAGGCCCAGCGGGTCGCGCTGGCCCGGGCGCTCGCGGCCCGGCCCCGGATGCTGCTCCTCGACGAGCCGCTCGCCGCCCTCGACCAGACCACCCGCGCGCAGGTCCGCCACACCCTGCGGCGCCATCTCGACGGCTTCGGCGGGGTGTGCCTGCTCGTCACGCACGACCCCGTGGAGGCGGTGTCTCTGGCGGACCGGGTCCTCGTACTCGACGAGGGGCGTACGTTGCAGGACGCGCCGCCCGCCGAGGTCACCCGGCATCCCCGTTCGCCCTGGGTGGCGCGGATGCTCGGCCGCAACGCCTGGCCGGGGACGGCCGGCGCGGACGGCGCGCTCGTCCTGGCGGGGCGGGGCCGGCTGGTCGTCGCCGACCCGCCCGCGCCGGGCACGCGGGCGCTGGCGGTGATCGCTCCGGAGGCGGTGTCCGTACACCGCGAGAGGCCGAAGGGGAGCCCGCGCAACGTGTGGCGGGGGACGGTACGGGAGGTGACGACCGCCGGGAGCAGGCTGCGCGTCCTGATCGTCTCGGCCGAGGCGCCGGATCTGATCGCCGAGATCACCCCGCAGGCCGCGGTGGAGCTGGGGATCGTGGACGGCGCCGAGGTGTGGACGAGCGTGAAGGCCACGGAGGTCTCGGTGGTGGCGCTCTGAGACACCCACGGGCTACCTGAGGCTGCTGACTACTGGCTTCCGGCTACTGGCTTCCGGCTACTGGAGAGGGGCCTGCCAGGTCACCGTCGTGCCCGCTTCCACGCTGTCCGTGGCTCCGTCGTCGTACACCGTCAGACGCACGCCCTCCCGGCCGTCGGGAAGGGTCGCCCGCGCGTCCACCGCCACGTCGACGCGCGTGACCCCGGTCCGGCGTGACGCGGCGGCCAGGGCCCGGCGCAGGGCGGCCAGGAGATGGGCCGCCGCCGGGTCCGTGATCCGGGTGTCCACGGCGCCGCCGAAGTGCACGGACGGCTGGATGCCGAGGACGGCGGCGGCGCCCGCCGTCTCGCGGAGGACCTTGCCGCGGAAGGTCGTGGGGGCGTCGGCCGGCGGCTGCTGGAGGGCGAAGATGGCCGTGCGGACCTCCTGGATGGTGGACTCCAGTTCGTCGACCGCCTGGTCGAGCGTGGCCTCCACCTTCCGGGAGCCGGCCTTGCGCCGCGTCGACTCCAGCATCATGCCGGTCGCGAAGAGGCGCTGGACGACGAGGTCGTGCAGGTCGCGGGCGATGCGGTCGCGGTCCTCGAAGACCGCGAGGCGCTCCCGGCTCTGCTGGGCGTCGGCCAGGACGAGGGCGAGGGCGGCCTGCGAGGCGAACTGGGTGGCGAGCAGCCGTTCGGCGGGGGTGTAGGTGGGCGCCCCGCGACGGCGCGGCAGCGCGAGCGTCCCGATGAGCCGCCCGCCGGCCTGGAGCGGCAGCATCATGCTGGGTCCGAAGCGGGCCCGTACGTGCGTCGTCATCCGGGGGTCGGTCGCGGAGTCCTCGATGAATACGGGCTCTCCGCCGAGCAGCTGGGTGAGGACCGCGCTGCCGGGTTCGATGGTGGTGCCGATGAGGTCGTTGTGGTGGGAGGGAGAGGGCCCTCGGGGGGTGGCGGGGGCCTCCGCTCCGGCAGCCTCCGCCCCAGGGCGCGCTTCGGCTGTCGCGGACCTCGGCTCGGGTGGTCCGTCCGGCCCCGAGGGCAGAGAGGGCTCGGCCGTCCGGAGGGAACCCGCCGCGCCCCCGGAGGGCCCCGCCGAGGCGCCCCAGCCGTGGGGGGCACCGTCCGTCGAGGCGGCGACGATGCGCATGCCGCCCGCCTCCGTGGGCTGGAGGATCACCCCCGCCGCCGCGCCCGCGAGGACTCTCGCCCGGTCCGCGACCGTCATCAGCGCGTCCGCCGCCGCCTCACCCGTCAGCAGCGCCGTGGTCACCGCCGCGGCCCCCTCGATCCAGCGCTCCCGCTGCCGGGCCGCCTCGAACAGGCGGGCGTTGCCGATCGCGATGCCCGCCTGGCTCGCCAGGACCTTCAGGAGCTGCCGGTCCTCGTCGGTGAACGGCCCCCGCGCCCGGTCCGCGAGCAGCAGGTCCCCGAACGCCTCGTCATGGACGAGGATCGGTACGCGGAGGACCTCGTCGTCCGCCGCCGCGCGGGTCGGCGGCGTGCCGCCGCCCGCCACGAACATCTCGGTCGGCCCCTCGTGGGCGGGGGAGCGGACGCCGAGCGTGCCGTACGCCGCGCCCGTCAGCCGCGCCGCGCTGTCCACGATGTGCTGGAGCGTCGTCCGCAGTTCGAGATCGGTGCCGACGCTGAGGACCGCCTCGAACAGCGGCACGGAAGGCAGCGGTGCGTCCGCTCCGTCGGGCATCTCGCTCTCGCACTCCGTGTCGCGGTATCGGTCTCCGCCGCCGGTCAGCCGGACAGCTCGACAGCCGGTCAGCCGGACAGGGGGTCCAGGACCAGCGGCTGGATCTTGCCCTCCAGCATCGCACCGAGTCCCAGTACGGCGCACACATCAGGTCTTTCCGCGATTTGTACGGGCATTCCCGTCGCGTCCCGCAGCATCTGGTCGAGTCCCGGCAGCCGCGCGCTGCCGCCCACCATCATGATTCCGCGGTCCGCGAGGTCCGCGACCAGATCCGGCGGACAGTCGCGCAGCACCTTGCCGATGCCGTCGAGCACGGCGGTGAGCGGGGTGTGGATCGCGTCGCGCACGGCGGCGGTGTCCACGTGGACCGAGCGGGCCAGGCCCGTCGCGACGTCCCTGCCGTGGATCTCCGTGGACTCCGGGCCGTGCGGGGTGAGGCCGTTGCCGCTCAGGGCGAGCTGGAGGGGGCGTACGGACTGGGAGGGCAGCATCAGCTCGTGCTGGTGGCGCAGGTGCTGCACGATCGCGTGGTCGATGGCCTCGCCGCCCACGGGAATGCGTTCGGCCGTCACGATCGAGCCCATGGAGAGGACCGCGACCTGCGTCGTGGCGGCCCCGCAGACCAGGATCATCGTGGCCTCGGGGCGCTCCACGGGGAGCCCGCAGCCGACGGCCGCCGCGATGAGGGTGTCCACCAGTTCGACCCGGCGGGCGCCGAGCCCGACCATCGTCTCGACCGCCGCGCGCTGGGCGAGGGGGTCCGCGTCGTGCGGGGTGCAGGCGGCGGCGCGCAGCCGCGGCTTGCGGCGCAGGGTGCGGCGGAGCTTCTCACCGAGCAGGTGGCGCAGCATCCGCTGGGCCATCTCGATGTCGACGACGGTGCCGCCGGAGACGGGGCGGACGACGCGGATGTAGCCGGGCGTACGGCCTGTCATCTGCTCGGCGAACTGCCCCACCGCGATGAGCGCGCCGGTCCTCGTGTTCACCGCGGCGGCGCTCGGCTCGTCCACGACGAGGCCCGCGCCCTTCACGAACACGCGGGTCCTCGCGGCACCGAGGTCGACGGCGATGTGGCAGCGGCGCAGCTGCTCCAGACTGACGGTCATGGCAGGTCCTCCCGAGAGCGCAGACCGTTATGGACCGTCGGTCGGCGGTCCCTTCTCCCTCGCATCGTGCGGGGGCCGGGTGCGCCGCGCGCGTTGGGATGAGCCGGGTGGGGTGCGGCTGGACGGGTGGTTTCGGGGCCCCGCCCCCGCGCAGGCGGGCCGCTCGACCGGCAGTCGAGCTGGCGGCTTTCCGCCAGCCATCGCCAACTCCCCTTTCCTATAAGGCCCCTGACACTCTTCCCAGCACTCGGGCACCACCCCCGCCCGGGTCCGACGAAGAGAGGGAGCCTCATGAGCAGAGCCTCCGCGCGGCGAAGAGCCGCGCTCGTTGGTGCCGCCGGTCTCCTGTCCGCCCTGCTTCCCGCCGGGCCGGGCGCCACCGCCGACGAGAAACCCGCACCGAGCGGCCCCGCCCCCGCCGCCATCGCCTCCGCCGACTCCCACACCGTCACCCTGATCACCGGCGACCAAGTCACCGTCACGCGGCTCCCCGGCGGCAGACGGACCGTCACCGTCGCGCGGCCCCCGGGCGCGAGCGGGGCCGTGCGGAGCCGGACGGCGGGCGGGCGCCTCACCGTCGTACCGGACGAGGCGCGGCCGTATCTGCGCTCCGGAGTGCTCGACCGGCGGCTGTTCGATGTCGGCGAACTGATCCGGCAGGGGATCGGCGGCCGCGACGGGACGCGGCTTCCGCTCATCGTCACGTATGAGAGGGGCGTCCGGGTCCGGGACCGCGCGGTGCCCCGCGGTGCCGTGAAGGTGCGGGCGCTGCCGAGTGTCGCGGGCCTCGCCGTGACCGCCGAGAAGCCCGGCGCCCTGTGGAGGGCCCTGCGCGACGAGGCGTCCGGCATCGACAAGGTCTGGCTCGACGGGCGCGTCGAGGCCGATATGGCGCGGAGCAACGAACAAATAGGCACGCCGAAGGCCTGGGCGGCCGGACTCACGGGAAAGGGGGTGAAGGTCGCCGTCCTCGACTCGGGGGTCGACGGGGCGCACCCGGATCTTCGGGGTCGCGTCGCGGAGAGCAGGAGTTTCATCCCGGGGGAGGAGGTCGCCGACCGCAACGGCCACGGCACCCACGTGGCCTCCACCGTCGGCGGCAGCGGCGCCGCCTCCGACGGGAACAAGGAGAGGGGCGTCGCGCCCGGCGCCTCCCTGGCCGTGGGCAAGGTGCTCGGCGACGAGGGCTTCGGGAGCGAGTCGGAGGTCATCGCCGGTATGGAGTGGGCGGCCGAGGACGTCGGCGCCGAGGTCGTGTCCATGAGCCTCGGTTCGCAGGAGCCGAGCGACGGCACCGACCCGATGGCCACCGCCGTGAACGCCCTCTCCAAAAAGACCGGCGCCCTATTCGTCGTCGCGGCCGGGAACACCGGCGCGCCCTCGTCCATCGGCTCACCCGGCGCCGCCGACTCCGCGCTGACCGTCGGCGCCGTCGACTCCCGTGACCGGGCCGCCCCCTTCACCAGCCGGGGCCCGCGCGCCGGCGACCACGCCCTCAAGCCCGATCTGTCGGCGCCCGGTGTCGACATCCTCGCGGCCCGCTCCGGGCTCACCGGCGGCGAGGGCTTCTACACCGAGATGAGCGGTACGTCGATGGCGACCCCGCACGTCGCGGGTGTGGCCGCCCTGCTCGCCGAGAAGCACCCCGACTGGACCGGCGCCCGGCTCAAGGACGCCCTGATGTCCACGTCCCGGCAACTCGACCGCGGTGCTTATGAGGTGGGGGCCGGGAGGGTCAGTGTGCCCGAGGCCGTCGACGCGGTGATCACCGCGAGCGGCAGCGTCGACCTCGGCTTCCACGACTGGCCGTACGACCGTGAAGAGCCGGTCAGGAGGACAGTCACGTACGCCAACTCCGGTGACACAAAGGTGGAGTTGAGCCTCGCTGTCCGAGGCGGCGCCGACGGGGCCGTCGTGCTCGGCGACAGCACCCTCACCGTCCCCGCGCACGGCACCGCCTCGACTACCGTCACCGGCGACGGCACGAAGGCGCCCGTCGGGAACACCAGCGGCGCGGTCGTCGCGAGCGCCGGGGGCGAGCAGGTCGCGCACACCGCGTTCGGCCTGGTCAAGGAGGAGGAGCGGTACACGCTCACCGTGCGCGTCAAGGACCGCGACGGCGCGGCGGCCCCGGCCGACCTCGTGGTGCAGCGGCTCGCCGAGGGGGCCGATCCGTTCCCGGCCGCTGTCGGCGACTCCGGCACCCTGAAGCTCCGCCTGGAGCCGGGGACGTACGCCCTGACCTCCTTCCTCGACGTGCGCGGCGCCGAGGGCGGGGACTCGCTCGGCCTCGCATTCCTCGCCGACCCGCAGATCCGCCTCGACCGGGACCGCGAAGTGACCCTGGACGCCAGGAAGTTGCGGCAAGTGGAGGCCGAGGTCGGGCGGCGCACGGAGAACCGGCAGCTGTTGATGGAGTACGACAGGAAGGGCGGCGGCGTCGAGCTGCAAGAGGCCGTCCAGGTGCCCGTGAAGTACGACAGCGTCTTCGCCGCCCCGACCGCCCAGGTCACCGAGGGCAGCTTCGAGTACCGCACGGTCTGGCGGCTCGGCAAGCCCCTCGTGGACGTCAAGGGCCTGCGCGAGGCCGTCGCCCAGCCCGGCGGGACCGTCGCCGAGGGGCGCAGGAAGTGGGCGCTGGTGTACGCGGCCGACGGCACCCCGGCCGCGTACGAGGGCAAGGACGTGCGGGGCAAGGCCGTCGTCGTACGCCGCACGGGCGCGGTCGGTCCGGCGCGGCTCGGCCAGGCGGCGCAGGACGCGGGGGCGAGCGCACTGTTCGTGACGGACAGTCGACCGGGGCGGCTCAACGCCTGGTTCGGCACCGACGACAACACGGACCGGCCGCTCCAGATCGCCACCGTCGACGCCGCCGACGGATCCCGGCTCATCGCGGCGGCCGAGGCGGGCAGGAGGATCGAGAGCATCGGCACGGTCAGCAGCCCTTACCTCTACGACCTCTCCAAGGGGTACGAGGGAGCCGTACCGCACGACCTCACCTACCGGCCGGCCAAGCGTGAACTCGTCGTACTCGACACCAAGTTCCACGCCGTGCGGCCCGCCGCGGGCAGCGAGTTCCGCTACTCGATCACCGGCACCTTCCCGACCGGCATCGGCTTCCAGGAGAAGGCCCACTACCCGGCGGAGCGGACGGAGTACGTCTCCACAGGCGCTGGGCAGCTCTGGCACGAGTCCGTGACCACGGGGCCGGGCGCCCTGGAGGAGCGCGGCGGCCTCGTCTCCTACCAGGGCGGCGAGCGGACCGGCCTCAACTGGTTCAAGCCGGTGCTGCACCCCTGGCTCGGCACCGGCCTCGGCTGGGGCCAGACGCGCCGCGGCGACACCCTGGAGTTCAACGTGCCCGGCTGGGGCGACTCGGGCCCCGACCACACCGGCTTCGGCGATGTGGCGAACGAGGAGACGATGACGCAGGTCAGCGAGGTTTTCGTGGACGGCGTCAGCGTCGACCGGCGCGAGGGCTCCGGGGTGTACGTGCGGGGCGCGGACCCCGCGGAGCGCACCTACAAGGTCGTCACCGACACGACGCTCGACCCCGGGCGGTGGCGACTCGCGACGAAGGGGCACTCCGAATGGACCTTCAGGTCGAAGGAGACCCCCGAGGACAGGAAGACCTTCCTGCCATTGCTCAACCTCGGCTTCGACATCGACACCTCCCTCTCGGGCGAGGTGCCCGGCGGACGCACGATCCCGGTGAGGATCTTCGCCGAGTACGTCAAGGGCGCGACGGGCCCGGGGGCCCTTGGCGGCGGAAAGCTGGCCGTGTCGTACGACGAGGGGACGTCATGGCGTGACGTCGCGCTGGCCCGGGACGGCGGGAAGGCCTCCTGGGAGGGGCGGTTGCGGGTGCCGCGCGGCGCCACCTACCTCTCGCTGCGGGCCTCGGTGAGCGATGACCGGGGTGGGGCGGTCTCCCAGGAGATCGTGCGGGCCGCGGGGGTGAGGCAGGTGGCTCCAAGGGGCGGACCTCAGCGCGGCAGGGCCCGCTTCATGATCTTCCCCATGTCGTTGCGCGGCAGCGCGTCCAGATAGCGCACGACCCGAGGCCGCTTGTGCGGGGCCAGCCGGTCGGCGACGTGGGACGCCAACTCCTGCGCGGGCGGCTGGTTCCGGGGGTCCGCCGGGACGATCCACGCCACGATGCGCTCCCCGAGGTCGGGGTCCGGCTCACCGGTGACCGCGGCCTCCCGCACCCCCGCGTGCTCCAGGAGCGCGTTCTCGATCTCGCCCGCGCCGATCTTGTAGCCGCCGCTCTTGATGAGGTCGGTGGCCTTGCGGCCGACGATCCGCACATAGCCGTCGGGGTCCCGCAGCGCCATGTCGCCGGTGCGGAACCAGCCGCCCGGCGCGAAGGCCGCGGCGGTCGCGTCGGGGCGGTTCAGATAGCCCGTGAAGAGGTTCGGGCCGCGCACCTGGATCTCGCCGACCGCCTCGGGATCGTCCGCCGGGACCGGCTCGCCCGCCTCGTCGACCAGGCGCAGCTCCACACCCGGCAGCGGCACCCCGACCGCGCCCGCGCGCGGCTCGCCGTCCGCCCGGACGCTGGTGTTCATGAGCGTCTCCGTCATGCCGTACCGCTCGATGACGCGGCGGCCCGTCGCGGCCGCGATGCGCTCGTGGTCGTGGACCGGCAGCGCGGCCGAACCGGACACCAGGAGCCGCGCCCCCGCCAGCGCCTTCGCCAACTCCGGGTCGGCGGGCAGGGCCTCGGCGATCCGGTGGTACATCGTCGGCACCCCGAACAGCATGGTCGCCCCGGCCCCCAGCTCGCGCGCCACACCCTCGGTGCTGAACCGGCCGAGGTGGCGCACCGAGCCACCGCGCCGCAGCGGGCCCAGCGTGCCGAGGATCAGGCCGTGCACGTGGAACAGCGGCAGGCCGTGCACGAGGACGTCGTCGGCGGTCCACTCCCAGGCGTCCGCGAGGGCGTCCAGGGTGGTGGCGATCGCACGGCGCGGCAGGACGGCGCCCTTGGGCGGGCCCGTGGTGCCGGAGGTGTAGACGATCAGGGCGGGGGCCTCGGGGGAGTCCGGCTCGGTCACCGCGGACCGTGGGCCCGCCACCGGCTCCCGTACGTCCGTGACGACGTCGAGCCGCGTCAAGTCGGCCAGCGCGGGCGGCAGTTCGACGCCCGGCTCGGCCAGGACCAGCGACGGCGCGCTGTCCGCCACGATGTGCGCCAGCTCGCCGCCGCCCGACTTCGGGTTGAGAGGGACGGCCGGCACCCCGGCGAGCAGCGCGGCGACCACGCCCACGGCGGTTTCCAGGGAGGGCGTGGCCCAGAGGGCGACGCGGTGCGCCCCGGCCAGCTGCCCAGCCAACGATCGCGCCGCGGCGGCCAGTTCGTCATGGCTCAGCGTGCGGTCACCGAAGCGCAGCGCTTCCCCGGCGCCGGAGGCCCGGGGGTACGGGGCGGCGGCCAGGGTCGGGAAGAGGGGGTCCACGTCTCGTACTCCTCGAAGTCTGCTCGGCCTGTGCGGGGCACCCGCAGTCTCACACAGGGCGACGCGGCCTTCCTGGAGGCCTTCCTGGAGGCGATCGACTCACCGGTAGTCAGTACGTCAGGACCACACCCGCGTACGAGATCCCCGCGATCACGCCCCACGACGCGAGGCCGAGCGCCGCGACCCGGCCGCCCGTGCGGGTCAGGGACGGCAGGTCGACCGCGCTGCCGAGGCCGAACAGGGCGGCGGCCAGCAGGAGTTCCTGCGCCGTATGCGCGAGGTCGAGCACGCCGCCCGGCAGCCAACCGGTGGTGCGCAGGGCGACCATGGCGAGGAACCCGACGACGAAGAGCGGCACGAGCGGCGGACGCTTGGCGCCCGCGGCCCGCTCGGCGGTGGCGGACCTCGAGCGCGCCCGCACCGACAGGGCGACGGCCGCGACGAGCGGCGCGAGCAGCGCGACCCGCATCAGCTTGACCAGGACCGCGTCGCCGAGCGCCCCGGGACCGGCCGTCTGCGCGGTCGCCACGACCTGCCCCACGTCGTGCACGCTCGCCCCGACCCAGCGCCCGAACTCCGCGTCGGTGAGCCCCAACGGGTGCTGGAGCAACGGGAGTACGGCGATCGCGAGCGTCCCGCACAGCGTCACCAGCGCCACCGAGGTGGCGGTGTCCCGCTCGTCGCTCTCGGAGACCTCGCTGACCGCCCCGATCGCTGACGCGCCGCAGATGGAGTAGCCGGTGGCGATGAGCAGCGGCTGGTCCCCGCGCAGGCCCATGCGGCGGCCCAGCCACCAGGTGCCGAAGAAGGTGACGGCGACCACGCCGAGCACCATCACGACCGACGCCCAGCCGAGCCCGAGCACGTCGTCCAGGCCCAGCTTCAGGCCGAGCAGTACGACGCCGACGCGCATCAGCCGCTTGGCCGCGAACGTCAGGCCCGCCTTGCCGGGGCCGCGTACGAAGAGGTGGGCGGCGCCGGGCAGATGTGCCGCGGCGATGCCGAGGACCACGGCGGCGGTGAGCATCGGGACGCCGGGCACCAGCTGGTGCACACCCCAGGCCACGGCGACCCCGGCGGCGGCGAGCGCGAGCCCGGGAAGCTTGCCGGGCGGCCGAGCGACCGGCGAAGTCGTGGTCCTGATACGGGACTTGGGGCGCTCGCCGAGGAGCGCCATCACCGGTCTGCCGGGAACTCGTACACCCGCCGGACGCTGCTGCCCAGGCGGGCTATGTCGGCGCCGTAGATGTGGATCGATATCGCGCGTGCGGTACAGGCGTTCCACACCCGGTGGATATCGCCGGGCGGCGCGAAGCCGCAGACCGCGCCCCGCGGATTGACGACGTCGTCCGTGGCGACGAGGCGGGCCGTGCCGCCGGTCTCGGTGGCGGGTACCAGGCGGTAGCGACGCTCGTGCTCCTCGCCCTCGTGTACGCCGGTGACGCACCACGAGACGTGGTCGTGGATCGAGGTGCGCTGCCCCGGCAGCCAGACCAGCGCCACGATCGAGAAGCTGCCGTCGTGCTCGGCGTGCAGGACGTGCTGGCGGTACCGCTCGGGGTCGCCCTCGCACTGCTCGTCGGTGAGCAGGTCGGCGGCGCCGAGATGGGGCGCGAGCCGCTCGCCGACCAGGTACGCGGTCAGGTCGGGGGGCAGGCCGCGCCCGACGGCCTCGCGCACATCGGCGACGAGGGTGTCGAGGCGCTCTGTGGTCCGGGCGGCCCGGTGCGTGGTCGGCGTGGTCATACGGGCAGCGTCCCGCCGAGTGATCCATCACGTCCAACGACAGTCTTTTGGCCACCCTTAAACTTCTGCTTATGGATCCCGGAGGGGAGCGGACGGCTCCGGGCCGGCGGGCTCAGCAGCCGACGCGGTTGGCCGCCACGGTCCTCAGCTCGTCCAGGACGAGGGCGGTGGCCGGGATGCGCAGATGGTCCTTGAGTACGTACGCCGAGACCTGGCGCCGCGAGGCGGGATCCAGGGCGCGGCCGGTCACCTTGCGGTGGCACAGGAAGTTCAGGACGAGCCCCGGCATCATCGCGATACCGAGCCCTTCGGCGACCAGGCTCTGCACCACCAGATTGTCGTCGGTGGTGAAGGCTATGTCGGGCGCGAAGCCCAACTCGGCGCACTCGTGCAGGAAGTTGGCGCGGCAGCGCGGGCAGCCGGCTATCCACCGCTCCTCCGCCAGCTCGGCGAGCTTGACCGAACGCCGGCGTGCCATGGGGTGCCCGGTGGGCAGCAGCACGGTCAGCTGATCCTCCATCAGGGGGATCTCCGCCAGCTCGTCGGGCACCTCTTCGTGCAGGCCCGGGTAGGTGAAGGCGAGCGTGATGTCGCACTCGCCGCGCACCACGCGCCGCAGCGACTCCGGCGGCTCGTCCTCCAGGAGTTCGACGCGCACCCCCGGATGCCCCGAGGCGAGGCGGGCCAGGGACTCCGGGATGAGCGTGGCGTTGGCGCTCGGAAAGGCACAGACCCGCACGCGCCCCGACCGCAGCCGCGTGATCGCGTTCATCTGCTGCTGGGCGGCGGAGATGTCGTCCAGGATGATCCCGGCGTGCCGCGACAGCGCCTCCCCGGCCTCCGTCAGCCGCATGCGCCGGCCGACCCGGGTGAACAGCGGAGTGCCGACGGACCGCTCCAGCGCCTTCATCTGCTGGGTGATCGCGGGCTGCGTATAGCCGAGGGAGCGGGCGGCCGCCGAGTACGACCCGGCCCGGACCACTTCGTGAAACGTCTTGATGTGCCGTGAATCGAACACCGCCAAATCATAAGCAGATGTTGGGAGGACCGAACTCCCCGCGTCGCGTCACGGAGCTGATCCTCAAGGCGTCGGCATGGCTCCGGAGTCCCCGAGCGAGATCCGTTGCAGCAGCCCCCACGTGAACTCCGCGACACAGCGCCGCCGCTGCCCGCCCGCGTCCGGCGCGGTGAACGCGAGCCGCCACCGGGTCGGCGCCGTCCCCTCCATGGGCCTCGCCGGAGCGAAGGCGCGCGCCGCCTCGTCGACCGTGCACGACCAGGGGGTGAGGTCGTCGACCGTACGGAGTACGGGGCCACCGGCCCCCGGCGCGCGCACCAGCCACTCGTTCCACACCGCCCCGTTCGGCGCGAGCAGCACCTCGAAGCGCAGGTCCGGCCAGAGCGGCACCGGCCAGGCCAGCGCCTCGCACTCCAGGTCGCCGATCGCCCGGCGCACAGCCGACTCGGGGGCGCCGAGAACCGAGCGGTAGCGCGCCGCGGCGCCCCGGGAGCGCTGCCCCCGCGACATCGCCTGCCAGCGGCGATTGGCCTCGCGCATCCGGGCGACGGGAACGCCGAGTTCCTGGCGGGCGCCCTCCACCAGGTCCGGGTTGTGGTCGGCCATGCGGCGCAGCAGCACCAGCTGGAAGTCCAGCGGGGTGAACGGCGCGGCGGAAGGGCTAGACGGCATGTGCTCCATCGTCGCGCACCACGGGCGCCCCGGGGCGGCGGCCTTCCGGGAGGAACAGCACCGAGTTGACGTACCGGGGGTGGCGGGGCGTGAGGACCCGGCGCAGCAGCCCCTGCGAGACGACGTACGAGGTGGCGCGCTGGTGCGCCTCCAGGTCGAAGGCGGCGAGCGGCAGCCAGGTGTCGTGCGGCAGCACCCAGCCCCGGTAGCCGTGGTGGCGGGTGAGGAGGTCCACGATCGGGGCGATCGGCTGGATGCGGGACTCCAACTCGATGAAGATCGCCGGACGGTCGCGGGTGATCAGCTCCCGCGCACCGCGCAGCACCGGCAGTTCGTTGCCGTCCACGTCGATCTTGACGAAGTGGACGTCCCGCAGGCCGAGCCCGTCCAGCGTCAGGCACGGCACGTCGACGGCGGTGGCGTGGATGTCGCGGCGGATCAGTGACGACACGCCCCGCTCGCCGTTGTCCCCGCGCGCCAGCCAGAGCCGGGCCGTGCCGGGCCGGTCGGTGGCCGCGGCCTGGATGACGCGGACGTTGCCGGGGGTGCTGGCGTCGAGCAGCCGGGCCAGGTGCGGCACCGGCTCGACGGTCACCACGTGCCGCGCCCGTAAGGCGAGGCGGCGCGACCAGGGGCCGTACCAGCCGCCGACGTCCACGGCGGTGCCGCAGTCCGGCGGGCAGAGGTCGGCGAGCCGGGCCAGTTCCGGCTCGAAGCGCGGATAGACCAGCCGGGCCAGCGAGGCGATGAGGCGGTCGGGGACGTAGGGCGCGAGGCGTGCGGCGAGCGTCACGGGCGGCCCCCCGTCACAGGGATATCCGCTTGAGCAACTGCTCGTGCTCGTCCTCGGGGACCTGCTCGCCGGAGGAGGGCAGCAGCTGCGGGATGCCGTCGATGACCGGGTAGCGGCGGCGCAGGCGCGGATTGTAGAGCGCCTCGTCCGGGACGAGGGGGTCCGCCGGGGCGAGCAGGTGCAGCGGGCCCTTGTCGAGCGGGCAGGCGAGGATCTTCAGCAGCGGGTCGTCGGGGTTCATCCGCTTGTCAACTCCTTGGTGGGGGACGGGGGGTGGGGCGGGGGTCCGTCGTGCTTCGGCATGGCGAGCAGGACGGAGACGGCGAGCACGGTGCCCGCGATGCGCAGTGCGAGGCGCACCGGATCGTCCGGCAGCGCCTCGCCGAACGCCAGCGTCCCGAGCACCGCGGTGAACAGGGCGGTCACCGTCGTACACACGGGAACGATCAGCGAGGCCCGGCAGCGCTGGAGCGCGGCCTGCGACATGACCAGGCCGAACGCACCGGTGAACAGGAGCAGATACGGGTACGGCGAGCGCAGCAGGTCCACCAGCGCGCCCCCGATGCCCTGGGTCGTCAGATGGCTGGAGACCCCCTTGATGGCCAGCGAACTCACGCCGTACAGCAGGCCCACCGCCACGCCGTACTCGACACCGGCCGACGGCATGCGGTGGCGGTGCTTCGCTCGGCGCTCGGCGGCGCTGTACAGCCAGACGCCCGCGGCGAGCGACGGCAGGCAGACCGCGAGGACCAGCGGCACCGGCGCGCCGCGGCTCACCGTGTCGGAGTGCTCGTTGAGCGACAGCACGACCATGAGCAGCGCGAGGAGGATCGCGGCGACCGCGTACCGCTCACGGCCCGAGGTCCGCTCGCCGAGCAGGACCGAGGACAGCAGCAGCAACAGGACGAGGCCCGATACGAAGATGCCCTGCGCGGCGGCGATCGGCAGCGTCCGGTACACCGCGAGCTGGGCGCCGAAGCCCGCCGCGAGGGCGAGCGAGCCACCGATCCACAGCGGGCTGCCGAGCACCAGCCGCAGCAGCCGGGCGGGGTTGCGGACGCTGACCGACGGCATGGCGCTCAGCGCCCGCTTCTCCAGGACGAACCCGGTGCTGTAGAGCACGTTCGCGAGCAGCGCCGCGGCCACACCCCACCACATCGGGCTCAAGTCCTTCGGGCGTGCAGCAGCAGGATGGAGGAGGCGCTCGGCACGGCGCAGGCGAGCCGGTCCAGGGCCCGCAGCGGGCGCGGCACGCCGTGGAAGGGCGCACCGGACAGGCCTACGACCGTGAAGCCGCTCGCCGCGACGAACTCCCGCAGGGCGCGGGCCGTGTAGAGCCGCAGGTGGCCCACGACCTCCTTGCCGGGGCGGCCGTGGATGCCGCGCAGGCTCACCTCGGAGAAGACCGGCTGCACCCCGGCGAGGAGCAGGCCGCGGTTGTACCAGGCCGCGAGGTTGGGGGTGGACAGCATGAGGTGCCCCCCCGGCCTGAGGACCCTTCTCAGCTCGTCCAGGGCGCTGTCCGGGTCCACCAGGTGCTCGATGACCTCGCTGAACAGGACGGCGTCGGCCGTCTTGTCGGCGAACGGCAGCCCGCCGTCGGTGAGTTCACCGCGTACGACGTAGGGCAGGTGGGCGTGGGCGCGCTTGAGGGCGTCCTGCGACCAGTCGACGCCGATGACGCGGTGGCCCGCCAGGAGCGGTGCGGCGGTCGCGGCGGCGGAGCCGTCGCCGCAGCCGATGTCGAGAACGGTGGCGGCGCCGGCCGTGGCGGGGCCGAGCGCGTCGGCGAGGATGCGGGCCTGGCGCAGGCTGCGGGCGTCGCCGGACGCCACCGGGACGGCCGGGTTCTCGTAGAAGTCGCGGAGCCCGGCCGGGGGCTTGTCGGTCGTGGTGGTCACGTCGGCCCTCCCTTCTCGTCGGCCTGCGTGTGCTCCGTCGCGTGGAGGTAGTGCTCGAACAGATCCCGCAGGTGGGCCCCGTCGCCGTGGCTCAGCAGCGTCTTCGACCAGCGCAGGGCGAGGTGCAGGCGGCCCGCCGTGGACGCGGTGGTCACGGTGAGGCCGCGCGGCAGGCGGGCCGGGGCGGAGAACCACACGGCGTGCGCGCGGCCCGCGTCGCCGAAGTCCAGGGCGTACGGGATGCGGCCGATGTTGCTCAGGAGCGTGGTCGACGTCCAGGGCGCGGCGGCGCGGCGCAGGCCGCGCGTGACGGCCGCCCTGAGGGTCACCGGGAGCACCGGCGCGGTCAACAGGGTCGCGCCGTGACCCAGTTGGGGCCGGGCCAGGGCCTTGAGGGCGCGGGTGCGGTCGGAGGTGCGGCGCAGCAGATCGCGGATCGCGTCCGGAGTCCACTCGCGGTCGGCCAACTCCTCCGCGCCGAACGGGACTTCGACCAGCCGTGTGCCGTTGCCGATCGGCATGGTCGCGTCGCGGGGCCGGTCGTCCACCGGCATCGTGATGCGCAAGGGACGCGGCCGGTCGCCGTGCTCGCGGTTCCAGTGGGCGATCATCAGCGCGGTCGCCACCATGAGCTGGTCGTTCACGGTGAACGGCGACCCCTTGGGGCGCCGCGGCACGGGCAGCTCCGCGATCAGCATGCCGTTGCCCGGGGAGGGCTCGGGCGACCCCTTCGCCACCCGGGCCGGGGGCGCCCACCCGGAGGGCGTGTCGGCCGGGGGCTGGGGGACGGCTTGGGCGCTGTCCGGCGTACGGGTGGGCGGCGCGGCGGGGGAGTTGTCCCGTCCCCCGTAGATCTCGGCGGCGGTCGCGAGCACGCGCAGGCAGGCGGGACCGTCGAGGGCGGTGTGGTTGATGGTCAGGAACAGGACGGCGCCGGGGTCGGCGGGGGAGTCCCCGTCGGCGGGCGGGCCCCCGGGCGTGTCCGCGCCCCGCCCGGAGGCGGCACCGGACCCGGCCGACACCACCTCCAGGCGGATCGGCGGCGAGGACGTGAGGGGCGGCGCCTCGGCGAGGGCCCTTTCGCGGGCCCGCTTGAAAGCGTCCCGCTCCGGGGCCGGGAACGTCACCACCTCCACGTCGGCGTCCGCCGTCAGTTCCCACTCGTAGCGGCGGCGGTACCACGGGCCCCGCGCCTCCCGCATCAGGATGCGGGGGTGGCGGCGCAGGGCCTCGTGGAACGCGGCCCGCAGCCGTGCCGGGTCCGGGGTGCCCGGCAGGTGCACCTCGATGTGCACGGTCTCCGGTTCCTCCTCCTGGAGGCAGTGCCGGGAGACCTCGTCGACGACGGGGAACGGCACGCGCGCGGGCGGCCGGCCGGGGCCGTCCGCACGCCGTGCCGGGTGTTCCAGTGCGGTCATCGCTGCGTGCCTTCTCCTGTCGTGGGCGGCGCCTGCCCCGCCTCGGGGCCCCGGGCCGAGACCGTGGGGCCCGCCCCGGGCGGGGCCGGGGGATACGCGGGCTGTCCCGGAGCGGGACCACCGCCCGGCCCGTACACCAACGTATCGGCGGTGTCCGACCGCGCGGAACGCTCCCGCACGGTCACCAGCGCCGCGAACAGCGCGATGAGCGCGAGGAGTTGGGCCACCGGGCCGAACGCCCCCGCGTCCTCGCTGACCGCCTCCCCGGCGCCGATCGCCGCCGCGACGCCCGCGCCCGCCATCGCCAGGAACGCGATCGGCACCAGGAGCGCGTGCCGCCACCAGGCCAGCAGGGCCAGAGCGGGGACGAGCAGGGCGAACGGGCCCGCGATCACCGCGGCCACCAGCGTCAGCGCCACCACGCCGAGGATCGGACCCGGAGCGGGCGGCGCGGGCGCCAGGACGTCCGTGTTGGGCTCGCGGCGCCGCACGAGGACCAGCGCGATGAGCGCCAGGACGCCGACACCGGCCAGGATCAGCCCGATCTCGTACGTCTGCGACGGCTCGTAGCTGAGCTTCACCGTGCCGCCCTCGCCCTTGGGCACGAGCCAGCCCTGCTGCCAGCCGTCGAGCCGCAGAGCGGTCAGCTCCTTGCCGTTGAGGGTCGCCTTCCACCCGTCGTTCACGTTCTCGTACGTCGTCAGGTACGAGGCCGCTCCCGCGCCGACGCTCACCTCGCGGCGGTCGCCGAGCCAGTCCTTGATCTTCAGCTCACGCGCGGTCCTGTCCAGCTCGCCGGGGGTACCCCGGGTGAGCGAGGCGTCCATGACGGCGAGCGGACCCGCGTCCCCGGTCTCGACGCTGTGCGCTCCCGCGTCCAGGCGTACCGCCGTGTCCTTCTTGCCGCGCTGGCACAGGCTGATCTCGACCGGCCTGCGCTCGGTGAGGTCACGGACCTTGCCCTTGGCGCTCGTCTCGTACAGCTCGCCGTCGATCGACATCGCCGGGCCCTGGCCACAGGGCAGGGAGAAGCGCTCCGACGCGTCGGGCTGCGGCGTGCGGTACTCGTCGAGGGCCGGGACGTAGACCTCGGTGAGGCCCACCGGCAGCTGGAGGTTGTCGTCCGCCACCGGGTTGTGGACCGCCAGCGGCGCCGTCTTGGTGATGGTGATGTCCAGCTGGTCCGTGGTGATCGGAGTGAAGCGCGCGATGCCGTTCTCGTCGACGCTCGCGGTCGCCGCGCCGTCCGGCGAGCTGATCTCGATCTTCTCGGGGCGGGTGGACAGACCGCCCGCGGCGGGCAGCACGATCTCGCCCACCGGCTTCTTGTCCGGCCACTTGAGGCGGATCACCGGACGGTTGTCGGTACCCGCGATCCACGCCGTCGTCAGATCGCCGTCGGTGAGGTTGCGCGCCGACAGGCCCCTGCCGAGCCTGGCCGTGGAGTCGGCCGAGGCGACGATCTGCTGCTTCTGCTCGGGGGCCACCTTGTAGAGCAGCTCGTCCAGCGCGCCGCCCGGCATGGCCACCGCGCTCGCCTTCACCTCGTACTCACCGGAGCCCGTGGTCGTGAAGCGGCGGTGCAGGCCCGCCTCCGCGTTGACCGGCGAGAGGGCGTTCGGGTCCGAGGAGCGGTGCAGCGAGTACGTCGTCGCCTCGGCGCCGGACGCCTTCTCGGCGTCCTTCGGGAGCTGGAGGAGCTTGGTGACGCGCACCTCGGGGAGGGTGATCTCCGAGAAGCCCGCACCCGTCAGACCGGGCCGCGCCTCCTGCGTGTCCACGATCGTGATCTTGATCCAGTCGGTGGTGCCCGCGCGGGCCTTGACGCGCTGGGGTGTGCCGTCGGGCTGGAGGGAGCTGGTGACGCTGCCCCGCTCGGTCTCCACGCGCACCCGGGTGGGCGCGGCCCGCACGCCGTCCTGCGGCAGCGGGGTGATGCGGAAGGAGGACGGGACGGTGATCTCGGAGTTGAAGTCGGCCTTGATCCACTCGCCGTCCGCGCTGCCGGAACCGCCCTCGGCCCAGGCCGTGGCCGGGTCGCCGTCGAAGGCGTTCACCGGGTCGTACTGCGGCAGGTGGAAGAGCCAGTTGCCGTAGGAGGAGGCCGACACCGACTTGGCGCCGCGCAGCTCCGCCGTCGTCTGGTGCTCGACGCCGTCGGTCGGCAGGATCTGGTGCGGCTTCTTGCCGGGGTCCTGGACCGCGTCGGGCGCGTTCCGCTCGTCGGGGCCGTAGGTGTACGACGTATTGGAGTTGACCAGGCCGAACCGGGTGTCGGCGCGGCGCAGTCCGTCACCGACCGCCTGGAGGCCGGGGGTCCCGACGCCCGGGTGGTTGTCGCCGGTCAGGACCGCCGGGCGGTCCCGCATCGAGGGGTCGGCGGAGAGCGGCAGCAGGGACTCGGGGCCTCCGCTGACGACCGCCGTGTTGGACACGGGCTTCAGACCGGCCTGGCCGGGGCGCTCGGCGTCCTCGCCGGGGGCGTAGATCTCCACGGCGCGATCGCGCGGGTAGAGGCCCTCAACCTGGAGCGGCGTGTCGTCGGGGATCGTGCCGCCGGTGGTCTTGGGCCCGAAGCCGGTGACGCGGCTGAAGCCGGACTCCTCCAGGGTGCGCTTGACCGTCGAGGTCGGGACGTGGCCGACCTGGTCCGGGTCGAGGTCATTGCGTACGACGACGTAGTAGAGCCCGGCACGGGTCAGGTAGTCGGACAGGCCCGGCACCTCGCCGCCGGTCATCAGCGCCTGCTCGACCGCGTCCATCGCGCGGCGGTTGCCCGGCGTACCGAACGGCACGTAGTCGCGCTGCGCCCAGCGCGACTCGGCGAGCACGTCGAGGGGCTGATCGATGGGCGAGCCCCAGGTGTAGATGCCGTGCGCGGTCGCCGGGACGACGAGGGCACGGGAGTCGGGGGAGTACTTCTCCAGCCAGTTCGCCGTCGTCTGCCAGTACGTGGGCAGCTTCTGGAACGAACCGGGCTGGAGGATCGAGCCGTTGAGGTACGGCCAGGCCAGACCGGGCAGCACGAGGACCGCGGCTATCACGGGCGCGTACCGTCTTCCGCGCACCGGCCGGGCCCCGCGCGCCTGGGAGGCGACGCCCACCAGGTGCATCAGGCCGAAGACGAGCGCGAGGGCGAGGCCCGTCTGGAACTTGTAGATGTTGCGGAACGGGACGAGCCCGCCGTTCAGCCAGGACTGGACGGTCTCGTGGAAGGGCGCGCCGAACGCGCCGCCGTACCCGGCCAGCGTGATCAGGACGACCGACAGGACGGTGAGGACGAGCCAGCGCCGCTCGGGCAGATCACGCCGGGCGAGCCCCGCGAGGCCGAGGGCGGCGGCGAGCGCCGAGCAGACGACGGTCACGACGGCCGTCGCCACCGTCCAGCCGGCCGGCAGCCAGGCCTCGCCGAAGTTCAGGTACGCCACCCAGTTGCCGGCGCCGCGCAGCGTCTCGGTCGCCGACATCGTGCCGGTCGTGGTGGCGGAGTTCTCCACGTACGGAAGGAAGTTCTCGCCGTGGATGCCGAGCATCAGCAGCGGCACGATCCACCAGGCGGTGGCCAGGATGACGCCCGGCACCCACCAGGTGATCAGCTTCCGCTTGCGCGGCCCGTTCGGGCGGGAGAGGAGGTACAGGGCCACGGGGAGCAGCGAGGCGAGGGTCGCCGCCGCGTTCACCCCGCCCATGAAGGGGATGATCAGCGCCGAGCGGCAGGCGGCGAGGCGCGCGCTGATCCGCTCGTTCGTCAGCGGGAGCAGCACCCACGGCAGGAACGCGCCGGGCAGCGCCGCGGCGGACGTCGAGCCGACGACCACGGTGAAGGTGGGCCACAGCGCGTAGACCACCGCGCCGAGCAGCCTGCTGTGCCGGCTGCCGATGCCCAGGCGTTCGGCGAGGCGCAGGGCGCCCCAGAAGGCCACCGCCACGATCAGCGAGAGCCACAGCCGCTCGGCGAACCAGACCGGCAGCCGTACGAGATCCGCCAGGCCGTAGAACGGCAGCATCGGGAACGCGTACCCGACGTACTGGTCCTGGATCCCGCCGAAGCCGCCGCGGTCGTGCCAGAGCTGGCCGAGGTCGGAGAGGAACTGCCAGGGGTCGACGGTGACACCGAGCTTGGTGTCGAACGTCATCCGCCCCGGCTTCACCGCGAGGAACAGCACGAACACCACGGCCCAGAACCCCAGCAGCCAGCGCCGCGAGCGCGGCCCCCGCGAGGGTTCAGGGGCGTCGGTCGTGGGCCGCACGGTGGCCGGGGGTGGGGCCTGGACCGTGGTCATGGACACCGCCTGAGAATGAGAAGGAGGTTCCAGGTAGCGACCTCGCGCACACCCGGCACCTTGGTGATCGCCCCGGCCAGGAAAGGCCAGTAGCGCGAACGTGCCGACACCACGTCCACGTCGGAACGGCCCCGCACCTGACGCAGGGTCGTTCCGACGTGATGTGCGAAGAGGTTCTCGCCGAGCGTGTGTTTCGCGGCTTTTCCGGTACGTCTTTCATAGCGGGCGCGGGCCCGGTCGGCGCCCAGATAGTGCCAGGGCGCCCACTCGTGACCGCCCCAGGGGGAGAGCCAGTTGGTGAACGAGACGTAGATGAGACCGCCGGGCCTGGTGACCCGGACCATCTCGCTCAGGAACGTCTGCGGGTCGTCGACGTGCTCCAGGACGTTCGAGGAGAACGTGACGTCGGCGACCTCGTCGGCCAGCGGTAGCAGATAGCCGTCGGCGAGCACCGAGCCCTCGGGGGGCTTGGTGCCCGACGCCGTCATCTCCGTGAGATCGGGCTCGAAGAGGTAACTCTGCGCGCCGCGCCGGCGGAACTCCTCGGTGAAGTAACCGCCGCCGCCGCCGATGTCGACGACGACGCGGTCCTTCACCTTGACGTACGCCTCCACCTGGTCGGCGGCGTCCTTGGCGAGAAGGGTGTAGCAGCGCTCCGGCTCCCGCTGCTCGCGCATGAAGGCGCGGAAGAGCGTGGCGGAGCGACGCAGGGACGGGTCTTTCACTGAGTCCCCTGTGCGGTCGGGGGCCCGGCGGGCGCGGGTATGGGAGGCCCGGCGGGCGCGTGATGGGCGGCGACCGCTTCGGCCGCCACCGCCTGGAACTGCCGCACGGTGTTGCCCCAGCGGAACTGGGTGGCCCGCTCGCCGGCCGCCTTGCCGAGCGCCCTGCGGCGCTCGGCGCTGAGCGCCAGCGTGCACCAGGCGGCGGCGAAGGAGGACTCGCCGCGTGCGAGCAGACCGGTCACGCCGTCCTCTATGGAGTCACGGACCCCGGGGACGTCGAAGCCGACCGAGGGCGTCGAACGCGTCGCCGCCTCGGTGATGACAAGACCCCAGCCCTCCACGGCCGACGGATGCAGCAGCATCCAGGCCTCGCAGAGCAGCCGGTGCTTCTCCGCCTCGGAGACATGGCCCCGGAACTCCACACCGGGACCGGCGAGCTGTTCGAGGCGCTGCCGCTCGGGACCGTCGCCCACGATGACGAGACGGCCGCCCGTGACGGGCCTGACCCGCTCCCACAGGCGCAGGAGCAGATCGATCCGCTTGTACTCGACCAGGCGTCCCATCGCCAGGAACAGCGGCTCGTCGGAGCGGGCGTGCAGCGGGCCCGGCTCCTCGACGCCGTTGTGCACGATCCGGATGCGCTCGCGCTCCACCCCGATCGCCCGCAGCGCGGTGGCCGTCGACGGCGAGACGGCCATCAGGAGGTTGTTGCGCTGCGCCCCGGACAGGGCCCAGTGCTCCAGCTTCCGGCCGAGCCGGGCCGCGGGGGCGAGCGCGCCTTGGAAGCGCATCCCCCACAGATCGGTGTGGACGTGGTTGACCAGGCACAGCGTCGGCCCCCGGTGCCACAGCGGCGCCAGGTACGGCATGCCGTTGCAGACCTCCACCAGCAGATCGCAGTCGCCGACCTGCCGGGTGAACGCGGACCGGGCCCGCAGGTAGTGACCGAGGTCACCGCCCGCGGACACCACGCGGTAGTCGCGGTAGGCCGCGGGGCCGCCGCACAGCAGCGTGACCTGGTGGCCCAGTTTGCTGAGCCCGTCGGCGAGCCGGTCGACGAGCAGTTCGGAGCCGCCCGCGGCCGGGTTGTCCAGGTCGCGGTGGGCGAGAAAAACGATCCGGCGCGGCTGTGGGGGAGGCGCCGGCAGTCGCTGCGCGTGCCGCGGGGCGGCCGCGCGCAGCGAGGACGGTACGTGCTGGGGCATGCGTGCTCCAACTCGTCTCAGGGTGCGGAACTGTGGGGGTGTCCGGGCGGGCAGGACGGTCTTGCTGGGTGCTGCGGGGGTGCTACGGGGTGCGACGGGCCGGGCGGTGAGGCGGTGGGGTCGCCTTGCGAAGGTGCTGTGTCCGGTCTGTGCGCAGGTGGTGCGGGGACTGTGCTCGGGTGGGGGTGGTTAGTTTTCGCTGCCGGTTACCCGGGGTCTACTCACCGAGGTGACAATTTCCGCGCCATTTCCAGCTGACGTCTCATCACATCGTGCTGGGGTGCAGGGCGCTTCGGGACTGTGCGGGATTCGGACTTCCCGGTTCCGCCGGTCCGTCGTGTCCGTCGCGTCCGTCACGCCCACCGGGGCCGTCCGCCCCGTCGTTCCTGCGCCCTCGTACGACCAGGACGATCCCGGTCACGGCGAGCACCGCGCCCAGCGCGCCGGCGGCCACCGGGAGGGTCTCGCCGACCAGCTTCAGCCGGTCGCTGTCGTCCTTGGCGAGCTTCACCTGGGCCTTCTGCGTCGCCGTGGTGAAGCCGATGCGCTTGCTCTCCAGCAGCAGCGTCGCGTCCTTGTCGGAGCCCGGCGCGCGCAGCGTCTTGCGGGGGCCGATCGCCGCGTAGATGATCCGGCCCGTGCGCTGGTCGACGACCAGCTCGATGCCGTGGTTGGCGTAGAACTCATCCGCGATGACCTGGCTCTTCTTCGGCTGGCCGACCAGTCGGCCCGGCACCTGGCGCGTGCCGGTCTTGGTGGCCTCGACCGTCGCCGTGAAGCGGTAGCCCTCGTACCCCTGGATCTTCTTGGTGCCCCGGTACGTGAGCGGCACGGTCGCCCCGAGCGTGTTGTCCCACCAGCGGTAGGAGCGCTTCTCCACGTCGAAGGGGAACTTCAGGTACGCCTCGCCCTCGAACCGCGGCTGCTCGCCGCAGCAGTGCACCGGCTTGTTCGTCCTGCGGTCGGTGACCCAGCGTTCCACCGTCCACTGGAGCGAGTCGTGCGGGTCGGCCGCGGGCAGCGATTTGTCCGGGTCGACGGAGGTCGACACGTCCCAGACGGCCCGTCCGCTCTCCTCGCTGTCGGCGACGTCGCCGCGCACCTGGCGGGTGACCGTGAGGTTCTTGTCGTGAACTGTCTTGACCTTCGCGGTGTCGAAATAGCTTCCTTTGCCCTTGAAGACGGTGATCGTGTCGATATCGGTCGGTGTTCTTTTGGCGCGTGGTTCCACGTACCAGGCCAGCATCGGGGCCAGGACCAGAAGAAACGCGCCAAGACCGAGAATGACCAGGGAAAATGGCGAGGTGGTGCGGCGCATGGGGCACTCCTGGGCTATGGGCGGGAGAAGTGTTACCGAGCCGTATGTATGGGCGGGGACCGTAGGCCGACCCTTGACTAGGTGTCAATGGATGCAGAGACTGGGCCCTTGCCGGACGGGGCCGGCCGGGACTGTGCGACCAGGACATTCATGACCGACACCGCGTGGTCATGGCCGCCTGCGTGCCCAGGGTGGGGACGACCTCCGACAGAGAGGCTGGCCCTCGCCATGCACCGACTGCTCGCCGCATCACTCACCGTCGCCGCCGGAGCGCTGCTCGCCGTGGGCGCCGCCCTCGGCATCGTCGCGCTCCTCGACGCCACGCCGGACCAGCCCAACACGCCGCTGGTCCACTACGACACACCGTCGCGGGGTCAGTGAGCCACCGTGGCCGCGACCGACATCCAGCCCGCCGAAGCCGCCGGGGCCGCCACCCCCGGGGGCGCTCCTGCCGCGGGCGCTCCCGCCGCGGGCGCTTCCGCCGGGGGCCAGGGCTCCGCGTCCGGGCGCTCGGCCTGGCGGGACGTGCCGCCCCGGCAGGTGCGGCGCTTCGCCGCGCTCGCCCTGGAGGAGGTGCCCTCCCTCGCCCAGGACATCCTGCGCGAGATCCGGGCCGAGTACCCCGGGCTGCCCGTCGTCCTGGACGACTCGGGTGAGCCCATGGCGCTGGTCGGCATACGCCGCGCCCTCGAAGGCTTCGTCCAGCAGCTGGCCTCCCAGGAAGGGCGGCCCCGCTACCACCTGGAGGTCTTCCAGGAATTCGGGCGCGGGGAGGGTCTGCACGGCCGCAGCCTCGACTCGCTCCAGGCGATCTACCGCCTCGGCGTGCGCCTGGCCTGGCGCCGCCTCGCCGAGATCGGCCAGCAGATCGAGATCCCGCCCCCGGCCATGTACGAACTCGCCGAGTCGGGCTTCGAGTACCTGGACGGCCTGGTCGACCAGTCCGTACGCGGATACGCCGAGGCCGCCGCGCGGGAGGCGGGCGAGCGGCTGCGGCTGCAACGCAAGCTGATGGAACTGCTGCTGTCGGAGCGGCGCGCCGAATCCACCGGGGGCGCGGCGTCCGGCCACGGCTCCGGCCCCTCGGCCGCCCCGGGCGCCCCCTTCGGCAACGCCCTCGGGGAGCGGGCCGCCCGGGTCGGCTGGCAGCTGCCGGACCGCGTCGCCGTGGGCGTCCTGCTGCGCCCCGCACCGGAGGCCGTGGCACCCGCCGTCGGGGAGGGCGTCCTGCTCGACATGGAGGCCGAGCAGCCCCGCATGGTCGTGCCCGACCCCGAGGCCGCCGGGCGCCCCGAACTGCTGCGCCGCGCCATGACCGGCTGGTCGGGCGCCATCGGCCCGCCGGTGCCGCTCGCCGACGCCGCGAAGTCGCTGCGCTGGGCGGAGGCGGCGGTGCGGCTCATGGAACGCGGCCTGCTGCCCTCCGGTGAGGTACTGCACTGCACCGAGCACACCGAGGCCCTGGTGCTCCTCCAGCCCGAGGAGCTGATCGAGGACCTCGCCCGCCGCTGCCTGGCCCCGCTGAACCACTGCGGCCCCGCCCACGGCCGCCGCCTGGCCGAGACCCTCCTCGCCTGGCTGGAGACCCGCGGCGGCGCCCCCGAGGTGGCGGCCCGCCTCGGCGTCCACCCCCAGACGGTCCGCTACCGCCTGCGCCAGATCAGGGAGCTGTGGGGCGACGAGATCGACGACCCGGACCGCCGCTTCGAGCTGGAACTGGTCCTACGGGCACGCCGCTTGAGGGGCCTACTGGGCCGGGCCTAGGGCCTGTCCGGCGGATCAGGCCGTACTCGGGTGGCGGTTCCCTTTCTGCGCTGGTGAGCGGGGTCTGGTGCGTCGAGATGCAAGGCGGAGGAGGGCGGCAACGCGATGGGGGCGCCCCCTGCTCGAGCGAAGCCGAGAGTGCCCACCGGGACGAGCCGGACGCCGGGCCGGGGCAGCCCGAGCCGCTGCCTTGGCCACGCCCGACGGCGCTGCCGGGCGGGGTCGGCGGCATCGTTGGGTGGGCTGGTCTGGAGTGCCGCCGGGTGGGCCGGTCAGCAGCACCGCTGGGCGGGGTCGGCGGCACCGTCGGGCGGGCCGGTCAGGAGTGCCGCCGGTCAGTCCGCTCAGCCGCACCGCCACACGGCCCGCTCAGCTGCACCGCCACACGGCCCGCTCAGCCGCACCGCCAGGCGGGGCCAGCCGCACCGCCCCGCGCCCCGTCAAACCGCACCGCCGGGCGGGGCCAGCCGCGCCAGCCACCCAGCCCGCTCAGCAGCACTGCCAGGTGAACAGGGCCCGGTCGAAGCGGAGTTCCGCCAGGTCGGTTGGGCGTATGAGCCAGTAGAGGCAGCCGTCGTCGCCCCACATCATGTCCGCCGCCTCGTCCGTGTCGAACTGCGCGAGGAGCACCCACTCGTCCATCTCGTCGATGAGCCGGGGGTCTTGCCAGTCCACCCCCTGCCCCAGCGCCGCCCTGGCCACCTCCAGCTCGACAGGTCCCTGTACCGACTGCGGCGTACCGCCGAGCTGGTGGCCCGCCTCTGCGTCGCACTCCCAGAGGGCCTCGACGAACGCGTCGGCGCACAGCGGGTGTTCGTACTTCTGGAAGGGCTGCGCGCCCGGTGCGAAGACCCGCTGGACCTGCGGATGCGTCGGCTCGGTCACCGTCAGCTCCACCCGCGCGGCCAGCGGGACATGGGGGTACGCATCCAGCTCGTCCGGCGTCTCCCGCGCGGTGACCTGTGCTCCCGCGGGCACATACAGCACGCGGGCCCCCGCCCTCGAAGGGACGTCGTCCACGTCCACCAGGGCGTCCCCGTCGTCCAGTTGGCCGTCGAAGTAGAAGAAGGCGAGCGTCCCCGCCGCGGGGAACGGCACGTCCAGTACCCCCATGGGCAGCGCCGCGCAGTCCACCGAGGCGACGAACGACAGCGGCCCGTGCCCCTCCCACTCCGGCCACTCCACGTCATCCGGAAGCCGCGGCTCCCCGCCCAACTGCCCCACCACAGCCTCATCTCCACCCGCCGGGGCGAGCCGGACGCCGGGCCGCAGCAGCCCGAGCCACCGCTCGGCCACATCGGAGGGAAGGTGCTCATGGGCGAGGGCGTGCAGCACGCCGGAGGAGTTCTGCGTCATGCCACCGATCATGCCTCCTGCCACTGACAACGCCGCCGCACCCGGAGTTATTGATTCCGCACACAACTTTCACAGCGGCGGCTTCCGCTGCCGACGGCCTGACACCTAGCCTCCATGCCTCATGGACTACTGCCACCCGTGCCGCAGGCACCTCAACGGCGCCCTCGCCTGCCCTGGGTGCGGAACCCCGGCCGAATCCTGCCGGGAGTACGGGCGGGTCGAGCACGGGCAGGCCGTCGCCGCGCGTGGGGAACCGGGCGGCAGCGAGGACCCGTACGACGAGGAGGTACGGCGGCCCCGCAGCCGCGCCCGCCGCAAGGAAAGCAGCCGCGCGGAGAGCGGACGCAAAGAAGGCGGACGCAAAGAACGCGGCCGCCGGGCTCACCGGCGCAGGCGCCGCAAGGTCCTGCTCGCCACCGCGGGCCTCGCCCTCGCGGCGGGCGGCCTGAGCCTCGCCGAACTGGGCGCCGAGGGGCCCTCGGGGGAGCCCACCGCCGCGTCCGCCCCGGACGGCGGGACCGGCCCGTCCCCGAGCCGGTCCGCGGCCCCGGGCGACGCCGTGCCGGCGGCGAACGCGACGGGCACCTCCGACTCGCCGTCCGCCACGAAGAGCGAGGACGGCGAGGAGAAGAAGGAGCGAGAGAGGGAGAAGGAGAGGGAGAGGGCGAAGGCGAAGGAGAAGGAAGAGCGGGCGGCGGCGCGGGAAGGGCGGGACCGCGAGGAGACCGCGGACGGGCCGGCCCGTCCGCGGTCTCCT
>NZ_JODF01000080.1:0-49934 GCF_000717945.1 Streptomyces sp. NRRL S-920
GCGGGGTAGGGGCGGTTCGCCCCGTGCCGAAGCGACGGGGTGGGGGCCGTTCGCCCCGTGCCGAAGCGACGGAGTGGGGGCCGTTCGCCCCGTGCCGAAGCGACGGAGTGGGGGCCGTTCGCCCCGTGCCGAAGCGCTCCGGACCAGCCGCGCCCCGCTGTCACACCCTGCGGCTACGCTCGGCCGCATGGCTCTCAACACATCCGCGGACGCGCCGCTGCCCGTAGGGCAGGTATCCCGGCTCATCGGCGGCTGGATCGACCGGCTCGGTGCCGTCTGGGTCGAGGGGCAGATCACCCAGCTGTCGCGCAGGCCCGGCGCCGGCGTCGTCTTCATGACGCTGCGCGACCCGTCGCACGACATCTCGGTGAGCGTCACCTGTTATCGCCAGGTGTTCGACGCCGTGGCGGACGTCGTGTCGGAGGGCGCCCGCGTCGTCGTCCACGCCAAGCCGGAGTGGTACGCCCCCCGGGGCCAGCTGTCCCTGCGGGCCGCCGAGATAAGGCCCGTCGGCGTCGGTGAACTGCTCGCGCGGATCGAGCAGTTGAAGAAGAGCCTCGCCGCGGAGGGCCTCTTCGCGGCCGAGCGCAAGAAGACCCTGCCCTTCCTGCCCCAGCTCATCGGCCTCGTCACGGGCCGTGCCTCGGCCGCCGAGCGGGATGTCCTGGAGAACGCCAGGCACCGCTGGCCCGCCGTCCGCTTCGAGGTGCGCACCGTCCCCGTCCAGGGCGTCCACGCGGTGCCGCAGGTCGTCCAGGCCGTGCAGGACCTCGACGCGCTCGACGAGGTCGACGTGATCATCGTGGCGCGGGGCGGCGGCAGCGTGGAGGACCTGCTGCCGTTCTCGGACGAGCAGCTGATCAGGGCGGTGGCCTCGTGTCGTACGCCGGTGGTCTCGGCGATCGGGCACGAGCCGGACAACCCCCTCCTGGACTACGTGGCGGACCTGCGCGCCTCCACCCCGACCGACGCCGCGAAGAAGGTCGTACCGGACGTCGGCGAGGAGTACGAGCGCGTGCAGGCCCTGCGCGAGCGCGCCCGGCGCTGCATGGACGCCTTCCTGGACCGCGAGGACCGCGGCCTCGCGCACGCTCTGGGGCGCCCCTCCATGGAGCATCCGCACCGCATGGTCGAGGAGCGTGAGGAGCAGGTCGCGGCGCTGGCCGACCGGGCGCGGCGCACGCTCGGGCACCTGCTCGACCGGGCCTCGTCGGAGCTGACGCACACCCACGCGCGCGTGGTGGCCCTCTCCCCCGCCGCGACCCTCCAGCGGGGGTACGCGGTGCTCCAGAAGGCGGACGGCGCGGTGGTGCGGGCCCCGGCGGAGGTGGGCGCCGACGAGGAGCTGAGGGCCCGTGTCGCCGAGGGCGAATTCACCGTACGAACCACACAAACCGACCATTAGGGTGGGCGCATGACCAGCAAGACGGACGAGGCGGCGGGCCCGGCGGACGTGCTCGGGTACGAGCAGGCGCGGGACGAGCTGATCGAGGTCGTACGCCGCCTGGAGACCGGCGGCACGACCCTGGAGGAGTCGCTCGCCCTGTGGGAGCGGGGCGAGGAGCTGGCGAAGGTGTGCCGCCGCTGGCTGGACGGGGCGCGCGCCCGTCTGGACGCGGCCCTCGCGGGCGAGGACGCCGAGGCGGACGCCCCCGAGGACTGACCGGGCCGGGCACACACGCTCATGTGAAGCGGATCACGACGCCCCAGCTTTGGTTGAATCTTAAACGTAAAGTGCCGTACTGTCGGTGGTGCCAGTTGATCCACAACACGCAACGAGAAGGTAGATCCATGTCCCTCGCCCTTGACCCCGCCGCCCAGGACCTGCTCTTCCGCGAGGCCCGCACCGCGAACACCTTCACCGACGAGCCGGTCACCGAGGAGCAGGTCCAGGCGATCTACGACCTGGTCAAGTACGGCCCGACCGCCTTCAACCAGTCGCCGCTGCGCGTCACCCTGGTCCGCTCCCCCGAGGCCCGCGAGCGCCTGGTCGCCCACATGGCCGAGGGCAACCGCCCGAAGACGGCGACCGCGCCGCTGGTCGCGATCCTCTCCGCGGACAACGAGTTCCACGAGGAGCTGCCGGCGCTGTTCCCGCACTTCCCGCAGGCCAAGGACGTGTTCTTCGCCGAGCGCCCGGCCCGTGAGCAGGCCGCGCTGGTGAACGCCACCCTCCAGGCCGGCTACTTCATCGTCGGCGTCCGCGCCGCCGGTCTGGCCGCGGGCCCGATGACCGGCTTCGACCCCGCCGGCGTCCAGAAGGAGTTCCTGGACGACGACCACACCCCGCTGATGATCGTCAACATCGGCAAGCCGGGCGAGGACGCCTGGTTCCCGCGCTCCCCGCGCCTGGCCTACGACGACGTCGTCACCACGGTCTGAGCGACAGCGACCCCGCACGCTCCACCGCCACGCGAAGGGCCCCCGGCACACCGCCGGGGGCCCTTCGCGTCACTTGACGCTCACCGCGCCACGCTCACGCCGTCCTCAGCGACTGCGCCATCCTCGCGAGCTGCCCGAACGACGCCGTGCCCGTGACGACCGTCGTCGCGCCCTTCTCGGTGCTCACCAGGGCGTCGTACGTCGAACCCTTGTACCGCTGCCACGTCCGGCCGCCGATCTTCTCGGTGGCGTCGGTCTTCGTGGCGTCCTGGGTGGCCTTCTCGATGAACCTGGCCGGCTTGGCGGTGGACTGCTTGACCGCCACGTACTCACCACCGGGGTCGAGGAAGCCGAGGTGCCAGTCGTCGTGCGCGGCGCCGTTGAACCGCACGGACGTCGGCTTCCACTCCTTGGACAGGCCCTCGGGCGCCGCCACGGGGTACGCCGCGGCCCGCCGGGCCGTCAGTAGCTCCACGCGGTAGTCGACCCGCTTGACCGGGGTCTCGGACTCGTCATGCGGGACGAAGATGTAGATCACGCCCGCGACCAGGGCGATCACCACCAACGACCACAGCATGTTCTTGACGGTCTGGTTGCCTTGTCTGCCTGCCACGCCCCCATGGTCTCAGGCGCCCGGCACGGACCTTCCGCCGGTATCTCCCCTCCCGCCCGGTCCGCTCATGCGTGGGGCCCACTGCTCATTTTGTCGGCCTACAGATAGAGTCGTTCACAATCCCTCATCCGGCCGTCGTCGTATCAGCAGAGAGGTGCGTCCCGATGACCGAGCATCATCTTCCGTCCGAGCTGGAGGTCTCCCCCGAGGCCCCCGACCGCAACCTCGCCCTGGAGCTCGTCCGGGTCACCGAGGCCGCCGCCATGGCCGCGGGCCGCTGGGTCGGCCGCGGCGACAAGAACGGCGCGGACGGCGCCGCGGTCAGGGCCATGCGGACCCTCGTCCACACCGTCTCGATGAACGGCGTCGTCGTCATCGGGGAGGGCGAGAAGGACGAGGCCCCGATGCTCTTCAACGGAGAGCGCATCGGCGACGGCACCGGCGCCGAGGTCGACATCGCCGTCGACCCGATCGACGGCACGACGCTGACGGCGAAGGGCATGCCGAACGCCATCGCCGTCCTGGCCGCCGCCGACCGCGGCGCCATGTTCGACCCGTCCGCCGTCTTCTACATGGACAAGCTGGTCACCGGACCCGAGGCCGCGGACTACGTCGACATCAACGCGCCCGCGTCGGTCAACATCCGCCGCGTCGCCAAGGCCAAGAACTCCTCCCCCGAGGACGTCACGGTCATGATCCTGGACCGCCCCCGCCACGAGGGCATCGTCAAGGAGATCCGCGAGACCGGCGCCCGCATCAAGTTCATCTCGGACGGCGATGTGGCGGGCTCGGTCATGGCCGTGCGCGAGGGCACCGGCGTCGATCTGCTGATGGGCATCGGCGGCACTCCCGAGGGCATCATCTCGGCCTGTGCGATCAAGTGCCTGGGCGGTGTGATCCAGGGCAAGCTGTGGCCCAAGGACGACGCCGAGCGCCAGCGGGCCCTCGACGCGGGCCACGACCTGGACCGCACGCTCTCGACCGACGACCTGGTCAAGGGCGACAACGTCTTCTTCGTCGCGACCGGCATCACCGACGGCGAGCTGCTCCAGGGCGTCCGCTACCGCGCGGCCACCGCATCCACCTCGTCGCTGGTCATGCGCTCCAAGTCGGGCACGATCCGCAAGATCGACTCCGACCACCGGCTCTCGAAGCTGCGCGCCTACAGCGCGGTCGACTTCGACCGCGCGAAGTAGTACGAGGTCGCGCCACGTAGTACGAGGTAAGGGGGCGTCCCGTGCGGGGGACGCCCCCTTACCTCGCGTTACCTCTCGTTTCCCCTGTGCCCGGGGGCTATCCCGCGGCGGCGACTCCCGCCGCGTGCGCCGCCTTTTGAAGCTCCAGGTCGCGCCTGCGCCTGCGGGCGAGGACCACGCGGCGCTCGGCGGCGGTGAGGCCGCCCCACACGCCGTACGGCTCGGGCTGGAGCAGGGCGTGCTCACGGCAGGCGACCATCACGGGACAGCGGGCGCAGACGCGCTTGGCCGCCTCCTCGCGCGAGAGCCTGGCCGCGGTCGGTTCCTTGGACGGGGCGAAGAACAGTCCGGCTTCGTCGCGGCGGCACACGGCCTCCGTATGCCATGGCGCGTCATCGGTCCGGTCCCGCGCCGGGCCCCGCTGAGCCGGGACAGCGGCGACCTTGAGGGACTGATGCGACGGTTGCAGCACGGTCTACTCCTGACGACGGCTTCGCGAGCGAGAGACGATGCAGCAAGCTCTACCCGCTGTGTGCGCGCCTATGCACTGAGTTCCGATACGCGGAGGTCCGCCTTCCCCTCCCGGGGCCCCGGCCGTCAGTGCCCGAGGTGCTTGCGCAGGCGCTGATGCAGGTCACGGACGATTTTGCCGCGCTGGGGGCGCGCCTCGACGCTGCCGAGGACCGCCAGGCCGTCCACGAAGACGACGGGGGCGTCCTGGTCGACGGAGTCGAGCGTGTCCACCTCAAAAGTGCCGAGGACACCCGCGCCGCTGCCGCGCAACGACACGTTCTCCGGGACGCGGACCTCGACCGAGCCGAAGATCGAGATGGCCTTGATGACCACCTGGCGCTGCTCGAAGATCGCCTCGCTCAGGTCTATCTCGACGCTGCCGAAGATCGCGTACGCGTGCGTGCGGCGGGCCACGCGCCAGCGGCCCTTGCGGACGCAGCCGCTGAACACCGCGACCATGTTCTCGTCGGCGACCGGCGGGACCGCTCCCGGGGAGGGGCGGAACGGGGCGGGCCCGGGCCTGAACTCCGCCCGCGGCTGCTCCTGTCCCGCGGGCAAGTCGCTGACCAGCGGCCGCAGTTCGGCCATGGTCTTGGCGCGGTAGACCCCCTCGACGCGGTCGGCGTGCTCCTCCGCGGTCAGGCGGCCCTCGGCCAGGGCGTCGCGGAGGATGTCCGCCGTGCGGTCCCGGTCGGCGTCCGAGGCGCGGAGCGGTCCCGGCTCGTCGGCTGCGGCGGGATCGGGCTGCGGGAGGCGCTTTTCGAGGTCCACCCCAGCAGCGTACCCAGACGCGATAGATCGCGACTAGCCCTGTGGACAACCCGCGGGAGCCCGGCCGCGCCCTACTGAGCCTTACCTCACAGACTCGGCCCGCTTCGCGCGTTCTACGCTGGTTGGCGCGTCGCCAATGGAGGCCGCGCCGCTGTCTGCCGAGTGAGGAATGGCCGTAATGCCAGAGTTTGAGTACTCCGATCTGCTCCCGCTGGGAGAGGACACCACCCCGTACCGGCTGGTGACCTCCGAGGGTGTCTCCACCTTCGAGGCCGACGGGCGGACGTTCCTCAAGGTCGACCCGGAGGCGCTGCGCAAGCTCGCCGCCGAGGCGATCCACGACATCCAGCACTATCTGCGGCCCGCGCACCTGGCCCAGCTGCGGCGCATCGTCGACGACCCCGAGGCGTCGTCCAACGACAAGTTCGTGGCCCTCGACCTGCTGAAGAACGCGAACATCGCGGCCGCGGGCGTGCTCCCCATGTGCCAGGACACCGGCACGGCGATCGTGATGGGCAAGCGCGGACAGAACGTCCTCACCGAAGGTGAGGACGAGAAGGCGCTCTCCCAGGGCATCTACGACGCGTACACGAAGCTGAACCTGCGCTACTCGCAGATGGCCCCGCTCACCATGTGGGAGGAGAAGAACACCGGGTCCAACCTCCCCGCGCAGATCGAGCTGTACGCGACCGACGGCGGCGCCTACAAGTTCCTCTTCATGGCCAAGGGCGGCGGCTCCGCCAACAAGTCGTTCCTCTACCAGGAGACGAAGGCCGTCCTGAACGAGGCCTCCATGATGAAGTTCCTGGAGGAGAAGATCCGCTCCCTGGGTACGGCGGCCTGCCCGCCCTACCACCTGGCGATCGTCGTCGGCGGCACCAGCGCCGAGTTCGCCCTGAAGACCGCGAAGTACGCCTCCGCGCACTACCTGGACGAGCTGCCCGCCGAGGGGTCGCCGACCGGGCACGGCTTCCGGGACAAGGAGCTGGAGGAGAAGGTCTTCGAGCTGACGCAGAAGATCGGCATCGGCGCGCAGTTCGGCGGCAAGTACTTCTGCCACGACGTACGCGTGGTGCGCCTGCCCCGGCACGGCGCCTCGCTGCCCGTCGCCATCGCCGTCTCCTGCTCGGCCGACCGCCAGGCCACCGCGAAGATCACCGCCGAGGGCGTCTTCTTGGAGCAGCTGGAGACGGACCCGGCGCGCTTCCTGCCGGAGACCACGGACGAGCACCTCGATGAGGCCGCGGACGTCGTGGAGATCGACCTCAACCAGCCCATGGACGCCATCCTCGCCGAGCTGACCAAGCACCCGGTGAAGACCCGCCTGTCGCTCACCGGCCCGCTGGTCGTGGCCCGCGACATCGCGCACGCCAAGATCAAGGAGCGGCTCGACGCGGGTGAGGAGATGCCGCAGTACCTGAAGGACCACCCGGTCTACTACGCCGGTCCCGCCAAGACCCCCGAGGGCTACGCCTCCGGTTCCTTCGGGCCGACCACGGCGGGCCGGATGGACTCCTACGTAGAGCAGTTCCAGGCCGCCGGCGGCTCCAAGGTGATGCTCGCCAAGGGCAACCGCTCCCAGAAGGTCACCGACGCGTGCGACGCGCACGGCGGCTTCTACCTCGGCTCGATCGGCGGCCCGGCCGCGCGCCTCGCGCAGGACTGCATCAAGAAGGTCGAGGTCGTCGAGTACGAGGAGCTGGGCATGGAGGCGGTCTGGAAGATCGAGGTCGAGGACTTCCCGGCGTTCATCGTCGTCGACGACAAGGGCAACGACTTCTTCCAGAACCCGGCCCCTGAGCCGACGTTCACGCACATCCCGGTGCGGGGCCCGGGCCTGGCGTAAGCAACCGTAAGGGGGCGCGCCCCTCAGGGGACGCGCCCCGAAGGGGCGCGGGGAACTGCGCGACCAGCCACGACGCACCCGCACAAAGCCAACCCTCAGGCGAACCGCTGATTCGCGGTCCCGGCACACTTCTGAAGCCGCACCGGCTCCTTGCCCCCCGCAAGGGTGAGACACAGCCCGCTCGCGGCAGCGGGCCGCACCGTCCCGCCCTCCCGGACGAACTTCTGGTTGCCACCCCCGTGGCAGTTCCACAACACCACGGCGGCGCCTTCCTTATAGGCGCCGTCAGGCACGTCGAGGCACCGGTCCTGGGTCAGCCCCGTATGCAGGGACCCCCGCGAGCCGTCGTACCACCATGTCTGATTGCGATTGCCGGTGCACTCCCAGCCCTGCACCTTCGTCCCGTTACGGCTCTTGGACGCGTCGACGTCCACACACGTCCCGGTGGCCTCGTTCCTCAGGGGCTTGAACACATCGCCCCAGGCGCCCTCGTACAGCTTCGGGCTGCCCGTGCTCGCCGGGTCGGCACAGCTGGCCTCACGCTTGCCGGAGGCGTACAGCTGCGTCAGGCAGGAGGCGAAGGCGGCGTGGCCGCGGGCGTTGGGGTGGAAGGACTGGCGTACGGAGTTGGCGTCCGGCGGGAAGGGGTTGGTCAGGTCGACGTGGAGGCCGCGCGCCCAGGTGTCCTCCATGCAGACCTCGTGGCCGTGGAAGAGGCGGGAGTTGTCGAGGTAGGTCGCGCCGGCGTTCCTGGCGGCCCGGCGCATGCCGGTCTCGAAGGTCGGTACCGCGTAGTTGCGGCCCCACTCGGTGTCGGAGTCGTAACCGAGCCCGCCGCAGACCAGTTTGCCGGGGAACGCGGGGTTGTCGCGGAAGTCCGGTCCGATCGGGCTCGGGTAGCCCATGGCGACGAGCTGGTAGTCGCCCTCCTGGTAACCCGCGTCCCTCATGACGGTCCTGAGGTCGCGGATGGACTGCTCGACCTTGGGCACGAGGGCGTCCACGCGCGCCTGCCAGCCGTCGTGGTACTTGCCCGCGCAGGGTCCCTGGCTGAGCAGATAGCGGGTCACGCAGTCCGTCATCACGGGTGAGAACTGAAGGTCGTCGTTGGCGCCGACGACGAGCAGGATCGTCTTGATCCTCGTGTTGCGCGCCTTGATGGCGAGGTTGTCGCTCTGCACCAGCTCGTCGGCGTACTGCTTCTGGCCGCCGATCCTGATGTTGTCGGTCCGCGCCCCCGAGCAGGCGACGTTGTACGTCACGTCGGCGGGGATGCCCGTCCGGTGGATCGCGGCGTCCGGCGAGCGGTGGCACCAGTTGTCGGGGCCGTCGGTGCCCGGTTCGTACGTCCCGACGCCCTCACCGGAGATCTCGCTGTCGCCGAGGGAGATCAGGCCCGTCTTTCGCTCGGCCATCGGGCGTTCGGCGGGGCTGCCGTACAGCTTGGTCGCCTCGGCCGCCCGGATCCTCTCCAGGTCGGGCGGCAGCGGCGCGGACGCGGCCGCCCTCGCCTTCGGCCCGTCCGCCGCCCGGGCGGGTGCCCCGGCCGCCGTGCCGAGCACGGCCGCCATCGCGACGGCCGCCGCGAACGTACCTCGCAGCCGAGCCCGTCCGCTGCGTCTGATGCGCTTCATCGCGCCTCCCCGGATTGGTGTTACCCACGGTTTTTACTGGTGGGTAGAGAGCTTGGGAATACCTGCAACAAGACAAGTGCTCAACTTCGCGGGGCTTTTCGACGGGCTTCGAACGGAGAGGTAGGTTCACGGCATGACCAGCGACGCCAGCGAAGACCGCACCGGCGAGTACCGGACCGAGCACGACTCCATGGGCGAGGTGCGGGTCCCCGCCGACGCCAAGTGGCGTGCCCAGACCCAGCGCGCGGTGGAGAACTTCCCCATCTCGGGACAGCGCCTGGAGCGCGCCCACATCGCCGCCCTCGCGCGGATCAAGGGGGCCGCCGCCAAGGTCAACGCGGACCTCGGCGTGCTCGACAAGGACATCGCCGACGCCATCGCGGACGCGGCGGCCGAGGTCGCCGAGGGCCGCTGGGACGCCCACTTCCCCGTGGACGTCTTCCAGACCGGCTCCGGCACGTCGTCGAACATGAACACCAACGAGGTCCTGGCCACGCTCGCGACGGAACGGCTCGGACGCGACGTACACCCCAACGACCACGTCAACGCCTCGCAGTCCTCGAACGACGTCTTCCCGTCCTCGATCCACATCGCGGCGACGGGCGCGGTGACCGGCGATCTGATCCCCGCCCTGGACCACCTCGCCGCCGCCCTGGAGCGCAAGGCCGAGGAGTTCGCGGACGTCGTGAAGTCCGGGCGCACGCACCTCATGGACGCCACCCCGGTGACCCTCGGCCAGGAGTTCGGCGGTTACGCGGCCCAGGTGCGGTACGGCATCGAGCGCCTGGAGGCCTCCCTGCCCCGGCTCGCCGAACTGCCGCTCGGCGGCACGGCCGTGGGTACGGGCATCAACACCCCGCCCGGCTTCTCCGCCGCCGTCATCACCGAGGTCGCGCGGGCCACGGGGCTGCCGCTGACCGAGGCGCGCGACCACTTCGAGGCGCAGGGCGCGCGGGACGGCATCGTCGAGACCAGCGGCCAGCTGCGCACCATCGGCGTGGGCCTGACGAAGATCGCCAACGACCTGCGGTGGATGGCATCGGGCCCGCGCACCGGCCTCGCGGAGATCAACCTCCCGGATCTGCAACCCGGTTCGTCGATCATGCCGGGCAAGGTGAACCCGGTCATCCCGGAGGCCGCGCTGATGGTCGCCGCCCAGGTCACCGGCAACGACGCGACGGTCGCCGCGGCGGGCGCCGCCGGCAACTTCGAGCTGAACGTCATGCTTCCGGTGATCGCCAAGAACGTACTGGAGTCGATCCGGCTGCTCGCCAACGTCTCCCGGCTGCTCGCCGACCGGACCGTCGACGGGATCACCGCCAACCGCGAACGCGCCCGGGAGTACGCCGAGTCCTCGCCGTCCGTCGTGACGCCGCTGAACAAGTACATCGGCTACGAGGAGGCGGCGAAGGTCGCCAAGAGGTCCCTGGCCGAGCGGAAGACGATCCGCGAGGTCGTCCTGGAGGCCGGCTACGTCGACCGGGGCGACCTCACCCTGGAGCAACTGGACCAGGCCCTGGACGTGTTGCGCATGACGCGCCCCTAGGGCGCGTCCGCAGCACCGGGCTCAGCGCGCCGACCCGTCACAGGAGGCCCGTCTAATATCTGTCCATGACAGACCTCGACGGGAAGACGACGGACGGTGACGGTGCGGCGGCCCGGTGGGCCCCCGGGGACCACATCCTGTGGCGGTACCGGGAGAACGCGGGGGACCGCGTGCACATCTGTCGTCCCGTCACCGTCGTCCAGGACAGCGAGGACCTGCTCGCCGTCTGGATGGCGCCCGGCACCGAATGCGTCAAGCCGGTGCTGGCCGACGGGACCCCCCTGCACCTCGAGCCCCTGGCCACCCGCTACACCAAACCGCGCGCCGTGCGCAGGGACCGCTGGTTCGGCACCGGCGTCCTCAAGCTGGCCCGCCCCGGCGACCCGTGGTCGGTCTGGCTGTTCTGGGACCCGGGCTGGCGGTTCAAGAACTGGTACGTGAACCTGGAGGAACCGCGCACCCGCTGGACGGGCGGCGTGGATTCCGAGGATCACTTTCTGGACATCTCCGTGCGCCCCGACGGCAGCTGGCGCTGGCACGACGAGGACGAGTTCGCCGAGGCCCTGCGGGTGGGCCTGATGGACCCGGAAAAGGCCGCTGACGTACGCGCCGCCGGCCGGGCCGCCCTCCAGGTGATCGAGGCCTGGGGGGCACCGTTTTCGGACGGCTGGCAGCACTGGCGTCCCGATCCGTCCTGGGTCGTACCACCCCTTCCGGATGACTGGGACCGTACGCCCGCGCATGTGTCCTCATGAGACCCTTGATGCGCCCCCGTGGTTCAAACGTAGGATCGTCCTCCGCAAGGGCGCACAGCGACAACTCCGAGAGTCCGCGCGCTGTCTGACAGGAAGTCATTGAAGGGCGGCAGAACGTGAGCGAGGACCGCAGGGGCCAGGCCGAGGCCTTTGACGCCATCGGACAGCACTACGACGAAGCCTTCCCGCACAAGGACGGTCAGCTCGCCGCGGGCCGCCGTCTCGCCGACGCGCTCGCACCCGGTTCCCGGGTCCTGGACGTGGGCTGCGGCACGGGTCTGCCGACCGCGCTGCAATTGGCCGAGAAGGGTCACTCCGTCCTCGGCACGGACCTCTCGGCGGGCATGCTGGCCCTGGCCGAAAAGAACGTGCCCGCGGCCGAGTTCCGGCAGATCGACATCGCGGACCTGGCGGCGGACGGCCCGGCCGGAATCGGCCGGTTCGACGGCATCGCCTGCTTCTTCGCCCTGCTGATGCTGCCGCGTCCGGAGATCCCCGGGGCGCTGCGCCGGCTCCACGGGCTGCTGCGGCCGGGAGGCCTGATGGAGCTGTCCATGGTCGAGGCCGACCTCGACGACGCGGCGATCCCGTTCCTGGGCCACACAATCCGGGTATCGGGTTACCTGCGGGACGAACTTCGGCAGGTCGTGCGGGACGCGGGCTTCGAGATCACCGGCGAGGACACGTACGCGTACGCGCCCGCCAGCAGCGACGTACCACCGGAACATCAGATCTTTCTGCACTGCCGACGCGGCTGAGCGACGTGCAACGCTGGACGGCGCGCACGGCGCGCAGCCCCGGACGGACGGATTCGAAACGCGTGACGGAGCACCTCACCCCCCACGAGGGTCGCAAGGCACCAGTTGCCCGGCCGACCGCCCCCGCGGATCCCCGCGGGGCGCTGCTGCGTTCCCCCGAGACGTCACAGGGCGCGCGCGACACATCCCCGGGAGCATCGGTGCCGCCGACCAGTGAGCATTCCCAGCCGTCCGCCTCCGAGCCGGACCCCGGCCGCCCGCGCCCCGCGCCCGACGGCGTGCCCGCGCAGCCCGGCCCGCCGTCGGGCCCGCCGCACGGCGAGGAGCGGCGCACCGGCCGGCCGCAGCCGCCGGGCGCCGGTCCCGTGGCGATGCGCCGCGACGGCGACCGGCTGCGCTTCGTGGGCGCGGCGACCCGGCGGATCGCGCGCGGCATCGACCTCGACGAGATCGTGATGGGTCTGTGCCGGGCGACGGTCCCGACCTTCTCCGACGCGATCCTGGTCTATCTGCGCGACCCGCTGCCCGTCGGCGACGAGCGGCCCTCGGGCCCGCTGGTGCTGCGCCTGCGCCGCACGGACCGGCTGCGCTCCATCGAGGAGGGCGCCGAGGAGCCGGACACCGACGGCGGCCCGCCGCCCTCGCTCCAGGTGGTGACGCCCGACATCACGGACGTGATGGGGACCGCCGAGCTGTGCGAGGTGCGCCAGGGCGGCGCGCTCGCCGAGGTGCTGCGCGGCGTGCGGCCCGTCTTCGCGGACTCGGCGGCGGCGCGGGCCGCGCTGCCCGAACTGCTCGGCGAGGGGCGGACCGTGCCGTCCGGGCAGCGGGCGATCCTGGCGCCGCTGCGGGGCCGGCGGCGGGTGATCGGCGCGGCCGTGTTCCTGCGCCGCCCGGACCGCCACCCCTTCGAGGCGGACGACCTGCTCGTCGCCGCCCAGCTGGCCACGCACAGCGCGCTCGGCATCGACAAGGCGGTCCTGTACGGCCGCGAGGCGTACATCGCCGACGAGTTGCAGCGCACGATGCTTCCCGAGACGCTGCCGCGCCCGACCGGGGTGCGGCTCGCCTCGCGCTATCTCCCGGCGGCCGAGACGGCCCGGGTCGGCGGCGACTGGTACGACGCGATCCCGCTGCCGGGCAGCCGGGTGGCGCTGGTCGTGGGCGATGTCATGGGGCACTCCATGACATCGGCGGCGATCATGGGCCAGCTGCGGACGACGGCGCAGACCCTCGCCGGGCTCGATCTGCCGCCCCAGGAGGTCCTGCACCACCTGGACGAGCAGGCGCAGCGGCTCGGCTCCGACCGCATGGCGACCTGTCTGTACGCGGTCTACGACCCGGTCTCGCACCGCATCACCATCGCCAACGCCGGTCACCCGCCGCCCGTCCTGCTGCATCTGGGCGGCCGCGCCGAGGTGCTGCGTGTGCCGCCGGGCGCCCCCATCGGTGTGGGCGGCGTGGACTTCGAGGCCGTGGAGCTGGACGCCCCGGCGGGCGCGACGCTGCTCCTGTACACGGACGGGCTCGTCGAGTCCCGCCTGCGCGATGTGTGGACCGGCATAGAGCAGCTGCGCGAACGCCTCGCGGCGACCGCCCAGTTGACGGGGCCGGACCATCCGCCGCCGCTGGAGGCGCTCTGCGACGAGGTGCTCGACATGCTCGGTCCGGGCGACCGGGACGACGACATCGCGCTGCTCGCCGCCCGCTTCGACGGGATCGCGCCGAGCGATGTCGCGTACTGGTTCCTGGAACCGGAGAACGCGACACCCTCCCGCGCCCGCCGCCTGGCCCGCAGCGCGCTGGTCCGCTGGGGCCTGGAGGACATGACGGACGCGGTGGAGCTGCTGGTCAGCGAGGTCGTGACGAACGCCGTGCGGTACGCCTCGCGGCCGATCACGCTGCGGCTGCTGCGTACGGACGTACTGCGCTGCGAGGTCGGCGACGACGTGCCGCAGCTGCCCCGCCTGCGCCAGGCGCGCGCCACGGACGAGGGCGGTCGCGGTCTTTACCTGGTCAACAAGATGGCGCGGCGGTGGGGCGCCACACGGCTGAGCACCGGCAAGGTGGTCTGGTTCGAGCTGAACCGGAACTGAGCCGAGGACCGCGCGTACGACAGGCGCCCCGGACCATGGTGGTCCGGGGCGCCTGTCGTGCACGGATCAGTCCCTGGGTCGGCCGTCCTCCGGGTCCGGGGGCCCGTCGGTCTCCGTCGGGTCCGGGTCGGCGCTCGGGGTCGGCGTCGTCCTGGTCGGCGTCGGCGTGGGCGTCGGGGTCGGCGTCGTCGACGACTTCGTCGGGGACGGCGTCTTCGACGGTTCCTTGGACGGCTCGTCGTCGTCCTCCGGCTTCGTCGGCGTGCTCGACGGGTCCTTCGGGGCCTTCGACGACGGGTCCGGGACCGGCGCGATGGCGGCGCCCATGTTCGTGTCGAGGTCGAACGAGCTGGGCGAGCCCATCGCGTCGAAGGTGTACGCCGCCCAGATCTGGGCCGGGAAGCTGCCGCCGTCGACGCGGGGACGGCCGCCCGCGCCCCTCATCGACACCTGGTTGCCCGCTTCCTTGGTGTCGGCCGCTCCCTCGCCGAAGAGGCCTACGGAGGTGACCAGCTTCGGCGTGTAGCCGGTGAACCAGGCCGACTTGTTGTCGTCGGAGGTACCGGTCTTGCCGGCGACGTCCTGCGCGGGGTTGCGGACCGCGCTGCCGGTGCCGTCGTCGACCACGCCGGTCAGGACCGAGGTGACCGAGTCGGCGGTGCCGCGCTGGACGACCTGGTCGCCGATCGGGTCCGGCAGGTCGACCGTGCGGTCCTTGTGCTCGATGGAGCCGACCAGGGCCGGGGTGACCTTCTTGCCGTGGTTGTCGAGCGTGGCGTACACGCCCGCCATCTCCAGCGGGCTCGCGCCCATGGAGCCGAGCGTCTGGGCGGGCACGGCGGGCAGTCCCTTGACGTCCATGCCGAGCTTGCCCGCCGTCTCCATGACCTTGGGCATGCCCACGTCCACACCCATCTGCGCGAAGACGGAGTTGACGGACTTGTTCATCGCCTTCTGGACGGTGACGGGGCCGTAGCTCCTGTCGTCCTCGTTGGGCGGTGCGAACGCGACGTCGCCGCCCTTGACCGGCCGCTCGCTGGTGCCGTCGTAGACGGTGCTCGCGGTGATCGGCAGGCCCTCCTGCGTCCTGGAGCCGTTCTCCAGGGCCGCGGCGAGGATCAGCGGCTTGAAGGTGGACGCCGACTGGTAGTCGCGGCGCGTGGCGTTGTTCGTGTAGTGCTTCACGTAGTCCACGCCGCCGTACATGGCGAGGACCTTGCCCGTCTTGGGGTCGACGGAGGCGGCACCCGCCTGGACCCGCGCGTCCGCCTTGTTGTTCTTGCGGTCGAGCCTGTCGTTCAGCTTCTTGTCGACGGCCTTCTCGAGCTGCTTCTGCTTCTTGGGGTCGATGTTCAGCGTGACCGTGTAACCACCGGCCGCGAACTCGGCCTCGCTGAGGCCGCTGTTGCGCAGGACCTCCCGCTTGGCCTCCTCCACGAGGTAGCCGATCTGGCCCTCACGGCCGGGCGGCGCCTTGGGGTCGTCCGGCACGGGGAACTTCATCCCCTCGCGCTTGCCGGAGTCCAGCCAGCCCTCCTCGACCATGTTGTCGAGTACGTAGTTCCAGCGGGCCTTGACGAGCTTCCTGCCGGTCGGGGTGGCGGCCTGCCAGTCGTACTGGCTGGGGGCCTGGAGCAGGGCGGCGAGGTAGGCGCCCTGCTGCACGTTCAGCTTCTTGGCGTCGACGCCGTAGTAGGCCTGGGCGGCGGCCTGGATGCCGTAGGCGTCGCGGCCGTAGTAGCTGGTGTTGATATAGCCCGCGAGGATGTCGTCCTTGCTCTTCTCGCGGTCCACCTTCAGCGAGATGACCAGTTCCTTCAGCTTGCGGCTGACCGTCTGGTCCTGCGTGAGGTAGTAGTTCTTCACGTACTGCTGGGTGATCGTCGAGCCACCCTGCTTGCCCTTGCCGGTCAGCGTGTTGAGGACGCCGCGCGCCGTGCCCTTGAAGTCGACGCCCTGGTCCTTGTAGAAGGACTTGTTCTCGGCGGCGACGAAGGTCTTCTGGACCTCCTCGGGCACCTTGTCGAGGTCGACGATCTCGCGGTTGACCTTGCCGTCCCTCGCCAGGATCGTCCCGTCGCTGTACTTGTAGACGTTGCTCTGCCGCTTCGCCGCGGCATTGCCCTCGGGGATGTCGATCACCAGGTAGAGCACGACGAAGGCGCCCATGCCGAGGAGGATGAATCCGAAGAACGTCCCAAGGAGCTTCTTCCAGGTGAAGAAGCGGCGTATGCCGGTGCGCTTGGGCTTGCCCCCGCCGGACGGGCGCCCGCGCACTGCCCGGCGGGCACCGCGCTGCCGCGCTTGTCGTTCTTCGGCTCGGCCCATGACTGAGAGTGCTCCGCTTCCGTCTCGTACGACGCGTACGTCCCGTACGCCCCGTCTTCTCACTGGCAAGTCGCTGGTCGCTAAGTCAGCTCATGAAGCTAACACCGCACCTAGGGACAAACGTCTTGCGATCCGGTCTTTTCCGGACGTGACAATGAGCACCTGCCCCTAAGGAACCGACGGTTTCAGAGGCCGGAAGGTTGCCCCCCTTTTCGAACTTGTGCGCTCTACACAGGGCGTATACACGGCACGTATACACCCCATGTATAGTGCTCGCCATGTCCATCGCCCACACCCTTCTGGGTCTCCTGGAATCGGGCCCCCGGCACGGCTACGACCTCAAGCGGGCCTTCGACGAGAAGTTCGGGCACGACAAGCCCCTGCACTACGGACAGGTCTACTCGACCATGTCCCGGCTGCTGAAGAACGGCCTCGTCGAGGTCGACGGCATCGAGGCGGGCGGCGGTCCCGAGCGCAAGCGGTACGCGATCACCGACGCCGGCGTCACCGACGTCCAGCGGTGGCTCGCCACCCCGGAGAAGCCCGAGCCCTACCTCCAGTCGACGCTCTACACCAAGGTCGTCCTCGCGCTCCTCACCGACCGCGACGCCGCCGAACTCCTGGATGTCCAGCGCGCCGAGCACCTGCGCCTGATGCGCATCCTCACCGACCGCAAACGCAAGGGCGACCTCGCCGACCAGCTCATCTGCGACCACGCGCTCTTCCATCTCGAAGCCGATCTGCGCTGGCTGGAGCTGACCGCCGCGCGCCTCGGCAAGCTCGCCCAGGAGGTGCGCTCCCCATGACCCCCGCAGGCTCCCTCCTCACGGCCCACGGACTCCGCAAGACCTACGGCCCGACCACCGCGCTGGACGGCGCGGCCTTCTCCATCCACCCCGGCGAGGTCGTCGCCGTCATGGGCCCCTCGGGCTCCGGCAAGTCGACCCTGCTGCACTGCCTCGCCGGGATCGTCCGCCCCGATGAGGGCACCATCACCTACGACGGCCGCGAGCTGACCGGCCTGCGGGACGCCGAGCTGAGCGCGCTGCGGCGCAGCGAGTTCGGGTTCGTCTTCCAGTTCGGCCAGCTCGTGCCGGAACTCACCTGCGTCGAGAACGTCGCGCTGCCGCTGCGGCTGAACGGCGCCAAGCGCAAGGAGGCCGAGGCGATCGCCCGTACGTGGATGGAGCGCCTGGAGGTCGACGACGTCGCCGCCAAGCGGCCCGGCGAGGCCTCGGGCGGCCAGGGGCAGCGCGTCGCCGTCGCCCGCGCGCTCGCCACGAGCCCGCGCGTGATCTTCGCCGACGAGCCGACCGGCGCCCTCGACTCGCTCAACGGCGAGCGCGTGATGGAGCTGCTGACCGAAGCCGCCCGCTCGGCCAACACGGCCGTCGTCCTGGTCACCCACGAGACCCGTGTCGCCGCCTACTCCGACCGCGAGATCGTCGTACGCGACGGCAGGTCGCGCGACATGGAGCGGGTCATATGAGCCTCGACGCCCCCACGAAGGCGCGTACGGGACCGGGGGCGCCGCACCCCCCGGGCGGCGCGCGCCCCGGCGGCGGCTTCCTCCGCGACCTCGCCCTCGGCATACGCTTCGCCCTCGGCGGCGGCCGCGAGGGCTGGGCCCGCACGATCCTGACCGCCGTCGGCGTGGGGCTCGGGGTGGCGCTGCTGCTCGGCGCGGCGTCCGTGCCGCAGCTGTTGCAGGCACTGGACGACCGCGGCGCGGCCCGCACGCCCTCCGGGCAGTTCTCCTCCGACGGCATCAAGCGCTCCGACAGGACGGTCCTCCAGCGCGACTCCCCCACCGACTTCCGGGATGTGACGGTCAGCGGCCGTATCGTGCGCGCCGAGGGCGAGCACCCGGTGCTGCCGCCCGGCCTCGACGCACTGCCCGGCCCCGGCGAGATGGTCGTCTCCCCGGCCCTGCGCAAGCTCCTCGACAGCTCCGAGGGCGCCCTCCTCAAGGAGCGCTTCAGCGCCTACCGCGTGACCGGCACCCTCGGCGACGCGGGCCTGACGAGCCCTCAGGAGCTGTACTACTACGCCGGTTCCGACTCCCTCACCAGGGAGAAGGGCGGCCAGCGCGTCGACACCTACGGCTTCCACCTGCCCGCCGAGCCGCTGGATCCGCTCCTGCTCGTCCTCGTCGTCATGATCTGCGTGGTCCTGCTGACCCCCGTGGTCATCTTCATCGGTACGGCGGTCCGGTTCGGCGGGGAGCGCCGCGACCGGCGGCTGGCCGCGTTGCGCCTGGTCGGCGCCGACGCGCGGAGCGTGCGGCGGATCGCGGCGGGCGAGGCCCTGTGCGGGGCGCTGCTCGGCCTGGCCCTGGGCTGGGCGTTCTTCCTCGCCCTGCGCCAACTGGCCGGTGTCATCGACCTGTACCGGGTCAGCGCCTTCCCCTCCGACGTGGTGCCGCTGCCCGCCCTCGCCGCGCTGATCCTGGTGGCCGTTCCGGTCACGGCCGTCGTGGTCACGATGATCTCGCTGCGTGCCGTCTCCATCGAGCCCCTCGGTGTCGTGCGCAGTGCCAAGCCCCGCAAGCGCCGGATGTGGTGGCGGATCCTGATGCCGCTCATCGGGCTCGCCGTCCTGCTGGCGGCGGGCCGCGTCGCCGGCGGCATGGCCCCGTCGGTCTACGCCATCGGCCTGGGCTCGACGCTCACCCTGGTGGGCCTGGCCGCGCTGCTGCCGTGGCTGGTCGAGGCGAGTATGGCCCGGCTGCGTGGCGGCGGCCCGGTGCCCTGGCAACTGGCCACCCGCAGACTTCAGTTGAGCAGCGGTACGGCGGCCCGCGCGGTCAGCGGCATCACCGTCGCGGTGGCGGGCGCGGTCGCCCTCCAGATGCTGTTCGGCGCCATGCACGACGACTTCAACCGGGTCACGGGCAACGACCCCGGCCGCGCCAAGCTGGTGGTCTCGGCCGATGTCGGGGACGGGAGGCTCGCCGGGCGGATGATCGACGAGTTCCGTACGACCAAGGGTGTCAAGAACGTCATCGGCACGGTCTCCACGTACGCCGTCAGGCCCGGCAGGCTGAAGGACCCCGACGCCCTGCGCCCCACCACGGAGTTGACCGTCGGCACCTGCGCCAACCTGCGCGAGCTGGCCCGCATCGGCTCGTGCGAGGACGGTGACACCTTCGTCGTACACACCGGGAACAAGCGGATGAACAAGTGGGTCGACGCGTCGGCCCGCCCCGGCGAGCAGCTCGACCTCAACCCCTCCAGCTGGGACGAGCCCGTCAGCAAGCACGTCCTGTGGACGCTGCCCGCCGACTCCCGCACGGTCAGGGCGCGCCCCGACCCGGGCGGCGAGCTGCACGACGGCGTCTACGCCACCCCCGGCGCGGTCGACCGGTCCAAGCTGGTCGACGCCACGACGACGGCGATGATGCAGGTCGATCCGGACGACCCGGACGCCGAGGAGCACATCCGCAACACCGCGGCCCGCATCGACCCGTTCCTCGACGTGATCACGCTGCGCGCGGTCGAGCGCGACCAGCAGTACGCCACCATCCAGACCGGGCTACAGATCGGCGCGATGGCCACGATGGCGCTGATCGCGGCGTCCATGCTGGTGTCGATGCTGGAGCAACTACGGGAGCGCAAGCGCCTGTTGGCGGCCCTGACGGCCTTCGGTACGCGGCGCGGCTCGATGGCGTGGTCGGTGCTCTGGCAGACGGCGATCCCCGTCGCGATCGGGCTGGCGCTCGCCGTCGTGGGCGGCCTCGGCCTCGGCTACGTCATGGTCCGCATGATCCAGAAGTCGGTCACCGACTGGTGGATGTTCGTCCCTCTGACGGCCGCGGGCGCCGTGCTGGTCGCGGTCGTGACCCTGCTCAGCCTGCCGCCGCTGTGGCGGATGATGCGGCCGGAGGGCCTGCGCACGGAGTAGGCCCGCCCGCCGCGCACCGGCATCGAACCGGCCGCTGCCGGTGCGGGTTCACACCACCCGCACCGGCAGCGGCCGCACCGCCCCCCGCAGCGCCTCGGCCAGCTCCTCGTACTCGGCCGCCCGCGCCGCACCGGTCCGCATCGCGAGCGCGATCCGCCGGGTCGGCGCCGGGTCCGCGAAGTACCCGGTGAGCAGCTGGTTGCTGCGGCTGGTCTCCACGCGCACGGCGGTGCGCGGCAGCAGTGTCACGCCGAGACCGCCCGCGACCAGCTGGACGAGGGTGGAGAGTCCGGCGGCGGTCGTGGTCACCGGGGCGTCCGCGCGGCCCGCCTCGCGGCAGATGTCCAGGGCCTGGTCGCGCAGGCAGTGCCCCTCGTCGAGCAGCAGCAGGTTCAGCTCCTTGAGGGCCTCGCGCGGGATGCCCTCGCGGCCGCCGAGCCAGTGGTCGAGGGGCGTGACGAGTACGAAGTCCTCGTCGAACAGCGGCAGCTCGGTCACCCCCGGCATGCCGAGCGGCACCGCGAGCAGCAGCAGGTCGAGCCGCCCCGCCGCGAGCCCCTCCAGGAGCGAGGACGTCTGCTCCTCGTGTACCTGGAGGTCCAGGTCCGGGTAGGTTTCGTGGACCAGCGTGATCAGCGTCGGCAGCAGATAGGGCGCGACGGTCGGGATCACGCCGAGCCGCAGCGCCCCGGTGAACGGCGCCTTGACGGCGTCCGCCTCCTCCAGGAGCGCCTCGACCTCGCCGAGGACCGCCCTGACCCGCACGGCGAGACGCTCGCCGGCCGGGGAGAGCAGCACCTTGCGCGTGGTGCGCTCCAGGAGCTGGACACCCAGTGCCTCCTCCAGCGCGGCCACGGCACCCGACAGGGCGGGCTGGCTCATCCCGATCGCGGCGGCGGCGTCCCTGAAGTGCAGATGCTCGGCCACCGCGGCGAAGGCGCGCAGCTGCGCCAGGCTGGGCTGCTTGCCGTTGCTCTGCTTGCCCCTATTTATGGCTCGCACTGATAACTACCTCCGATCAACATGACCCACTCTAGCTATTTCCCTAATCAATGCACCCTGTGCCACCATCGTCATCAGTCCAACCCCGCAGGAAAATCCCCAAAAGGGATTTTCTTCGTCGCAAGGAGTATGCGTGCTCACTGTCGGTGACAAGTTCCCCGAGTTCGACCTGACCGCCTGTGTCTCCCTGGAGCAGGGCAAGGAGTTCGAGCAGATCAACCACAAGACCTACGAGGGCAAGTGGAAGATCGTCTTCGCGTGGCCCAAGGACTTCACCTTCGTGTGCCCGACCGAGATCGCGGCCTTCGGCAAGCTGAACGACGAGTTCGCCGACCGTGACGCCCAGATCCTCGGCTTCTCCGGTGACTCCGAGTTCGTGCACCACGCCTGGCGCAAGGACCACCCGGACCTGACCGACCTGCCCTTCCCGATGCTGGCCGACTCGAAGCACGAGCTGATGCGCGCGCTCGGCATCGAGGGCGAGGACGGCTTCGCGCAGCGCGCCGTCTTCATCGTCGACCAGAACAACGAGATCCAGTTCACGATGGTGACCGCCGGTTCCGTGGGCCGTAACCCCAAGGAGGTCCTCCGGGTCCTCGACGCCCTCCAGACCGACGAGCTGTGCCCCTGCAACTGGACCAAGGGCGACGAGACCCTCGACCCGGTCGCGCTGCTCTCCGGCGAGTGAACAGGAGCCTTTGACATGGCACTCGACGAACTGAAGTCCGCCGTACCGGACTACGCCAAGGACCTGAAGCTGAACCTCGGCTCGGTCATCGGCAACAGCGACCTGCCGCAGCAGCAGCTGTGGGGCACCGTGCTGGCCTGCGCCATCGCGTCCCGCTCCCCGAAGGTGCTGCGCGAGCTGGAGCCCGAGGCCAAGGCGAACCTCTCCCCCGAGGCGTACACGGCCGCCAAGTCGGCCGCCGCCATCATGGCGATGAACAACGTCTTCTACCGCACGCGTCACCTGCTCTCCGACCCGGAGTACGGGACGATGCGCGCCGGTCTGCGGATGAACGTCATCGGCAACCCGGGTGTCGAGAAGGTCGACTTCGAGCTGTGGTCCCTCGCGGTCTCCGCGATCAACGGCTGCGGCCAGTGCCTGGACTCGCACGAGCAGGTCCTGCGCAAGGCCGGTGTCGACCGTGAGGTCATCCAGGAGGCCGTCAAGATCGCCGCGGTCATCCAGGCTGTCGGCGTCACGCTGGACTCCGAGGACGTCCTCGCGTAGCTCCTCATACGAGTGGCCCGGCCCGAAACCCTCAAGGTTTCGGGCCGGGCCACTCGCATATCAAGCCTGACCGGCGGCCTTCTCCTCGGCGGCCTCCACCGCCGCGGACCCCGGCGGCAGCGGCGCCCGCTTCTTCAGCGCCGCCTCGCGGGAGTACGACCGCAGATAGCCGACGACCGAGTTGGTGACGGCGACCAGCGGCACCGCCACGACCGCCCCGCCGATCCCGGCGACCATGCCGCCCGCGGCGACGGACAGGATCACGGCCAGCGGATGTACCCGCACCGCGCGGCCGAGGATGAACGGCTGGAGGATGTGCCCCTCGATCTGCTGCACGGCGAGGACCACGGCCAGCGCCATCACGGCCGTGAACACGCCCTGCGTGACCAGCGCGACGACCACCGCGAGGGCTCCGGAGACCACGGCGCCGACCAGCGGCACGAACGAGGCCAGGAAGATGATGACGGCCAGCGGCACGGCCATCGGCACGCCGAGGAAGTAGATGCCGAGGCCGATGAAGATGGCGTCGATCATGGCCACTATCACCGTGCCGCGCACATAGGCGGTGAGCGTGCGCCAGGCCCGGGGGCCCGCGCCGGCGATGCCGGGCCGGGCGTTCGCCGGCACCAGCTTCAGGAACCACTGCCAGATGCGCTTGCCGTCGTACAGCAGGAAGAGCGTCGAGAACATCGCGAGCAGCATGCCGGTCAGCGTCTCGACGATGACCGTCACGCCTTCCAGGCCGGCGGACGTCAGCTCCTCGGTGTTGGCACCGACGGCTTCGCGCAGGCTCTTGGCGATGTCGTTGATCTGGTCCTCGGTCACGTGGAAGGGGCTGTTGAGCAGCCACTTGCGCAGGTCCTCGATGCCGTCCTGGACCTGCCCCGAGAGTTCGTCGGCGTTCTCCATGACCTGCCAGACCACGAACCAGCCGACCAGGCCCATGATGACGAAGCCGAGGATCGCGGTGACCGCCGTCGCGAGGCCGCGCGGACCCGCATCCCCCACGGCAGGGCCGCCACGGGATCGGGCCTGGCCGCCACGTCCGGCGCGTACGCGGGCGGCGGCGGCACGTGCTCCTGCTCCGCGTTGGCGGGGTCGTTCGACTCATCGGTGTCCGAGTCGGCGTCCTCTTCGCGACGCTTCTCGTTCAACCGCTCGCCCATCTCGCTCAGTCCGGCGCCGAGCCGACCGATCCACCCTGGCACTCGCGACATGATCCGTCCTCTACCCCCGTCTTTCCCCACCACTCCCCCCTGGAGCTTTCGCACCGACCGTACACGGGACAGACCCCCCACCGAAGGACGGTGGGGGGTCTGACGAGGTTGAGCGCGGTAGGGCCGCAAGCGGCCTAGTACCAGTTGTTCGCCTGCCAGAAGTCCCAGGCGCCGCACGGGCTGCCGTAGCGGTCGTTCATGTAGTTCAGGCCCCACTTGATCTGCGTGGCCGGGTTGGTCTGCCAGTCGGCGCCCGCCGAGGCCATCTTGGACGCGGGCAGCGCCTGGACGAGGCCGTACGCGCCGGAAGAGGCGTTGGTGGCCTTGTAGTTCCACGTGGACTCGTGGTTGACGATGTTGCTGAAGCACTGGAACTGGCCGGCGGGCACCATCTGCCGCGCCATCGCCTGGACCTGAGCGACCGTGTAGGAGCCCTGGGGCTTGAAGCTGCCGGCGTCGCGGGTGGAGGAGCGGCTGGCCTTGGTCTCGGCCTTCTCCTCGCGCTCCTTCTTCGCGGCGGCCTTCTGGGCCGCCTCCGCCTTCTCGGCCTTCTCCGCGGCCTTCTGCTTCTCGATAGCCGAGGCGGCGGCCTGCTTGCGGGCCTCCTCCGCGGCGGTCTTCTTGGCGGCGGTGTCGGCGGCCAGGGCCTGCGCGTCGGCCTGCTGCGTCAGGGACGCGGTCTGGACCTGGGCCTGCTGACCCGCGGGGATCTCTGCGAGAAGCGTCGCGTCGCTTGCCGCTGCCTCGAAGTCGTTCGTGTTCGAGGGCTGGGCGTTGCCCGAGGCGACACCCACGACAGCTCCGACGGTGGTGACCGCGGTGGCGGATGCCACGGCGAATCCCCGGACCGAAATCCGGCTCACACGGTTTCCTTCCAGCATCGCCCGCATAGGTGACCTCGCGGACGCAATCGTGCCCCTGGCGCTGGCCTCCGCTTGCGATCGGTCACGGGAGGCGCGGGCCCGGTGGACAACTCCCGCGTGGGGAGCGCCGCGTGGTGCTCGGGCGGCATGCGACGGCCACTATGAAGTTCTGGGGTTTCGTACCGCTGGGGGTACACGTGTGTCGCATGCGGGGCCTGACAGGACCCAGACTCTGCCCCAGCTCGACACCGCAAGGCAATTCTCCGTTGCGTGGGAAAGCTCACACGCCGTTTGTCCCAGGAGTTTTCCGGAAAGAGGCGCGCACGACGACGCCGCCCGGCTAGGCTCCTTCGCTTCGCCGGGCGGCGCCAACTACCGCGTATACGCCGTGAACTGACTCAGATGTGGCCGTCCTCCAGCATTTCGGTCACCAGGGCGGCGATCTGCGAGCGCTCGGACCGGGTGAGGGTGACGTGGGCGAAGAGCGGATGCCCCTTCAGCTTCTCGACCACAGCGACCACTCCGTCGTACCGCCCCACGCGGAGGTTGTCGCGCTGGGCGACGTCATGGGTGAGGACGACACGGGAGTTCGCCCCGATCCTGGACAGAACGGTCAGCAGGACGTTCCGCTCCAGGGATTGGGCCTCGTCCACGATCACGAACGCGTCGTGCAGTGAGCGCCCGCGGATGTGGGTGAGCGGCAGGACCTCCAGCATCCCGCGCGCGGTGATCTCCTCGATGACCTCTTTGCCCGCCACCGAACCGAGCGTGTCGAAGACGGCCTGCGCCCAGGGGCCCATCTTCTCGGCCTCGGTGCCGGGGAGGTAGCCCAGCTCCTGCCCGCCGACCGCGTACAACGGCCGGAAGACCATCACCTTCTGGTGCTGCCTGCGCTCCAGGACGGCCTCCAGGCCCGCGCAGAGCGCGAGCGCCGACTTGCCGGTTCCCGCGCGCCCGCCCATCGAGACGATCCCGATGTCCGGGTCGAGGAGCAGATCGAGGGCGATCCGCTGTTCGGCGCTCCTCCCCTTGATGCCGAAGGCCTCCCGATCACCGCGTACGAGACGGACGTTGCCCTCGGCCGTGACGCGGCCCAGCGCCTTGCCCCGCTCGGACTGGATGGTCAGGCCGGTGTGCACGGGCAGTTCCGCCGCCTCGGGGACGTACAGGTGGTCTTCCTCGAAGAGGAGGTCGACCTGCTCGCCGGAGAGGGTCAGTTCGGACATGCCGGTCCAGCCGGAGTCCGTGATGGCCAGCTCCGCGCGGTACTCCTCGGCGAGGAGCCCGACGGACGACGCCTTGATTCTGAGCGGCAGGTCCTTGGAGACGACCGTGACGTCGTACCCCTCGGCCTGGAGGTTTCGGGCCACGGCGAGGATGCGGGAGTCGTTGTCCCCCAACCGGTAGCCGGCCGGGAGCACGCCGGGATCGGAGTGGTTGAGCTCGACGCGCAGCGAGCCGCCCAGGTCCCCGATCGGGATCGGGGCGTCCAGCCGGCCGTGCCGGATGCGGAAGTCGTCCAGCAGGCGCAGCGCCTGCCGGGCGAAGTAGCCCAGCTCCGGATGGTGCCGCTTGGCCTCCAGCTCCGTCACCACGACGACGGGCAGCACGACTTCGTGCTCGTCGAAGCGGGTCAGGGCGTTCGGATCGGCCAGCAGGACGCTGGTGTCGAGAACATAGGTGCGCCTGTCGGGCATGCGGCGCTTTGTGCTGGTCACCACGGAAGGACGTACCCCCTCGGATGAGGTCGGGGAGCGACGGGAGGGATTCCGGGCGGGCCGGCGGGTGTGATCCAGGCCCGGCGCGGCCGCGATGCGCGGGCCGAGCGCCGGCCCTCCACGTCGCCCGCGCTGCTCACACGGTCGTCCTGGTGCAAAGGGCCTCCCGGGCGGACGGCCTCATGGCGTCCGCTGAGATACGACGTCCCTTTCGGGTACTGCTAGGACGTCGACCTGGAAGGCTTATTCCCTCGAACAAGCGCAGCCATGCCAGGGCATATGACGACGCGTTGGTTAACTCCGGGTGACCCCGACCTCAGGGGCGTACGGGTGTCAGCCGCCGTAGCGGCGGTGGCGGGCCGCGTAATCGCGCAGCGCACGCAGGAAGTCGACCTTCCGGAAGGCCGGCCAGAAGACTTCGCAGAAGTAGTACTCGGAGTGAGCGGACTGCCAGAGCATGAAGCCCGACAGGCGCTGTTCGCCACTCGTGCGGATCACCAGGTCGGGGTCGGGCTGGCCGCTGGTGTAGAGGTGCTTGGAGATGAGGTCGATGTCGACGCTCTCCGCGATCTCCTCCAGGCTGGTGCCCTTGTCGGCGTGGTCCAGGAGCAGCGAGCGCACCGCGTCGGCGATCTCCTGGCGGCCGCCGTAGCCGACCGCGACGTTGACCAGTATCCCGGTGTTGGCGTGGGTGGCCTGTTCGGCTTCCTTCAGGACGGCCTGGGTGCGGGCGGGCAGCAGGTCGAGGGCGCCGACGTGGTGCACGCGCCAGCGGCCGTCGGCGACGAGCGAGCGGACGGTGGCCTCGATGATGCCGAGGAGCGGAGTCAGCTCCTCCTCGGGCCGGTCGAGGTTGTCGGTGGAGAGCATCCACAGCGTGACGACCTCGACGTCGGTCTCGGCGCACCAGCCGAGGAACTCCTCGATCTTGTGCGCGCCCGCCTGGTGGCCCTGTGCGGTGGTGCCGCCGGACGCCTTCGCCCAGCGGCGGTTGCCGTCGAGGATGACCCCGATGTGCTTGGGCACCTGGTCGTGGTCGAGGCGGCCTTCCACCCGGCGTGCGTAAAGTCCGTACACCAGGTCGCGCAGGTTCACGTGTGTCAGCCCCTCCAGCAGATGGCGGTCCTCAAGGGGCGCGCGTAGGGCAGCCCCGAGGGCGACACCCTACCGCTGCGGGGGCCTCCCACCGAAGTCGGGTCGGCGCCGCTGAAGTAGCTTCATACCCATGAACGACACGTCTTTGTACCGCGCGGCGGCGGACCGCTACGACTCGATGGAGTACCGGCGTACGGGCCGCAGCGGACTGAAGCTGCCCGCGGTCTCCCTCGGCCTCTGGCACAACTTCGGTGACGACAAGGCCCTGGACACGCAGCGCGCGATCCTGCGCCGCGCCTTCGACCTGGGCGTCACGCACTTCGACCTGGCGAACAACTACGGCCCCCCGGCCGGCTCGGCGGAGCTGAACTTCGGCAAGCTCTTCGCACAGGATTTCGCCTCGTACCGCGATGAGCTGATCATCTCGACCAAGGCGGGCTACCTCATGCACCCCGGCCCGTACGGCGAGTGGGGCAGCCGCAAGTACCTGCTCTCCTCGCTGGACGCCTCGCTGTCGCGGATGGGCCTCGACTACGTCGACATCTTCTACTCGCACCGCTTCGATCCGGACACCCCGCTGGAGGAGACGATGGGCGCGCTCGCGTCCGCGGTCCAGCAGGGCAAGGCGCTCTACGTGGGCGTCTCCTCGTACAACAGCGAGCAGACCGCCGAAGCAGCGCGGCTGCTGCGGGAGATGGGCGTGCCGGCGCTCATCCACCAGCCGTCGTACTCGATGATCAACCGCTGGACCGAGGAGGACAACCTCCTCGACACGCTGGAGCGGGCCGGGATGGGCTGCATCTCCTTCGTTCCGCTCGCCCAGGGGCTGCTCACCAATAAGTATCTGAAGGGCATTCCGGAGGGTTCGCGCGCGACACAGGGCAAGTCCCTGGACCCGGAGCTGCTGAGCGACGAGGTCGTGCGCCGGCTCAACGGCCTGAACGACATCGCCGCGGCCCGCGGCCAGTCGCTCGCCCAGCTCGCCCTCAACTGGGTGCTCCGCGACGAGCGGATGACCTCGGCCCTGATCGGCGCCTCCAGCGTGAAGCAGCTGGAGGAGAACGTAGCGGCGCTGGCGGGCCCGAAGCTGACGGACGCGGAGCTTTCGGCCATCGACACGTTCGCGGTCTCGACGCCCGGCACCAACATCTGGGCCGGGCGCGGCTGAGGAGGGCCGTACGCGGCTGGGAGGGGCGGTACGCGGCTGAGAAGGGGCGGTACTAGGGGCGCGGGCGGTTGAACCAGGCGCCCGCGGTCCCCTGGGCCAGCAGGACGATCACCGCGATGGCGCCGAGGAGCGGCACGAGGCCGCCGGGGTTGCCGCTCGCCGCCCCGCCGAGCGCGCTCAGGGCGTGGAACGCCATCAGGGCGATGCAGGCCACGCGGAGACCGCCGCCCCCCTTCGGGAACCGGAAGGCCAGGCCGGCGGCCACCATGACCAGGACGTTCACCCCGAGGGCGGCGCCCGCGGTCTCCGAGTCGCCCGTGGCGGCGATCCCTATCGAGCCGATGATGACGAGGCCGGCGAGCACCCAGAGGACGATCCGCGCGGCACGGACGGAGCCGGGCATCCGCTGCGGCGCCACCGGGCCGTAGGCGTACGCGGGGTCCTGGGCCGGGCCGGGGTAAGTGGGCAGGCCCGGCTGGGGGTTGTGCGGGGGGCCGGGCTGGGGGTGGGCCTCGGGGGTGACCTGCGGGTTCTGCTGCGGCGGGGGGAAATCGTTCGACATGTCCCTGACCATAACGGGGAGGGCGGCGGCCTTGATCGACGGGCTCCGGCGCGCGGGCACAAAAAACGGGCCGGTCCGTGGGGGGGAGACGGACCGGCCCGAGGGGGGGTTTCCACCATAACCCTTCGTAAGTGATGCTGCGTGCATTGGCGCTCCACAACTACTCTCCGAGACCGCGCGACGACTGCGAGACCCCGTTCTTCCGGCGGAATACGGGGTTCAGAGGCGGATTTCGGCCGCGCGCGGCAGTACTCCTCATGGGGGACCCCGAATGGAGTCGCGTCCTTGACGCGGCGGGTGTGCGGAGCGCTAATTTCGCGGGCATGGCGACGATGAGGGCCATCGGACCCGAGGGCCGGGTGGCGGGGAACCCGACGGCGGCCTCCGCCGAGCCCCCTCCGGAGGTCCCGCTGGAGATCGCGGACTCCGCGGGGGCGCGGCGACGGGGGCTGCTCGGGCGGGCGGGTGTGACGGGAGCGCTGCTGCTGACGCCGGCGAGGAGCGTGCACACCGTGCGGATGCGGTTCGCCATTGATGTGGCGTATCTGGACCGTGAGCTGCGAGTGCTGGCCGTCCGCACGATGCGTCCGGGCCGCCTCGGGCTGCCGCGGCCCCGCGCCCGGCATGTGCTGGAGGCGGCGGCAGGGGCGATGGCGGGGTGGGGCGTACGCCGGGGCGCGCGGATCGTCGTACACGACGCGGGATGACGGCTCGCGGTGCCGCGCGGCCCCCTCCACCGCACGGCACCGCACGCACAGCTTTGCTTGCGCGAATTAGCCTTGGTCTGAACTTACGTGACGTTCAGGGGCAGATCGAGCCAGTATTGATAACGATGCGGAATCAAGGCTTCGATTCTGACCCGTACGTCATGGTGCGAGCGGTAGGGGGGCTTTGCCCCAGTCCCTACCAATCGCCCCGTCAGGCGGCGTTCGACGGCTTGCCCTCTTTGCTCGCCACGATCTGCCGCATGTGCTGGTCGCCCCACGATCCCAGGGGCCGCAGCGCCGCGTTGAGGGACTGGCCGAGGTCGGTCAGGGAGTACTCGACCTTCGGCGGCACCTCCCGGTAGACCTCGCGGTGCACGATGCCGTCCGACTCCAGCTCCCGCAGCTGCTGGATCAGCACCTTCTCGCTGACGCCGGGGATATGCCGCTTCAGCTCCCCGAAGCGCAGCGTCCTGCCCGCGTGCAGGGCCCACAGGATCATCGGCTTCCACTTGCCGCCGACGACATCCACCGCGGCGTCGAGCCCACAGGCGTACGGCCCTCGTTCCTTCGCCACGGCCAACTCCTCTGCTCACTGGGTCACTTACCAGAAGGACAGTACAGACTACGCCCGTACAGGCTTGCGGAGTTCGAAGAGGTGGCGGGCGCTGTGGGCGACGAACGGCCCCTGCGCCTGGATTTGATGGTGCAGCTCGCGCAGCCTCGGCCGGTACTTCTCCACGCTGAAGTCGGGGACCATCCACACCACCTTGCGCAGGAAGTGGACGACGGCTCCGATGTCGAAGAACTCCATCCGCAGCCGTTCGGCCCGCAGGTCCACGACCTCCAGGCCCGCCGCCTCGGCCTCGGCGCGCTCGCGGTCCGGATGGCGGCCGTTCCTGACGTCCTCGGGCTGCGGCCCGAGGAAGTACTCGACGACCTCGAAGACGCTGGCGGGTCCGACGTGCTGCGCGAAGTACGTGCCGCCGGGGCGGAGCACGCGGGCGATCTCGTCGAAGCGGGCCCGCACCGGGTGGCGGCTGGTGACGAGGTCGAAGGCGCCGTCCGCGAAGGGCAGCGGCGCGTCCTCCGGCGACGCGACGACGGCGACGCCGCGCGGGTGCAGGAGGGCGGTGGCCTTGGCGACGTTCGCGGGCCAGCCCTCCGTGGCGACGGCGAGCGGCGGCAGGGTGGCCGCGGAGGCCAGCACCTCGCCGCCGCCGGTCTGGATGTCGAGGCTCGCCGCGGCCTCCGCGAGCCGCCGGGCCATCGCCTCGGCGTACCGCCACGAGGGCCGCGCCTCGGTGGCCCTCCCCTCGAACCACGAGAAGTCCCATCCTTCGGTGGGCGCGGCCTCGGCTTCGGCGACGAGGTCATCGAAGGTGGCGGGGGTGGTGGGGCCGGTGGGGTGGGCGTTCATGGGGCAATCCTGGCATCCGGCGCGGCGCGGCACATCCGGGTTTCGCGCGCGCCGCGCCGCGGCCGGGCCGGTGAGGGGGTCAGCCGTTGGTGCCGGTGGCCGCCGTCCCGCGGGGGAAGGAGACCTCGACGCGGCGGTTCTTCTTGCGGCCCTCCTCCGAGCCGTTGTCCGCGATCGGGTAGTCCTCGCTGTAGCCGCGTACGGAGAACGTGACCTCGGGGCCGAGGTGGCCGGCCAGCTCGTCGTGCACGGCCTCCGCGCGCTGGCGGGAGAGTTTCTTGCCGTGGCCGTAGGAGCCGAGGTTGTCCGTGAAGCCGAACACTCGGACGTCCGTGGCCTTCTGCGTCTTGGCCTCTTCGGCGATCGCCTTTATCCGGGCGTTCGCCTCCGGGTTCAGCTTCGCGCTGTCCTTGGGGAAGAGGACCTCGGCCTGCAACGCGAACTTCACGTCCGTATTGGTGTCCTCGCGCCGCTCCTCGCCGCCGAGGTCCTCGACGACGGACTTGATGTCCAGCACCTTGGCAGGCGCGAGCGTGGCCCCGTCGGCAAGCTTCAGCCCCGGGCTGTTGGAGTCGACCTCGGGGGGCGGGGAGGTGGTGGTGCTGCCGGGTGGTGAGCTGGGGTCCCCTTCGTCGGCCCAGGCGGGCGCGGGGCCGAGGAGGAGAGCGAGGGCGGTGAGGGTGGCGGCGCCGGCGGTTCGGAGGGGGTGGGGGGTCATGGTTATTCGCCCTCGGAGATTTTGATGGGGGCGGGGGGCATCGTCGGTACCTGGAACTCCACCTCGGTCGTGCCTTCCGGCGGCGCCGGGAACTGCGCGTACCAATCAACCGACTGACTTTCGTTGATGCCGCCTTCAAACTTGGTGCACAGACACCGTCCCGTAGTGTCCCTGAGCACGAGATACTTCTTCTTGCCTTGTTGATCGATCAGGCTTGCCCCCGCCAGGGATCCGCCGTTCTTCTTCAGCTCGTTCTCATCACTGCGCCACTCGCTACCGACCCAGATACCCGACGTGCCGTTCGTGACTTTGCCGTTGACGGTAAGAAAGCCGCCCTCATCACGGCTCGCCGAAGTGACGGTGAGGGTGATGCCATTGCTCTTAACTTCTGCCAAAGTCTTCTGAGTATCGGGGGCCTGTGACTCCCCCTTGTCGCTACTCCCCTTGCTGGTTGCGCTGGGCGAGTCACTCTTGTCCGACTTGTCGCCCTCTCCCCCACCGCCGCAGCCAGCGACCGTGAGGACCAGCCCAGTCGTGATCGCCGCAGCGGTCATTGCCCTGCGAGTCGTCATGGCGCGCCGAATGCTCATCGCTACCGCTTCCTTCTTTCGTCGATCTCCGGTCAGTCGGCCAGGTGGACAGAGAAGAGGACGGATGCGTCAGGTAGATCATCCGGTTCGAAGTCATCCGGGTCGATCTCGAAGGATTCGCCGTCGCCGCAAATAAACTCGACGGCCTTCTCCGGATCGGCCGACGGGTCGATGTCACATCGCGGCTCAACGATGGCGGTGGCGTCGGCCTTGGCGTGTTTGGATTCCGTACCCGGGATGATCGAATCGCCGACGGTGTACGTGGTCTCGATCTCCGCGCGGAAACCTGGGTAGCCGTTCACTTCAGCGGGCCCGAATCCGACGACGACGGAATCGTTCTCTGCGGCCAGCGCATCAGCAGCACCTCGGGCCCCCGCGCCGGTGAAGTCATCCCCAGCAAGCCAGTCCAGCCAGTCATCCCCGTTGCCTATGGCCAGCCCTAGCCCGTCCATCAGTTCGTCTCTGGCGTCCTGAGCGGCGGCCAACGCCGCCGCATCCGCAGCAGATTGTGCGCCGTTGCGTGCCGACGCCGCTTGAGCGAAGGCGAAAAAGACGAGGCCGACAAAGAGCAGGACACCTGTCAGCCAGATATAGATGGGCAAGGTCTGCCCTTGATCATTCCGGCTGCAACTTAACGTCAGGCGCCAATGACGTCGTTGACCGCGTTGCCGATCGCCTGAGAGATCTTGCCGTCCAGCCCCAGCTGGTCGATCAACGTAAAGATCCCCGCAATAAGAATCATGAGCCCCGCATACTCCACAAACCCCGCCCCCGCATCCCGATCCCTCCCCCGGACCCGGGATGCCACCGTCACCGTCCAGTCGACCCAGACTCTGAGCACGCGTTCCTTCAGCACGACGGCCCCTTCTCGTCCACCCGATTCCGCGACGGCCGCAACCTCCGGCGGTGTCGTCATGGGCAACGTACGCGACAACACGTGTTTCGGCAGCCACTCTGCGCAACCCAAGCCCTAACAGGCGGCGCCCGCCCGCAAGTTGGCGGATTCCCTTCCCCCTCTTCGAGATCACCATGCACGAAGCCCCCTCCCGCGAACCGCGGACCGTGAACTCAGAGCCGACTGTCCCACATCGCATTGCATCCGCGAAGGGGTTTCGCACAGTTGGAGAAGTTGACGCAGCTGACGCGGTTGACGCAGTCGGCGCGGGTGCTGAACGGCGCATGGTCAGCGCCCCAGAATCGAACCGAAGTCGGAACCCGAGCCGAGGAACATGCCCGCCGCGATAAGGATCATCGTGGCCGGGAGCATGAAGACCAGGGTCACCAGCGTCGCCTTGGGGATGGTTTTCGCCGCCCTGCGGCGGGAGTTCTGCGCGTCCGTGCGGCGCATGTCCGTCGCGATCTGGATCAGCGTGTCCGCGATCGGCGAGCCCAGTTCCTCGCCCTGCTGGAGCGCGGAGACGAACTGGGCGACCTGCTCCGACGCGTTGCGGCGGCGCAGTTCGTCGAAGGCCTGGCGGCGGCTGACGCCCATGTCCATCTGGCGCAGGGTGATGCGCAGTTCGTCCGCCCACGGACCCTCGTACCGTTCCGCGACCCGGTCCAGCGCCTGGCGGAAGCCGAGGCCCGCCGAGACCACCACCGCGAGGACGTCCAGGAAGTCCGGCAGGGTGCGGTCGATGACCTCGCGGCGTTCGCGGATGGCCTGCCAGATCAGGGCGTCCGCCGCCGTCGCCCCGAAAGCGAGGGTCAGCAGGCCGAGGAGCGGGGAGCCGTTCGTGAGGAAGACCAGGCCGAGGACCACGCCGAAGACGCCGTAGACCGCGCGCCGCGCCGCGTAGCGGTCGATCGTGAGGCCCCCGGGGTTGCCCGCCATGTCGATGCGGCGGCGCTTGGCGTCGACCCGCCTCGCGCCCATCAGGCGCAGCACGAGCGGTGCGAAGCGCATGCCCAGGCGGTCCACCGCGGAGCCCGCCGCCGAGACGCGGGTCGCTCCGACCTCCAGGGCGACGGCCAGGTCGGAGGGGAGTTTCGCCTCCGCGCGGTACATCCGGACGCCCTGGCAGACGCCCGCCACCGCAAGGCCCATCACCGCCGCCAACGCCAGCGCGATCAACGTAACTCCCTCCCTACACTTCGATCTTTCCGAGGCGTCTGATCACGAAGAAGCCGATCCCATAGAGTCCGAGCGAGATCAGGATCAGCGTCTGGCCCATCGGGGAGCCGGTCACGCGCTCCAGCGCACCCTCGTTCGAGGAGTTGATCAGGAGCAGGGAGCCCAGGCCGAGCAGGGGGACCGTGAACGCCGTCGCGTTGACCTCCGACAGCATCGTGCGGACCTCGCGCCGGGTCTCCTTGCGGTCCTCCAGGGTCTGGGTGAGGTTGCGCAGGGAGTTCACCACCGTGCCGCCCGCCTTGTTCGACAGGACGAGCGTCGTGACGAGGACTATCAGCTCGCGGGAGGGGAGGCGGGCCGCCAGCTCGCCCAGGGTGTCGTCGATCGAGCGGCCGAGCGTCAACTGGTCGGCTACGTGGGACAGTTCCTCGCCCGCGGGGGCCTCTAGCTCCTCCGCCGCCATCGCCAGGGACGTACGCAGGGCCAGCCCGGCCGCTGTCGCGTTGGCCAGGATGCGGGCCACGTCCGGGAGTTGGTTGATGAACGCCTCGATGCGCTTCTGGCGCTGCCAGTTGAGGAAGGCGACCGCGCCCCATATCGCGACGATGCCCGCGATCGGGCCGAAGAAGGGCGCGAGCGTCGCCGCCGCGATCAGCCAGAGCGCCGCCACGACCGCGACGACATAGGTGAAGAACTCGCCCGCGGTCAGGTCGAGCCCCGTCGAGGAGAGCCGCAGCTGGATCGACCTGCCGAGGCGCGTGCGGCGCAGGCGGCGGTCGACGCCCGCGAAACGGCGCGCGCGGCCGGGCGGGCCGCCGTCCCCGCTGCCGGGGCCGAGCGCCAGCCGGTCGACGAGCGCCTGGCGCTGGGCGCGCCCGGACGCGTACGAATGGACGCCCGCGACGGCGAGCGTGCCGCACAGGATGGTGGCGCCCAGGGCGAGCAGCGCGGGGTTGTTCATCGGGCGCCGCCTTCCTCGCGCGGGGACGGGCGGGTCATCCGATCGCCTCCCTCGTGTCCAGGGCGTCGATCGCCTCCGCCACGCCGTACGCCGGGGGTACCGGCTCGCCCGCGCCGTACAGCTTGTCGGCGATCTCGCGGGGCAGGGGCAGGTGTTCGAACCAGCCGCGTACGACCCGGTCGGGGCCGATGGGCTGGGCCACGAAGCGGGTGACGGGCGCGATGCGGAACTGCTGGCGGCCGTGCGAGACGAGCAGCACGATCTCGGAGACCTTGCGGGAGCCGTCGCTGTGCCGGGCGAGCTGGACGACGACGTCGACGGCGGAGTTGATCTGGTCCTTCAGCGCCTCGAAGGGGATCTGGACCTCCGACATGGAGCCGAGGGTCTGGAGGCGCATCAGGGCGTCCTCCGCGGTGTTCGCGTGGACGGTGGCGAGGGAGCCGTCGTGGCCGGTCGACATGGCCTGGAGCATGTCGAGGGTCTCGCCGCCGCGGACCTCGCCGACGATGATGCGGTCGGGGCGCATGCGCAGGCTGTTGCGGACGAGGTCGCGGATGGTGATCTGGCCCTTGCCCTCGACGTTGGCGGGGCGCGATTCGAGGCGGATGACGTGGTCCTGTTGGAGCTGGAGTTCCGCCGAGTCCTCGATGGTGATGATGCGTTCGTGGGCCGGGATGAGACCGGAGAGGGCGTTGAGGAGGGTGGTCTTGCCGCTGCCCGTGCCGCCGCTGACGATGAGGTTGAAGCGGGCGCGTACGAACGCCGCGAGCAGCATCAGCATGTGCTCGTCGAGCGAGCCGAGGCCGATCAGTTCGGGGAGCGTGTAGGCGCGGGGGAAGCGGCGGATGGTGAGGGTGGCGCCGGTGAGGGCGAGCGGCGGGATGATGACGTTGACGCGTTCGCCGGTGGGCAGGCGGGCGTCGACCATGGGGTTCGACTCGTCGACGCGTCGGTTGACCGTGGAGACGATGCGTTCGATGGTCTGCATGAGCTGGTCGTTCGAGGCGAAGCGGAGCGGGAGCTGTTCCACGCGGCCGGCGCGTTCCACGAAGACCGAGTCGGGGCCGTTGACCATGATCTCGGTGATGGAGGTGTCGGCGAGGAGCGGTTCGAGGACACCGAGGCCGAGTGCCTCGTCCACGACGCGGCGGATCAGCTGGGCGCGTTCGGAGGTGGAGAGGACGGGTCCCTCGCGGCTGATGATGTGGCCGAGGACGCGCTCCAGGCGGACGCGGCGGTCCGCGGCGGTGAGCGACGACATCTCGGCGAGGTCGATCTCCTCCAGGAGCTTGGAGCGGTAGACGGCGACGAGGCCGTCGTCGCGGCTCGGCTCGGTCTGGTGGGCGGGGGCCACGCGGTCGCGCAGGCTCATGGCGTCCTTCGACCTCCTTCAGGGGTACGGGGTTCAGTACTCGGCGTCGTCGTCGTTGGGCATGGTGGCCTCCTTGGTGACGCTCCAGCCCGCGTCCACGAAGGGGAGCAGCGTCGGTACTTGGACCTCGACCGTGGCGGTCGTCGTGTCACCGCCCGAGCCGACCGCGACGGAGGAGTCCAGGCGGCCGTCCATCGCCGCTGCCCCGGCCGCTTCCCCCGAGTCGCCCTGCGAGGCCGCGCGGGCCGCCGCGCGGGCGCCGGACCCCGCCTGGTTGGCGGCGTAGCCGACCAGGCCGAGCTGGATGGCGGCGAGGCCGACGAGGAGCAGGATCGGCAGAAAGCCGGCGAACTCCAGCATCGATACCCCGCGGTCGCCCCAGCGGCGGGGTGCGCCTCGGTTGCCCCGGCGGCGGGGTGCCCCTCGGTTGCCCCAGCGGCGGGGTGCTCCGCGGTCGTACGAGGGGCCGGGCACTCCGCGATCGCCCCAGCGGCGAGGCCCCTTGCGGCCACCCCGGCGCGAGAACACCCCACGATCACCCCAGCAGCGAGGCCCCCCGCGACCACCCCACCGACGAAACACCCCGGGATATCCCCACCGACGAGGCGCCCCACGGTCGCCCGACCGGCGAGGCCCCTTACGGTCGCCCCACCAGCGAGGCCCCCCACAGTCGCCCGACCGGCGAGACCCCTCGCCGTAGCCCCAGCAGCGAGGCCCCCCACGATCACCCCACCCACGATCACCCCACCCGCGAGCCCGCCTCACCCGTCCTCCCCCTCCTTCGCCGCGCCGGCCTTCCCGTCGACGTGCCAGCCCGCGTCGAAGCCGGGGAAGAACACCGGGACGTCCACCGACACGGTGGCCTTCCACACCGCGCCCTCGTCCGTGCAGGAGACCTCCGCGCCCTGCCAGGCGGCGGGCAGGTGCTCCTGGGCCGCGGCGGAGCAGGCGCCGGCCTCGCCCTCCCCGGCCGCGTACGCCGCCGTGGCCGCCCGTGCCGCCTCGTCCGCGGCGTTCCCGGCGAGGGAGTACGTGTAGCCGTACAGGGCGCACTGCCAGAGGATCGCCATGACCGTGAGGAGCAGCGGGAACATCCCGGCGAATTCGAGGGTGACCGCGCCGCGGTCGCCGGTGGCCGCCTTCCTCCGCAGGGTGAGGCCGCCGCGCTTGCCGGCGTCGGCCTTGTCCGCGTCGATGAGGCCCAGCTCGCCCGCGAGACCCCACAGGGCCTGTTTCACCGAGGAGCGGCTGTCGAGGTCCTGCATGCGGCCCGCGTCCACGGCGGCCTGGAGTTCCTTGAAAGCGGCGGGCACGGTGGTGCGGGCCACGCGCGTGCCGGTGACGCGTTCCACCAGGGAGGGCTGGATCTCCGTGGCCTTGCCGTGGCGGTTGACGACCGTGAGGGTCTCCTCGGCCTTGCGGATCTGGAGGCGGTCCCACAGCCGCACCATCCGCTTGGCGGCGCGTACGGCGACGACGTCGGGGGTGAGGAGCAGCAACGCGTGGTCGGCGAGTTCGACGGCGGTGGCGCTCGCGGCGGTGACGTAGGCGCCGCAGTCGACGACCACGACGTCGTAGCGGGCGCGCAGGGAGCCGAGGATCTGCCGGGCGACCCGGTCGGTGACCTCCTCGCCGCGCTCGCCCTCGGCGGGGGCGAGGAGCAGGCCGATGCCGCTCTCGTGGGTGTAGACGGCGTCCTGGAGTACGCGGGGCGTGATGTCCGTGATGGCGGCGAGGTCGACGACCGAGCGGCGGAACTGTACGTCCAGGTAGGAGGCGACGTCGCCGGACTGGAGGTCGAGGTCGAGGAGGGCGGTGGTGCGGCCCGACGCCTGTGCGGCGAGGGCGAGTTGGACGGCCGTCAGGGTCGTACCGACGCCGCCCTTGGCCCCGCTGACCGTGACGACGGTGCCCGCGCCGCCGGGCGCCCCGGGCCCGCCCGTACCGCCGCCGTACAGTTCGAGCCCTCCGCTGCCGAGGTGGCGCCGCATGCCTGCGGACCAGGCCGCGGCGGCTTGGACGCGTTCGGCGAGGGCGTCGTAGGCGGGGGGGAAGCCGACGATGCCGCGTGCCCCGGAGTCCATGGCGGCCGTGAGGGTGCCCGGGCTGGTGTCGGCGGTGATCAGGACGACGCCGACGGCGGGGAAGCGCAGGACGAGGTCGCGGATGAGGTCGAGCGCCGGGGCCGGCCCGATCCGCTCGTGGACGAGGACGACTTCCGGCAGCTCGTCGACGGACTCGGCGGCGAGGCGCGCGAGGGTGTCGAGCAGCGCGGTGGAGTCACCGACGGGCAGGGAGGGCTCGGCGTCGGGCAGCTGCCCGGTCAGCGTGGACAACGCGCGAGCAGCCTCGATGTCCCCCACGGCGGGCAGGATCCGAGTGGCCATGCGAGACCTCCTACTTGTCCTCGTCGAAGGTGCACGCCCGACCACACGGCGACAACACCGCAGCCCCGCCCGCACCCGAAAAAACCGACCGCCCACGGAACGCGAGCACCACGGCCCGAGCCGACACCCCGCCCGGCAGCCCGCCGGTGCGCACAGACCGCGCGCGGGCAGCCTCGATGTCCCCCACGGCGGGCAGGATCCGAGTGGCCATGCGAGACCTCCTACTTGTCCTCGTCGAGGGTGTACGTCCGGTCCCGCGGCGGGACCGTCGGGTCGCCGCCCGCGCCGATGAGGGCGAGGCGGACGTGCGTGGCGAACGACTCGGCGTACGCCACGCGCTGCGCGTCCGCCGTGCCGAGGGCGAACGTGATCGGCACGGCCTCGCTGGCCCTGCGGCGCGTGCGGTCGTCCTGGTCCGGTTCGAGCGGGGTCAGCTTGCCGACGTCGAGGACCTTGGCGCCCTCCACGATGACTTTGGACTGGTCCTTCGCCTTGTCGCTCTCGCCCTTGAAGGTGGCGTAGATGTTGACCGTCGAGCCGGGCGTGATCTTGCCCGCGACACCGGTCGCCGCGTCGATCATGATGGCGATCTCCTGCTGGCCCGGCCCGAGTTCGGGCCGCTTGACGATCATGTCGGACTGGAGCAGCGAGCCCTCGCGGAGCTGGGTGACGGCGATCTTGCCGCGGATCTCGCGGAGGTTGGTGACGGCGTTGTCGGAGAGCCAGCGCTCGGGCATCTCGACCTTCTCGAACTGCTCGGCGGTCAGCTCCTTGTAGGGCGCGATGTCCCCTTTGAGCTTGTACGCGGTGACCTCGGGGCCCACTTTCGCATTCACGTCACGGATCACCGAGAGGACGCCCGCGAACGCGCCGAACGCGCACAGGACCGACAGGACCAGCAGGATGACGCCGCGGCGCTGGCGTGAGTTCATGGGCCGGACTACCTCGATCGAGTGCGGGTGGCTACGGACAGTGAGCGGGGTGGCGCGTCGTCGGTCGCGGGTCGCGTACGAGGGTGGGGCGGCTAGGTCGCGCCGCGGGGCAGGAGGGCGCGGACGGGGCGCCCGGGGCGGTCCTCGGGCGGCGGCAGCGGGGCGGCGCAGAACGCGCAGCGGTCGCCGATGAGTTCGAGCCCGCACCAGTGGCAGTCGTCGCGGCGGACGGATGACACGAGCTGGTAGAGGACCGAGATGTCCGGGATGGCCGCGGCGAACTCGACGAGCTTGCCGGTGGCCCACCAGCGGGCGGACTCGGCGGGCAGGCGGGCCTCCTCGACGCCTTGGGAGCGCCAGGCGGGGGCGAGGTGCCCGGTGACCCAGACGGGCGCCAACTGCCCGGGCGCGTACAGCATCTTCGTACCGAAGGCCGGTCCCGTAAGCCGCGCCTGCGAGCCGTCGCCCGAGAGTTTCACCAGCTCGGGCCGCGGGGTGGCGAGGACGGCGAACTGTGCTCCGGGGAGCCAGGACTTGGCGTGCGACTGGAGGGTGACGGGGACGCGGTCGAGTTTGGTGACGGAGCCGAGCAGGGCGCCCGCGTAGATGTAGTGGGAGAGCAGCCGGGCGGCGGAGGCGAGGACGCCGGGGCTGAAGTCGCAGACCGACAACTGCCGTAACTGGAGGGCGAGCACGGCGAGGCCGAGCGGCGGCAGGTCGGAGCGGACGACGGCGATCCGGTCGCTCTCCAGGACCGAGCGGACCGCGTACAGGCGTTGCGTGACGGCCGCGGGCGCCGAGGCGGGGCACAGGGCGATCACATAGCCGTGGTGCTCGATGAGCGTGTGCATCTCCGTGAGCGCCTGGTCCAGCGAATACGCCTTCGGGGGCCGCACGGCGGACTGGAGGACGGCGGCGGAGGGCGTGTGCCGGTCGGGTGAGGGCAGCACGAGGTCGGGGCCGGTGACGGCTATGGCGATCGGCATGCGCGCACCCCCTGCGGCTCACCCTGCGCTTCTCCTCGGCCCCAGCACCATATCCAGGCAAGGGCCCCCTCAACACCCAACTCCCCAGTGTTCACGTGGAGGTGGCTGTCCCGTACTGGTGACGGAGAGCTAGAAGAAGCTGCTCCAGTCCTGGTCGGAGATCTGCTTGACGCACAGGACCAGGAACAGCAGGCCCGCGACGGCCAGCATGCCGTTGCTGAGCCGGCCGTTGCGCCACTCGGTGGGTGTGCGCGAGGAGTTGAGGAGCCAGATGAGGGTCAGCGCCAGGAAGGGCATGAAGGCCGCGCCCAGCACGCCGTAGATGATGATCAGCCGGAAGGGCTGGCCCTGGAAGAGCAGGATCATCGGCGGGAAGGTCAGCCAGAGCAGGTACGCGCGGAACGGCACGGACTTCTCGCGCGCGCCGGACGCCACCTCCTCGCCGCTGAGCGCCTTCTCGTCGGCGCCCGCCCGCTGCTTGCGGTAGCGCTCGACGAAGTCCGCGAACATCAGGCTGACGCCGTGCCACACGCCGATCAGCGAGGTGAACGAGGTGGCGAAGAAGCCGATAAGGAACAGCTTGGCGGTGGCGTTGCCGTACTCCTTCTCCAGGATGTCGGAGAGCTGGACGAGGCCCTTGTCTCCGCTCGCGATGGCGACGTTCGCGGAGTGCAGCATCTCGGCGCCGACGAAGAGCATGGCGACGACGAAGACGCCGGTGGTGATGTACGCGACGCGGTTGTCGAGCCGCATCACCTTCATCCAGCCGGTGTTGGTCCAGCCCTTGGCGTTCACCCAGTAGCCGTACGCGGCGAGCGTGATGGTGCCGCCGACGCCGCCGATCAGGCCGAGCGTGTTGAGGATCGAGTCCTTCTCGTCGGGCAGGACGGGCAGCAGGCCGGCGAAGGCGTCGCCGAGGTGCGGGGTGACGCGGACGGCGAGATAGACGGTGACGACGAACATGATGCCGACCAGGACCGTCATGACCTTCTCGAAGACGGCGTACTTGTTGAACCAGACGAAGACGAGGCCGACGAGGCCGGTGAGGATCGCCCACCACTTGAGTGCCATGACGTCGGGGAAGAGCGCCTGGAGGGGCAGCCCCGAGGACGACATGGCCGCCGCCCCGTAGACGTACCCCCAGATCACCACGTAGACGACGAAGAACCACGTCGTCCAGCGGCCGAGGCTCGCCCAGCCGTCGAAGAGGGTGCGTCCGGTGGACAGGTGCCAGCGACCGGCGGCCTCGGCGAGTGAGATCTTCACGACGCAGCCGATGACGGCGGCCCACAGCAGGGTGTAGCCGAAGTTGCTGCCCGCGATGAGGGTCGCGACGAGGTCGCCCGCACCGACGCCGGTCGCGGCGACGACGATGCCGGGGCCGATGTACTTCCAGCTCGATCTGCGCGGCTGGGGTGCGGATGCGCCGGTGGTGGTTCCACTGCCTGTGGTGTCAGCCATGCCGATCAAGAAAGCGCAAAGCGGCGCGGGGCACAAGGGGTTGGCCGGAAGACAGCATTGACCGGGGCATGCCACGCCTCCACGATGGGGCGGCGCGGCCCGCACCGCCCGCACGGCAGTGCGAACCTCGCACAACATCCCGCGTCCCAGTACCCCACGCACCCCACGCGTCGCACTGAAACACCCCCCCACCCCTGAGGAGACTTCATGCGACTCCGCATACGCGGCAGAAGATCCGCCACCCTCGCGGCCCTTCTCGCCCTCGCCGTGGCGGCACCCCTCACCGCCAACGCCTCCCCGTCCGAACCCGGCCCCGCCGCCCGGAGCGCGGCGGCCGCCGATGAGGAGACCCGTCAGTACGAGATCCCGCTGGCCGACGACCGGGCCGCCCGCACCGCGCTCGCCCGCACGGGTGTCGCGATCGACGAGGTCCACGCCCGCGCGGTGGTCGTCTCCGCCGACGGCCGCGAGGCGGCCCGGCTGCGCGAGGCGGGCTACGAACTCAGGGCTCTGGCCGGCCCCCCGAAGCGTACGAACGGACTGCCGGTGGAGGCCAAGGACTTCCCGCCCGCCGACTCGCGCTACCACAACTACGCGGAGATGACGGCGGCGATCGACCAGCGCATCGCGGCCCACCCGAACCTGATGAGCAAGCGCGTCATCGGCAAGTCCTACCAGGGCCGGGACATCGTCGCCATCAAGATCAGCGACAACGTGGCCACCGACGAGGCCGAGCCCGAGGTCCTCTTCACCCACCACCAGCACGCCCGCGAGCACCTGACGGTGGAGATGGCGCTCTACCTGCTGCGCGAGCTGGGCGACGACTACGCCACCGACGCCCGGGTCAAGAAGATGGTCGACGAGCGCGAGATCTGGATCGTGCCCGACCTGAACCCGGACGGCGGCGAGTACGACATCGCGACCGGCTCCTACCGCAGCTGGCGCAAGAACCGCCAGCCCAACAGCGGTTCGTCGAACGTCGGCACCGACATGAACCGCAACTGGGCCTACCGGTGGGGCTGCTGCGGCGGGTCCTCGGGCAGCACCGGCTCCGAGACCTACCGCGGCCCGAGCGCCGAGTCGGCCCCCGAGGTGAAGGTCGTCGCCAACTTCGTCCGCAGCCGCGTCGTCGGCGGCAAGCAGCAGATCAGGGCCTCCATCGACTTCCACACGTACAGCGAACTGATCCTGTGGCCCTACGGCTACACGTACAGCGACACGGGCCCCGGCCTCACCCAGGACGACCGCGACGCGCACGCCACCGTCGGCCGCAAGATGGCCGCGAGCAACGGCTACACGCCGCAGCAGTCCAGCGACCTCTACATCACCGACGGGTCGATCAACGACTGGCTGTGGGGCAGCCAGAAGATCTTCAGCTACACCTTCGAGATGTACCCGTCGTCCACGGGCGGCGGCGGCTTCTACCCGCCCGACGAGGTCATCGAACGCGAGACCTCGCGCAACCGCGACGCGGTCCTGCAACTCCTGGAGAACTCGGACTGCATGTACCGGTCCATCGGCAAGGAGCAGCAGTACTGCACGAGTTGACCTCGTGCCGGCGGGCCCGTACCCACGTGCTGGTACGGGCCCTGCGCGGCTCGGGTAGGACAGCTTCCTGTCCTGTTCGAAGGAGCGGGCGTTCGTCACGGACGCGTCCACGTTCATCCCGACCACGGCGACGCCCTTGCTCTTCATCTCCTTGTTCACCCGTGACCGGGACACAACCGCACACCCTCGGTGAGCGCTACACGAACACGCTGACGACCGCCGCCACCGCGAATCCCGCCACGGAGAGGACCGACTCCAGGACCGTCCAGGACTTGAGGGTGTCCCGTTCCGAGATGCCGAAGTACTTCGCGACCATCCAGAACCCGCCGTCGTTGACGTGCGAGGCGAAGATGGAGCCCGCCGAGATCGCCATGATGACCAGGGCCACGAAGGCCTGTGAGTGGTCGCCCTCCGCGAGGAGCGGGGCGACGATGCCGGCCGTCGTGACGATCGCGACCGTCGCGGAGCCCTGGGCGACACGCAGCACCAGGGAGAGCAGGTAGGCGAGGACGATGATGGGCAGGCCCACGTCCTGGAACGTGTCCGAGAGGGCCTTCGCGACACCGCTCGCCTTGAGGACCGCGCCGAAGACACCGCCCGCGCCGACCACCAGCAGGATGTTGCCGACCGGCTTCAGGGACGAGGTCGAGACCCTCTCCAGGGACTTGCGGGACCAGCCGCGCCGGATGCCCAGCAGGTAGTACGCCATCAGGAGCGCGATGGTCAGGGCCACGAACGGGCTGCCGAAGAACTCGATGACGCTGCGCGGGGTCGAGGGGTCGAAGGCGATCGACGAGAAGGTCGCGAGGAGGATCAGGAACAGCGGCGTGCCGATGATCGCGAAGACCATTCCCAGCGGCACCGGCTTCTCGCACGGCTCCACCCCGGCGGCGCGCTGCTCGGCGACGACCGCCGCCCTCGCCTCCTCGGCGGCCTCGACCATGTCCTGCGGGACGGGCACGAAGATGCGCCTGCCGACCCACGCGGAGAACACCCAGGCGGCGAGCACCGCGGGGATGCCGCAGACGACGCCCATCAGGATGACCCAGCCGAGGTCCACCTTCAGCAGGCCCGCGGCGGCCACGGGGCCGGGGTGCGGGGGCAGGAACGCGTGGGTCATCGACAGGCCCGCGAGGAGGGGCAGGCAGTACAGCAGGATCGATTTGCCGCTGCGCTTGGCGGCGGCGTACACGATGGGGGCCAGGACGAAGATGCCCACGTCGAAGAAGACCGGGACGCCGAAGATCAGGCCCGTCAGGCCCATGGCCAGCGGCGCGCGCTTCTCGCCGAACAAGCCCAGCAGGCGCGACGCCAGCACCTCCGCGCCGCCCGAGACCTCGAGGATCGCGCCGAGCATCGTACCGAGGCCGATGATGATCGCCACATGCCCGAGGATGCCGCCCATGCCCGACTCGACCACCGAGACGGCGTCGGACCTCTGGACGGTGCCGAAGAGTTCGGTGACGGAGAGGCCGGCCGCGAGGCCGACGGCTATGGAGACCGCGAGCAGCGCCACGAAGGGCTGGAGTCTGACCTTGATGATCAGCAGGAGCAGGAGCGCGATGCCGAGCGCGGCGACGGTCAGCAGGCCCGCCGTGCCGTCGATCAGGGCGAGGAGACCGCCGGTGTGGGACGGGGACATGGTTGACCTCGTAAGTGCATGGGGCTTTCGTGGGCAGGGCGGATCACGGCACGGCGCCCCCGGGGGAAGGGGGTGCCGTGCCGTGACGACGTACGGCTTGCGGGAAGTGAAGGGGTGTCAGCCGAGCACGGCGAGTGCGTCGATCTCGATGAGCAGGCCCTTGGGCAGTCCCACGTAGACGGTGGTGCGGGCCGAGGCGGGGGCCGTGAGGCCCTGCTCCTCGAAGTAGGCGTTGTAGATCTCGTTCATCTCGGCGAAGTGGTCCACGTCCGTGAGGTAGACGCGCATCATCATCACGTCGTCCCAGGTGGCACCGCCCTCTTCGAGGATCGCCTTGACGTTGGCGAAGGTCTGGAGGGTCTGCTCGCGCAGGGTCGGGCCCGCGGGGGTGGGCGCCTTGCCCTCCTCGCCCGGGAGGAAGCCGACCTGCCCGGCGACCTGGAGGATGTTGCCCTTCTTGACGCCGTGGGAGAACTTCGCGGGCGGGGTGGTGTGGGTGGCCGGGGTGAGGGCTGTCTTCTCGGTCATCTGCTGATCAGGCTTCCTTGGTAGGGGCGGTTCTCGCGTCGGGAGCGGCGCCGGAGTACTCCCGGCTGATGGCTTCCGCCGTGCGGCGCACCAGCGGGAGGAGGGAGAGGAGTTCCTCGGCGGTGACGACGACGTTCGGCGCGGAGACCGACATGGCGGCGACGACGCGGCCGTCGGCGCCGCGGACGGGGGCCGCGACGCAGTTGATGGATTCCTCGTGGCCACCGAGGTCGGTGGCCCAGCCCTGTTCGCGCACCTTCTCCAACTCCCGCAGGAAAGCGGCGGCGTTGGGGGTGGAACGGGACGTGTAGGTGGGGTAGTCGAGCTTCTCCGCGAAGGCGCGGCGCTCGGCTTCCGGGAAGTCGGCGAGCAGCAGCTTGGCGACGGCGGCGACGGTGATGGCGACCGGTTTGCCGATGCGGGAGTACATCCGTACCGGGTAGCGGCTCTCGACCTTGTCGATGTAGAGGACTTCCCCGTCCTCGTGGACGGCGAGGTGGACAGTGTGGCCGCAGCGTTCGTTGAGGGCGAGGAGGTGGGGGTGGGCGATCTCGCGCACGTCGAGGTTCTCGACGGCCTCCTGGGCGAGCGCGAAGAGGCGCGCGCCGAGGCGGTAGCGCTGGTCGGACTGGCGGAAGACCAGGCCGTGCTCGTGGAGGGTGCGCAGGAGCCGGAGCGCCGTGGACTTGTGGACGCCGAGCCGGTCGGCCACCTGACCCAGGTCGGCGGGGCCCTCGGCGAGCAGCGGCAGGATCGAGAGCGCGCGGTCGACGGTCTGGCTCATGGGGTACGTACCTCCTCGTCGGCCCCGGGTTCCTCCGGGGCGTTCGCCGTCCAGCCGGGACCGAGACGAAGTGTCTCCCAGGCGGCGTCGTCCAGAGCGGCGAGGCGGTCGGCGTGTGGGCGGGCGGGGGGTGCGGCGAGGTCGCCGGGGACGGTGAGGGCCGCGGCGGCCATGAGGTGGCCGTGGCGCAGGCGCCGGTTGGTGGGCAGGTCGCGCAGGGCGGCGGAGAGGAACCCGGCGGCGAAGGCGTCACCGGCGCCGACGGGCGCGACGACGTCCACGCGCAGGGCAGGCTGGAAGACGGGGTCCTCGCCGTGGCGCAGGACGGTGGCGCCGCGGCCGCCCTGCTTGACGACGAGGGTGTCGGGTTCGGGCAGTACGGCGCGCAGGGCGGCGGGGCCGCCGGTCACGCCCCAGGCCCTGGCGGCCTCGTCCTCGCCGACGAAGACGAGGTCGGCGCCGCGGGCCAGGTCGAGCAGGACACCCGGCGCGCGGGAGGAGCCGGCGTCCGCGGCCTCCCACAGCCGCGGCCGGTAGTTGACGTCGAAGGAGACGAGCGGCCCGCGGTCGGCGCGCCGGGTACAGAGGTGGCGTACGAGATCGAGGCAGTCGGCGGAGAGGGCGGGTGTGATGCCCGACAGATGCAGGACGCGGCCCGAGGCGAGCGCGTCCTCGTCGACCGAGCCCGGCGCCATGGCGGAGGCGGCCGAGCCCGCGCGGTAGTAGACGACCTCGTGGGCGTCGGTGTCGCGGTCGTCGGCGGTGCGGAAGTAGATGGCGGTGGGGCGGTGGGGGTCGCGGCGGACGGCGGAGGTGTCCACTCCATAGCGCGCGATCGCCTCGACGAGGTGGTCGCCGAAGCCGTCGGCGCCGACGCGGCTGACCCAGCGGGTGGTGTGCCCGGCCGCGGCGAGCGCGCACAGGACGTTCGACTCGGCGCCGCCGATTCCGCGGTCGAAGGAGGGCACGTCGGCGAGGCGGCCGGGTCGCGCGGGCAGGAAGGTGACCATGGACTCGCCGAGCGCCACGACGTCGACTGCTGCCTGCGCGGGCGCCTGCGCGGCTGCCTGTGCGGTCACGTTCTTCCAGCCCCTCAACCGTCCCTCCGGATCCGTTGACCCGGCGTTGGCTCGGATGTTAGACAGCAGTAAACGCCATACGCAATGACTGTTGCAGATGCTGCAACGCACTCTGGAGGAGGCGCCCATGGCCGCCGACCACGCCGACGAGACCGCCGCCGACACCGGTAACGCCGTCGCCCGGTCCGCCGATCCGCTGGCCGCGCTCGCGGACGAGCGGATCGACCACCGCTTCAAGGGCCTGCCGCCGGACGCGGCGGGCCTTACTGTCGGCGAGCTGGCGGCCCAGCGCCGGAACCTCTTCGCCGGCGGGTTCACCACGCCCGTCCTCGCGCTCTCCGCGGAACGCCTGGAACACAACCTCGCCCTCATGGAGACGTACGCCGAGCGGCACGGTCTGGCCTTCGCGCCGCACGGCAAGACGTCGATGGCGCCGCAGCTCTTCGCCCGGCAGATGGAGCGCGGGGCGTGGGGCATCACGCTCGCGGTGCCCCATCAGGTGCGGGTGGCGCGGGCGTTCGGCACCTCGCGGATCTTCCTCGCGAACGAACTGGTCGACGCGGCGGCGCTGCGCTGGCTGGCCGGCGAGATGAGCGCCGACCCGTCCTTCGGCTTCATCTGTTACGTCGACTCCGTACGCGGTATCGAGTTGATGCACGCCGCGCTCAGCGAGGCGGGGGCGAGCCGCCCCGTGGACGTCGTGATCGAACTGGCGGCGGGCGACGAGGCACGGACCGGGGTGCGGACCGAGGCCGAGTGCTTCGAGATCGCCAACGCCGTCGCGGGCGCGGACACGCTGCGGCTCGTGGGCGTCGCCGGATACGAGGGAGAGGTGCCGCGGCCCTCCACGGAGCGGGTCACCGCGTGGCTGCGGCGGCTCGTCGCGCTGCTCGTCGAACTCGACAGGTCGGGGCGGTTCGCGGACCTTCCGGAGGTCGTGCTCAGCGCGGGGGGCAGCGCGTGGTTCGACGCGGTGGCGTCGGTCTTCGCCGAGGTGCCGGAACTCTCCTCGCCGGTACTGAAGTTGCTGCGTTCGGGTGCGTACGTCTCGCATGACGACGGCCACTACCGGAAGCTGACGCCCTTCAACCGCGTCCCGGGGGAGGGCGGCCTGGAACCGGCGTTCCGTCTCTGGTCGCAGGTGGTGTCGCGTCCCTCTTCGGAGCAGGCGTTCACCAACGCGGGGAAGCGGGACGCGGCGTACGACCTCGACCTGCCCGAGGCGCAGGTCGTCCGCCGGGGCGGGGTGGAGGGCCCCGCGACCGGCATCACGGTGACGGGCCTCTCCGACCAGCACGGATGGCTGCGGACCTCGCCGGAGGCGGAACTCGCCGTGGGCGACTGGGTGGGGATGGGCCTCTCCCATCCGTGCACGGTGTTCGACAAGTGGCAGCTGATTCCTCTGGTGGAGGGGGATGGGGCGGTCACGGACTACATCCGTACGTTCTTCTGACCGGGGGGTCTGGGGGGAACTGCCTCCGCCACCCGGCCCGTTGCTCGGCGTCATCCCCTGTCCCGTCGCTGCGCGACGGCCGTCTCCCGCCCACC
>NZ_JODF01000081.1:0-26335 GCF_000717945.1 Streptomyces sp. NRRL S-920
CATCATCGGGGAGCCCTACGAGATCCACCCCGAGGTGGCCCCGAAGGGCTCGCGCCGCCAGAAGGTCCAGGACCTCCTGGACGTGGTCGGCCTCAACCCGGAGTACATCAACCGCTACCCGCACCAGTTCTCGGGCGGCCAGCGCCAGCGCATCGGCATCGCACGCGGACTCGCGCTCCGCCCCGAGATCATCGTCGCCGACGAGCCGGTCTCCGCGCTCGACGTCTCCGTCCAGGCCCAGGTCATCAACCTCCTGGACCAGCTACAGGAGCAATTCGACCTCAGCTATGTCTTCATCGCCCACGACCTGTCGATCGTGCGGCACATCTCCGACCGGGTCGGCGTGATGTACCTCGGCCGGATCGTCGAGACCGGCTCGGACGAGGAGATCTACGAGCATCCGACGCACCCCTACACCCAGGCACTGCTCTCCGCCGTGCCGGTCCCCGACCCGGAGGCCCGCGAGCACCGGGAGCGGATCATCCTCAGCGGTGACGTGCCCTCGCCCGCCAACCCGCCCTCGGGCTGCCGCTTCCGCACCCGCTGCTGGAAGGCCAGGGAGCGGTGCGCCCTGGAGGTGCCGGCGCTCGCGGTCCCCGCGGAGTTCCGGTACCAGCAGGGGCCCGCGGCCCACGACTCGGCCTGCCACTTCGCCGAGGAGAAGCAGGTCGTGCCGTAGACCGGCGGGGCCCATCCGCCCGCTCAGAGGCCGAGCGAGCGCTTCAGGAAGTCGACCTGGAGCAGGAGCAGATTCTCCGCGACCTGCTCCTGTCCCATCAGGTGCGTCACGCCCGACAGGGGGAGCACCTCATGCGGGCGCCCCTCGGCGAGCAGCGCGGAGGAGAGCCGCAGGGAGTGGGCCACCACCACGTTGTCGTCGGCCAGGCCGTGCACGATCAGCATCGGCCGGTGCGGCCCGGCCGCCTCGACCAGACCGTCGTCCCAGACCAGCGAGTTGTGGCGGTACGTCTGCGGGGACCGGGCCGGGTCGCCGAGATACCGCTCCTCGTAGTGCGTGTCGTACAGCCGCAGGTCCGTGACCGGGGCGACGGCCACCGCCGCGTGGAACACGTCGGGGCGGCGCAGCGCGGCCATCGCCGCGAGATAGCCGCCGTAGGAGGAACCGCGGATCGCCACCCGGCCCAGGTCCAGGGGGTACTCCCCGGTCGCCGCGAGGGAGTGCAGGGCGTCGACCTGGTCGTCGAGCGTCACCGTGAGGTCGTTCTTGATCGCCTTCTCCCAGGCGGGGGAGCGCCCCGGCGTGCCGCGGCCGTCCGCCACGATCACCGCGAACCCCTGATCGGCGAACCACTGCGAGGTCAGGAAGACGCCCTGCGCACGCTGGACGCGCTGACCGTGCGGACCGCCGTACGGATCGAGGAGTACCGGAAGTGGCCCGTCCGCCGCCTTGTATTCCCTGGGTAGCAGAACGGCGCACGGGATACGACGCGTGCCCCCTTCGGCGAGCGTCACGCGCGGCGTGAGCCCCGGGCGCTGGGCGTATGAGGCGACAGTGGCCACCTGCTTGCCGGCGCGCAGCACCTGGACGCGGGCACCGGGCCGGTCGAGGGTGGCCGAAACGAGCACCGTGACTCCGCCCGCCCGCACCGCCGAATGCACACCGGGTTCCCGCGAGAGGCGTTCCACCCCCAGTTCGTTGACGCGGTAGACATGCACCTCGCCGACCTCGGGACCGGCCGCCGCCGCGCCCGCCGACGCCGCGACGAGAATGTCCTCCTCGGTCACGTCGAGCACCGCGCGGACGTGCAACTGCGCCCCGGTCAGCGGCCGTTCGCCCCACGCGAGGACCCGGGCGCCGCCCTCGTCGACGATCCGCACCAGCTTGCCGCTGGGGGACCAGCAGGGCACGCCGGGGAACAGCTCCAGCCACTCCGCGTCGTCCTCGGCGTGCACCATCCGCGTCGAACCGTCCTCGGGGTTCACCGCGAGGTACGACTGGCTCCGCTGGTCGCGGGACTGCACGAGCAGCAGCGGGGCGCCGTCCGCCGACCAGTGCACCCGGGCGAGATACGGGAGGCGGGCGCGGTCCCACGCCACCTCGACGCGCGACCCGTCGAGCCCGAGGACGAACAGGCGTACGTCCGCGTTCGCCGTGCCCGCCGCCGGATACGCCACCTTCGTGGGCTCGCGGTCCGGGTGCGCGGGGTCCGCGATCCACCAGCGCCGCACCGGGGCGTCGTCGACCCGCGCCACGAGCAGCCGGTCGGATTCCGGCGACCACCAGAAGCCGCGGTGCCGCGCCATCGACTCGGCCGCGACGTGCTCCGCGAGTCCGTAGGTGACGGTCGCCGCGTGGCCCGGTTCCGGCTCCGCGAGCGCCCTGTCCCCCTCGCCGTCGGCGCCCGTCACCCGCAGGGCGCCGCCGGACACATAGGCGACATGCCGGCCGTCGGGCGAGGGGCGCGGGTCGATCACCGGGCCCCGCGCGGGCAGTTGGCGTGCCGTGCCCGCGCGCAGCTCCGCCGTGAAGAGCCGGCCCGACAGCGCGAACGCCGCCAGCTCCACCGCCGCGTCCGTCGCGTACTCCACGATGCCCGCACCGCTCTCCCGGCTGCGCTCGCGCCGCGCCCGCTCCCGGGGCGAGAGCCGCTCGGCCGCACCGCCGAGCAGCACACCCGGATCGGCCGCCACACGCTCGGCCGCCCCGTCCGTCAGGTCCAGCACCCAGAGCCCGCTCACCGGGTCGGTACCGGACGACGAGCGCAGGAACACCACCCGGGACCCGTCGGGCGCGACCGTGAAGGCACGCGGCGCGCCGAGGGTGAAACGCCGCGTCCGGGCGTTCTCGCGCGGGAAGGAGACACCCCGCGCCGGGCTGCCGTCGGGCCTGGGGATTCCGGGGTTCTCGGAGGTCATCCCCCGACCCTATGGCGCATGCGCCCCCTGTGCTGCCGTGCTCCGAGTCATGCGTCCGCACGGATAGTTATGATCCGTAGCGCTTGGTGGGTATGAACCTGCTTGCGTCCGCACTGGGTTACGGCTTACGACTTGGAGGTGACCGCCGTGGCACTCTCGATTTCGGCGGTGGTGCTGCTGGCGATCATCGTCTTCCTGCTGGTCAAGAAGTCAGGGCTGAAAACGGGGCACGCGGTCGTCTGTACGCTGCTCGGCTTCTACCTCGCCAGCTCGTCCATCGCGCCGACGATCAACGAGCTGACGACGAACGTGGCAGGGGTGATCGGCGGCATCAAGTTCTGACCGCCCCGCGCTCCTCGTAGGGTGGTCCCATGACGGAACCGCCCGCCCGGCGCCTGCTGCTCGTGCACGCGCACCCCGACGACGAGTCGATCAACAATGGCGCGACCATGGCCAAGTACGCGGCCGAGGGCGCCCAGGTGACGTTGGTGACCTGCACGCTGGGCGAGGAGGGCGAGGTCATCCCGGCCGAGCTGGCCCACCTCGCCGCCGACCGCGAGGACTCCCTGGGCGCTTGGCGCATCGGGGAACTCGCCGCCGCCATGAAGGAACTGGGCGTCACCGACCACCGCTTCCTCGGTGGCGCCGGCCGCTACCGCGACTCCGGGATGATGGGCCTCGAACAGAACCGCCGCCCCGGCGCCTTCTGGTCGGCCGACCTCGACGAGGCCGCCGCGCACCTCGTCGAGGTGATCCGCGAGGTCCGGCCACAGGTCCTCGTCACGTACGACCCCGACGGCGGCTACGGCCACCCCGACCACATCCAGGCCCACCGCGTCGCCATGCGCGCCGCCGAGCTGGCGGCCGAGCCCGCCTTCCGCGGCGACCTCGGTGAGCCGCACACCATCAGCAAGATCTACTGGAACCGCGCGCCGCGGTCCGTGGTCGAGGAGCGCTTCCGTTGGATGACGGGGGCGCTGCGGTTCTCGCCGTTCACGACTCCCGCCGCCGTCGCGGACGTCCCGGGCGTCACGGACGACGAGCGGATCACGACGGAGATCGACGGCACGCCCTACAAGCCGGCCAAGGCGGCGGCGATGCGGGCCCACGCCACCCAGATCACGGTGAGCGAGCCGCTGTTCGTCCTCTCCAACGACCTCGCCCAGCCGATCTTCGAGGTGGAGTACTACGAACTGGTGCGGGGAGAAGCGTCGCGTAAGGACGGAGCCCGCGAGACGGATCTGTTCGCGGGGCTCGAAAGGGTGACGGATGTGGCTGGGGTGACCGCGCTGTGAGTACGCGATCTCGTGCGTCGTCGGGGGCCGGTTCCGGTTCCGGTGCTGGTTCCGGTGCTGGTTCCGGGGTTGGGCCAGGGTCCGCCGCGACGGCCGGGGCGCCCGCCGCGCCCGCGGGGAGCTTCCTCGCGCAGCCCCTGCGGGCGGGCCGAGTCGCCGCGTACGCCGCTCTCTTCGTGCTCGGCGCCGTCGTGGGCGCCGCGGGCGCGCTCGTCCAGGGCGGCTTCTTCCCCGCCGGACTGCTGCTCGCCCTCCTCGGCGCGGCCGGTGCCTTCTACGGCGGGGCGCGGGCGGTCGGCACCAAGGCGGGGGCCGTCGCGCCCGCCGCCGGCTGGCTCGTCGCGGTGATGCTGCTCACCGCCACCAGATCCGAGGGGGACTTCCTCTTCGGCGCGGGCCCCGGCTCGTACGGCTTCCTGCTCGGCGGCATGGTGGTGGCTGTGATGTGCGCCACGCTCGGGCAGCGGCCGCAACCGACCGCGTCCGCCGCCCGACTTGGCAAGTGACGTACCACTTCAGCCCGTGTCCCGCACGGGTTTGACGCCGGTCACAGGATGAGTGCCGACGGCGGCCAGTATGGTGGTGCGGCCGCCGAGCCTCCCCCAACCTCCGGCCGGGGGGACCCCGGATGAGGTCGAGCCGGGCGGCGGAGTCAACCAGGAGAACCTGCCTTGAGTCGTGAAACTGACAGTTCGTCCTCCGGGCCCCAGGGGCGCGGCGGAGCCGCATACCCCTCGGGGACGCCGCCCTACGGCTCCCCGGCACAGGGCGCCGCCGCGGACGGCGGCGCGGACGGCCAGCGGCGGCAGGCCGCCGACGAGCGGCCCGAAGAGCCCGAGACCCAGACCACGCTGACCACTCGCATCCGGATCAACATCCCCGGTTCGCGGCCCATCCCGCCGGTCGTCATGCGTACGCCCGTCGGCGACGAGGGCGCCTCGCGCGGCGACGCGTCGTACGCGGACGACGGGAACGGCCGTGACGCCGCGCCGGGGGCTCCCGGCGCGGGGGACCCGGGCGCCACGAGGGGTGCCGTCGACGGCGGGCTCGGCAGAGACCTTCCTTCCGGTTCCGGTTCCGGTTCCGGTTCCGCTTCCGCCGACGGCGCGGACGCCGGTGGCGGCGCGGGATCCGCTCCCGGTGAGGGCGGCGCGGGAGGTTCCGGCGCGGCCGACGAGAAGACCAGCGACTGGTTCGCACCGCGCAAGCCCGCGCGGGGCGAGAGCGGTGCGTCGGGCGCGGCGTCGGGTGGTGTGTCGGGCGGCGTGCCAGGCGGGGCGTCCGCCAACGGCGGCCCCTCGGCGGCGGGTTCGAGCGGCTCGGGCGCGCCCGGCGGCTCCGGTGGCCTTGGTGGGCCCGGCGCTCCCGGTGGCCCCGGTGGCCCGGCCGGTCCCGGCGGTCCCGGCAGTTCCGGAATGAATGGTTCCGGCGGCGGTCCGGGTGCGAGCCCCTACGACGTGTCCGGCGCCGTGGCGTCGGGCCCCCTCGGCTCGGGCGCACCGCAGGGCGGCGACCCGGCGCGCGGCGACCTGCCGTACTTCACCGGAGGTCCGGGCGGCGGCGGCCCCCAAGACTCGCGGGGCCCGGTGGGCCCGACCGGCGGCCCCGTCACCGGCGACAGCCCGCTGGGGCCGCCCACGCCGGGCGCCCGCCCGTCCGCTCCCGGCCCCGGCGCCCCTGGTGGGCCCGGCGGCCCCGGCAACTCCACCGGCTCCCTCCCGCGTTCGGGAGCCATGAGCGACGACACCGCGATCCTTACGCCGCAGAAGGCCGGGCCCCTCTCACCGCCCCCCGGCGGCGCGCGCCCGCCCGCGGGAGGCCCCGGTTCCCTGCCCGGCGGCCCCGGCGCGCCCACGCCGGGCGGCAATGTCTCGGGGGAGACGCTGACCAGCGGCATCCCCGTCGTGCCGCCCGTCCAGGACAACTCCCCGTTCGGCTCGGGGCCGCAGGGCGACGGGCCGCTGGCGCACACCCCGCCGAAGCTGCCCGAGCCGGTGCGCTCCGACGTGCCGGCCGCCCCCAAGCCCGCGCCGAAGAAGAAGGGCCGCAACAAACTGGTCCTCCTCGCGGTCGCCGTGGTCGTCGTGGCCTGCGGGGCGTACGGCGCGGGCCTGTTGATGAACCACGCGGACGTCCCGAAGGGCACCACGGTGCTCGGCGTCGACATCGGCGGCGGCACCCGCGACGAGGCCGTCAAGAAGCTCGACGACGCCCTCGGCGAGCGCGTCGCCAAGCCGCTGAAGCTGTCGGTGGCCGGTGAGCAGGTCATGCTCAAGCCGGACCAGGCGGGCCTGACCCTGGACAGCCAGGCCACCGTCCGCGCGGCCGCGGGCAGCGACTACAACCCCGTATCGGTGGTGGGCTCGCTCTTCGGCAACCAGCGCGTCGTCGAGCCGGTCATGCCCGTCGACGAGGAGAAGCTGGCGGCCGCCCTGGAGCGGGCCGCGGGCGGCTCGGGCTCGGCGAAGGAGGGCACGGTCAAGTTCGAGCCCGGCAAGGCCGTCCCCGTCTACGGCAGGGTCGGCAAGGGAATCGACGCCCAGGCATCGACGACGGCGGTCGCGGACGCGTACAAGAAGCAGGTCGAGACGGGCAGCGCGGGCACGGTCCAGGTGCCGGTCACCACCCGCAAGCCGACGGTCTCCAAGGCCGAGGTCGACAAGTTCATGACCCGGTTCGCCGAGCCCGCGATGTCCGCCAACGTCACGATCAAGGCGGGCACCAAGGCGATCCCCTTCGGCCCGGCGAGGTCACTGCCGAAGATCCTGAAGACAAAGGTCGCCGAGAACGGCACCCTCCAGCCGCAGTACGACCTCGAAGAGCTGAAGAAGCTGTACGGCAACGTCTTCGACGGCATCCTGATCCAGCGCGGCAACGGCGACAAGACGCCGGTCCAGCCGACCGATGTCGCGAGCGCCATGAACAAGGCGCTCCTCGGCAAGACCCCGGCGGAGCGGATCGGCGTCATCGAGACGAACGCGAGCTAGGACACCGTGCCGAGTACGGGATGACAGATGTCATCCCGTACTCGCCACACACGACACTGCCCCCGTCGTCCGCCACCGCCGACGATGGATCACATGAACGCAGTGACCTTCACAGAGGTGACCAAGAGCTACGGCGACGTCCGCGCCGTGGACGGGCTCACCCTCGACCTGCGCCCCGGCGAGACCGTGGCGCTCCTCGGGCCGAACGGCGCGGGCAAGTCCACCACCCTCGACCTCCTGCTCGGCCTCGGACGCCCGGACAGCGGCACGGTGCGGGTCTTCGGGACCTCGCCGCGCGAGGCGATCACCGCGGGCCGGGTCGGCGCCATGCTCCAGAGCGGCGGGCTGATGGGCGAGGTCACCGTGCGCGAGCTGGTGCGGCTCGCCTGCGATCTGCACCCGAGGCCCCGCAGGGTCGGTGACGTGCTGGCCCACGCGGGCATCGAGCAGATCGCCGACCGCAAGGTCGACAAGCTCTCCGGCGGCCAGGAGCAGCGCGTGCGCTTCGCGCTCGCCACGGCCGGCGCGAACGACCTCATCGTCCTGGACGAGCCGACGACCGGCATGGACGTCACCGCCCGCCAGGCGTTCTGGGCCACCATGCGGGAGCAGGCGGACCAGGGCCGCGCGGTCCTGTTCGCCACGCACTACCTGGAGGAGGCCGACGCGATCGCCGACCGCGTCCTGGTCCTGCACCGCGGCCGCCTCCTCGCGGACGGCACCGCCGCCGAGATCAAGGCGAGGGCGGGCGCGCGCAAGGTCGCCTTCGACCTCGCCGAGATCGACGCGGCGCTGGCCGGCCGGCTGCGGGAGCTGCCCTTCCTGACGGCGCTGGACATCTCGGGCCACTCGGTCCGCCTCCAGTCCGCCGACGCCGACGCCACCGTGCACGCGCTGTACGGACTCGGTGTATACCCCCACAATCTCGAAGTCGCCGGGCTCGGTCTCGAGCAGGCCTTCGTGGCGATCACCGAGGCCGAGGAGGCACGGACCCGATGACGAACACACTGGCCGCACGGGGCCTGATCAAGCTGGAGATCACCCGCGCCCTGCGCAACCGCAAGGCCCAGTTCTTCTCCATGATCTATCCGTCCCTGCTCTTCCTGATCATCTCGGGCACCGCCGGCGACGTCCCCGGCTCGGGGCTGTCGCTCCCGGCGTTCATGATGGTCTCGATGGCGTCCTTCGGCGCCCTCACCGCCGTTCTGATGGGCAACAGCGAGCGCATCGCGAAGGAGCGGGAGAACGGCTGGGTGCGCCAGCTGCGCCTGACGACGCTCCCCGGGCGCGGCTACGTCCTGGCGAAGACCGCGAGCGCGGCGGTGGTCAGCCTGCCGTCGATCCTCGTGGTGTTCGCGGTCGCCGCCATCTTCAAGGACGTCCGCTTCGAGGCCTGGCAGTGGCTGGCGCTGACCGGCGCGATCTGGGCGGGCAGCCTCTGCTTCGCGGCCCTCGGCGTGGCCATCGGCTACCTCGCGACCGGTGACGCGGTCCGCCCGATCACGATGATCGTCTACTTCGTGCTCTCCCTCCTCGGCGGCCTGTGGATGCCCTCGACGACGTTCCCCGACTGGCTCCAGACCCTGGCCGACTGGCTTCCGACCCACGCGTACGCTGCCCTCGGGCGGGCCATCGAACTGGGTGACGCCCCGCACGCGAAGGACGTCATCCTGCTGGCCGCCTACTTCCTCCTCTTCGCGGGCGGCGCGGCCTGGCTGTACCGGAAGGACACACTGAAGGCGTGAGCGAGACAGACGCGGAGAGCGAGGCGTTCCACCCCCTGCACACGTTCGGGCGCCCGCCCAGGGGCCGCCGCCAGTCGCTGGTGAAGATGGCCTGGATCAGTGTCTGGCTGATCTTCCTCAGCTCACCGATCAAGGACCTGGCCGACGGCCGTCACACGGTCCGCGCCACGGTGCTCGGCTCCCTCGGCCTCGCGGTCTTCGTGGCCTGCTATCTGATCCTGGTCTTCCGCTACACCACGAAGGTGCTCGACCGGGGCAGGCTCTACGCGGCGTTCGGGCTGCTCCTGCTCCTCGCCGCGGTCCTCTCCTTCAGCTTCGGCGACCCCTGGCTCGGACTCTTCGTGTACGTCTCCGTGTCCGCCGGAGTCGTCCTGTCGCTGCGGGCCTCGGTCTGGATCATCCCGGGGGTCACCCTGCTGATGATCTTGATCGGCCTGCGCGACGACGGCCTCGGCGACCTGATCGCCAGCCTCGGACTGATCACCTTCATGGTGGGCTACGCCATGTCCGGTGTGCGCCAGTTGATCCGTACGATGATCCAGCTCCGCCAGGCGCGGGCCACCGTCGCCCAGCTGGCGGCCAACGAGGAGCGGCTGCGGCTGGCCAGGGACCTGCACGACCTGCTCGGCCACTCCCTCTCCCTGATCACGCTCAAGAGCGAGCTGGCCGGACGCATGCTTCCCGACCACCCCGACAAGGCCGCCAAGGAGGTGGCCGACATCGAGCGGGTCAGCCGTCAGGCCCTGGTGGATGTGCGCGAGGCCGTCTCCGGGTACCGCAGGCGCACCCTGGCCGGCGAACTGGCGGGCGCCCGCACCGCGCTGGCGGCCGCGGGCATCGAGGGCGACGTCCCGCTGGAGCCGCCCGCCGAACTGCCGGCGGAGGAGGCGGAGGCGGCGCTCGCCTGGGCGCTGCGGGAGGCCGTCACCAATGTCGTGCGGCACAGCTCGGCCCGGCACTGCACGGTGGCGTTCGCGGCGCGGCAGACGCTCGCGGGACCGCTCCTCGAGCTGTCCGTGGAGGATGACGGGGTGGGCGGTTCCGGTGCCGCCGCGGGCAACGGCCTGACGGGCCTGGCCGAGCGCGTGGAGGCGGTCGGCGGGGCCCTGGAGACGGGTCCCGCGGCCCGCCGCGGCTTCCGCCTGGCGGCCCGTGTTCCGCTGGCGGAGGCGCCCGTAGGATCCCCCTCATGAGCAGCGGCAACAGCGCCGAGGGCGCGGGCGATGTCATCAGGATTCTGCTGGCCGAGGACCAGTCGATGGTCCGCGAGGCCCTCGCGGCCCTGCTCGGCCTCGAACCCGACATCGACGTCGTCGTCCAGGTGGCCCGCGGCGACGAGGTGCTCGCGGCGGCCCGCGCGCACGACGTGGACGTGGCGCTGCTCGACATCGAGATGCCCGGCCGGACAGGCATCGAGGCGGCGGCCGAACTGCACGCCGCGTGCCCCGAGCTGAAGATCGTCATCCTCACCACCTTCGGCCGCCCCGGCTATCTGCGCAGCGCCATGGAGGCCGGCGCCCACGCGTTCCTGGTCAAGGACGCCCCCGCGGCCCAGCTCGCCGCGGCGGTGCGCAAGGTCCTCGCGGGGGAGCGGGTCATCGACCCGACGCTGGCCGCGGCGGCCCTCGCGGAAGGTGCGAACCCCCTGACGGACCGCGAGCGCGAGGTCCTGCGCGCGGCGTCCGGCGGGGCCACCAACGCCGAACTGGCCGCCGCCTTGCACCTCTCCCAGGGCACGGTCCGCAACTACCTCTCGACGGCGATCCAGAAGCTCGCGGTCCGCAACCGCGCGGAGGCGGTCAGCACCGCCCGCGACAAGGGCTGGCTCTGACCGCCCGCTGCACGGGCGCCCCGCCCGCTCAGTTCAGCAGCGCCCGCGCCCCCCGCGCCTGCCGCCGCGCCTGGTCCGCCGTCGCCGCGTCCTGACCGGCCAGCTCGTCGGCGTAGGCGTCCAGCTCCCGGGCGCCCACCAGGAAGTCCCCCTTCTGTACGAGGAGCTGGGCGCGGTCGTAGCGCAGGCGGGGCGCCGGTGAGGGCAGCAGCAGGGAGAGTTCGACCGCCCAGAGCGAGACGTCACAGCGCTCGGGGCGCGCCGCGGCCCAGGCGCGGATGTTGTTCAGTACGCGCCGCACGATGTCCAGTGTGCCCGCGGGGTGCAGCATCGACGGCACGGGCGGCGCCCCGGTGGCCGCCGCGACGAGCAGCTCCACGTCCGTGCCGGTCAGGACGCGCCCGCCGTCGAACGGGTTGGCGAAGACCCGATCGTCCACGGGGCCGAGGCCGACGACGAAGTGGCCCGGCAGCGCCACGCCGTGGACCGGCGCTCCCGCCCGGCGCGCCACCTCCATCCACAGCACGGAGAGCAGGATCGGCAGCCCTCTGCGGCGCCGCAGCACCTGGTGCAGGAGGGAGGACTCCAGCCGGTGGTAGTCGCCGGGTCTGCCCCTGAACCCGCAGTACCCGCCGAGGAGTTCGGCGAGCGTCAGGGCCCAGGCCCGGGGGTCGTCGGCGCGGCCGGAGCGGTGGCTGTGCGCGGCCAGTTCCGCGAGCCGCCCGATCAGGCGCCGCGCCCTGTCGATCCCCTCCTGGTCGAGGGAGGGGTCGGCCTCCGCGCCGATCAGCAGGCACAGCAGCGCGAGATCGGGCCGCGGCGCCCCGGCCTCGGCCGCGAACAGCCGTCGCCACTCGGTGTTTTTGGGTACTCGGGGATGCATACGTGCGTGTTGCCCGGTCGGCCCGATCGATACGTCGCCCGAAGCCGGTACGGGGCGCGGCCCCCGCCGCCCCGCCCGGTCAGTTCAGCATGGCCCGGGCCGCCCGCGCCTGCTGACGCACCCGGTCCGCGGTGGTCGGCTCCACCGCCGTCACGACATCGGCGTACTCCTCCAGCTCCGCCGCGCCGCCGAGGAAGTCACCGCGCTGGACGAGCAGTTGGGCCCGCTCGTAGCGCAGCCGCGCCGGGTGCGCGGGCAGCAGCAGGGAGAGGTCGAGGGCCCACAGCGCGACCTCCGAACGCTCGGGGCGCGCGGCCGCCCAGGCGCGGATGTTGTTGAGGATGCGCTGCACGATGTTCAGCGGGTCGGCGGGCGTCAGCATCGACGGCTGCACCCCCGTGCCCGCGGTCCCCGCCACCAGCAGCTCCGCGTCCTGCCCGGTCAGCAGCCGCCCGCCGTCGAACGGGTCGGCGAGCACCTGGTCGTCGCGCGGCCCGAAGCCGACGACGAAGTGGCCCGGCAGCGCCACCCCGTACACCGGGGCGCCCGCCCGGCGCGCCACCTCCATCCACACCACGGAGAGCAGGATCGGCAGCCCCCTGCGCCGCCGGAGCACCTCGTGCAGCAGGGAGGACTCCAGCCGCTGGTAGTCGCCCGGCGTCCCCTCGAACCCACAGCTCTCACCGAGGAGTTCGGCCATCGCCTGCGCCCAGGCGCGCGGCCCTCCGGGGCGGAACGGCAGCAGGCCCGCGAGCCGGTCCAGCTCGATCTCGGCGGCGTCGATGCCCGCCTCGTCGAGACCGGGGTCGGCCTCGGCGCCGATCAGCAGGCACAGCAGCGCGAGTGCCGGCCGTTCGGACCGTGCCTCTTCGGCGAACCGCCGCCGCCATTCGCCGGACTCCGCGTGCATACGTGCCTCGTGTCTCATGCCCTCGCCGGGCTGTTTTCCGTGCCGTGCCGTGCTGCCACGCCGGGCCGCCGCCGCTCAGGCCCCGCCGTGCCGGTAGTGGTGATAGGCGTGATGCGCCGCGAAGCCCATCCGGCCGTACAGCGCCCGCGCGCCGTCGTTGTCGTCCTCGACCTGAAGCCAGGCCGCCGACGCGCCGTCCAGCAGGGCCTGTCGGGCCAGCGCGGTCATCACCGCGGTGGCGAGCCCCTGCCGCCGGAGCCCCGGGTCCACCTCGACCGCCATGAACCCCGCCCAGCGCCCGTCCACCACGCACCGCCCGATGGCGGCCGCGGTGTCACCGCTCCCGGGCACGGAAGCGAACCACACCGAGGGCCCGCTCGCCAGCACCTTGGACACATGTGGTGCCAAGTTCCCGGCCCGGCCGTACCGCCGCAGCCACGCCTCGTCGCAGGACCGGGAGAGTTCTACGCGCGACACGTCCGCGTCCAGATCCGCGACCGGCGCGAGGGCGCCCACGTGCAGCGCGGCGCTGACCTCGCGCTCCCACCCGCGCTCCGCCAGCTCCGCGCAGAGCAGCTCCTCGGTGCCCTCGGCGCCCGTCGCCGTCTGGATGTACGCGGGCAGCTCCCGGGCCGCGTACCACTGACGTACGTATGACAGCGCCTCGTCCAGCGGCCGTCCCGGATCGCCCAGCGGCAGCACCGAGTTGGCGCGTCGCGTGAAGCCGGCGGCGGCCCGCAGCTCCCAGTCGCCGAGCCGCTCGCTCTCCACCGGCCGCCAGGCCCGCGCGCCGATCCGCGCCAGCTCCTCGTACGAGGCGGCGGGCCCGCGGCGGCGGGCGGGTGCCGACGGCACGACCTTGCCGGCGACCAGGGGGTGCTCCGGAATCCGGACGCTCTCGCCATCACGCCGTGTGATGTGCACCACTCCGCCATTCCACGATGTGAGAACACCCACCGTGTCGGTGAACTTGCCGCCAACGGATCCCGGCTCGCTCAGCCGCCGCACCGAGATCCTTTTGCCCACGTCAGCAGGGGTGATACGGACCTCAAGCCGTCCGCCCGCAGTGAATTCCACAGCTCTGTACGCCCCTCCTGTTCGGATCATGCCCAGGAACGGAGATACTAGGGGCGGGCATCGACGACGCCGCGCTCCCGCGCGCCAGGCGAGCGGAGCCTGAGGACGGCCCGCCAACGCCCGTATCGAGGAGGAACGACAGCGTGACCTACGTCATCGCGCAGCCTTGTGTCGACGTCAAGGACAAGGCGTGCATCGAGGAGTGCCCGGTCGACTGCATTTACGAGGGCTCCCGGTCCTTGTACATCCACCCGGACGAATGCGTCGACTGTGGAGCCTGCGAACCGGTCTGCCCGGTCGAGGCGATCTTCTACGAGGACGACACTCCCGAGGAGTGGAAGGACTACTACAAGGCGAACGTCGAGTTCTTCGACGAGCTGGGTTCGCCCGGTGGCGCGAGCAAGCTCGGCCTGATCGAGCGCGACCACGCCTTCATCGCCGCCCTGCCGCCGCAGAACCAGTAACGACGGCCTGAGCGCCGCCCCGGTCCCGTACGGCATGTCCTGTCGTACGGGACCGAGGCATTTCCACCGAGGCGTTCCATGCGCCCCCGAACGAACAAGCGCACCACGGGAGTGAGCACGTGTCCGCAGTCTCCGATCGGCTTCCCGTCTTCCCCTGGGACAAGCTGGAGCCCTACAAGGCCACGGCGGCCGCGCACCCGGGCGGCATCGTCGACCTGTCCGTCGGCACGCCGGTCGACCCGGTCCCCGAGCTGATCCAGAAGGCTCTGGTCGCCGCCGCCGACTCGCCGGGCTATCCGACGGTGTGGGGCACGCCCGAGCTGCGCGACGCGCTCACCGGCTGGTGCGAACGGCGCCTGGGCGCGCGGGGCATCACGCACCGCGAGGTCCTGCCGGTCGTCGGCTCCAAGGAACTGGTGGCGTGGCTCCCGACGCAGCTGGGCCTCGGCCCGGGTGACGTGGTGGCCTACCCCCGGCTCGCCTATCCGACGTACGAGGTCGGCGCGCGGCTCGCCCGTGCCGAGTACGTGGCCTACGACGACCCGTGCGAGCTGGACCCGGCGAACCTCAAGCTCCTGTGGCTCAACTCGCCCTCGAACCCCACCGGTCGGGTCCTCACGCGCGAGGAGCTGACCCGCACGGTCGCCTGGGCGCGCGAGCACGGCGTGCTCCTCGTCAGCGACGAGTGCTACCTGGAACTGGGCTGGGAGGCGGACCCGGTCTCGGTCCTGCACCCGGACGTGTGCGGCGGTTCGTACGAGGGGATCGTCGCGGTCCACTCGCTCTCCAAGCGGTCGAACCTCGCGGGCTACCGCGCCGCGTTCATCGCCGGTGACGCCGCCGTCCTCGGCGACCTGCTCCAGATCCGCAAGCACGGCGGCATGATGACCTCCGCGCCGACCCAGGCCGCCGTGGTGGCCGCGCTCGGCGACGACCAGCACGTCCACGAGCAGCGCGAGCGGTACGCGGCCCGGCGCACCGCCCTGCGCGACGCTCTGCTGAAGCACGGCTTCCGCATCGAGCACAGCGAGGCGAGCCTGTATCTGTGGGCCACGCGCGACGAGTCCTGCTGGGACACCGTCGGCCACCTCGCCGGCCTCGGCATCCTGGTGGCGCCCGGCGACTTCTACGGCCCGGCGGGCGAGCGCTTCGTGCGGGTGGCGCTGACGGCGACGGACGAGCGGGTGGCGGCGGCGGTCGAGCGCCTGGCGTAATCGCCGAGCGGACATGACGCAGGGCCCGGAGCCAGTGGCTCCGGGCCCTGCGTGCGGGTGCCGTGCGATCAGGTGTGCGATCAGGGGTGTGATCAGCCGAGCGGCAGACCCTGGGTGGGAAGAGCACCGGTGGGCAGCCCCCCGGTGGGCAGACCGCCCTTGGTGACCGCGTCGGTCGGCAGGCCGCCCTTGGCCACGTCGTCGGTGGGCAGACCGCCCTTGGTCGCCGTGCCCGCCGTGTCGCCCAGCACCTCGCCCGCGCTGCCCGCCACGTCACCGGCGGCCTTCTGCGCGGCGGGGGCCGTGGTCTTGGCGCCCTTGCCGACGACCTTGCCCGCGGTCGGAACGGCCTTCTTCACGGCCTTGCCGCCGGTGTCACCGGCGGTCTTGGTGGTGTTCTGGGCGGCGCCGTCGACGGTGTTGCCCAGGCCGGCGCCGTCCAGCGCGGTCAGCCCGCCCAGGTCGGGGGAGGCAGGCAGGCCAACGGCGCTCGCGGAGCCGGCCGCACCGACCACGGAGGCTGCGCCTGCTGCGCTGAGCAGCGCGGCGCGGGCGATCCGGCGGGTCAGGGGGAGGGACATGATGCTCCTTCAGACGGGAGAGAACGTTGGGTGTCCGGCCGGATCGGCTCCGGCGTCCCACCGGATGGCTTCCGGCGATCGGACGCCGTGACTACCGCTCGAAGCCCATGAAGGTTGCGGTATGACAACGTAAAGAGTTGGTAATGCGTCGCATTATCAGCTCTGGATAAAAACGGGCAAACGACTCGCCGTCCCGCCGTGCTGCTGAATCCTTAATTCCCTTTGTTCTCAAGGGATTTCGCGAGGACGGCGGCTCGGCGTGGGGCAGCGGGCGGATCGTCGTCCAGCGGTGATCGTCGCCCCTCGGTCGGGTGATGCGACGTACTCCTGTCCGGTCTACTCCCCGGTGACGATCCTGACCTCGTCCGCGGCGGCGCCCGGCCCCGCGGCCCCACCCGTCCGCGCCTTGCGCCACGTGCCCGAACCCGAGGCGCGCCACTCCCGGCCGCCGTACGAGACGCGCTCGATGCGCAGCGCCGAGGACTGGGCCACGGCCCAGTGCGCCAGCTCCCAGCCGCGCCGCGGGGCCCTGTCGCCCGCGGCGGCCGCGGCCGGCACCGGGACCGTCACCGTGCGCCCCCCGCCCTCGTCCGGGCGCACCTCGCGGCCGAAGTCGCGCACGAGTGCGGCCCGCACCCGCGCCGGGCCACCGGGATCCGTGCCGACGCGGCCCTCACAGCTGAAGGTGGCGGGCGCGCGGCCGGTGAGCGCGGCGGCGAGCAGCACGGCGTCCGGCTCGTGCTTGGCGTAGGCCTGCGGATAGCCGCTGCGCTGCACACGCTGCGCGGCGACCGTCAGCGGCAGCCGCGAATACCCGGGGACCTCGGCCAGATGTTCGTAGAAACGGGCCGCCGAGTACGCGGGGTCCATGATCTGGCGCTCATCGCCCCAGCCCTGGGTGGGGCGCTGCTGGAAGAGGCCGAGCGAGTCCCGGTCGCCGTGCCGGATGTTGCGCAGCCCCGACTCCTGGAGGGCGGTCGCGAGGGCGATGGTCACGGCGCGCTCGGGCATCCCGCGCGCGGTGCCGACGGCGGCGACCGTCGCGGCGTTCTGCGCCTGCTCGGCCGTGAACTCGTACGAGGCGCCGTCGTCGTTGGCCGACACCACCGTGCACCGGGGCGAGGGCCTGCCCCCGTAGACGTACTGCACCGCCACATAGCCCGCGACGGCGAGCAGCACGACGACCGCGGCCGTCAGACGGCGGGTACGGCCGCGCCGGAGGAAGGTGGGGGGCTCAGGCACGCGTCCAAGGTACTGGAGTCCACCGACAGGTCGGCCGACAGGTCGGCGGGCCGCTGGAGTTAGGGTCTTCCGTATGCCGCAGACGCCGCTTGACCTCACGCTGGACGCCGCCGAGCTGACCGCTCGCCTCGTCGACTTCCCGTCCCCGAGCGGTTCGGAGAAGGACCTCGCCGACGCCATCGAGACGGCCCTGCGCGGCCTCGCGCACCTGACGGTCGACCGGTACGGCAACAATGTGGTCGCCCGTACGAACCTCGGCCGCGCCGAGCGGGTCGTCCTCGCCGGACACATCGACACGGTGCCGATCGCGGACAACCCTCCGAACGTGCCGTCCCGCCTGGACGAGGACGGGGTCCTGTGGGGCTGCGGCACCTGCGACATGAAGTCGGGCGTCGCCGTCCAGCTGCGCATCGCCCAGACGGTGACCGAGCCCAACCGCGACCTCACCTTCGTCTTCTACGACAACGAGGAAGTGGCCGCCCACCTCAACGGCCTCGGACACGTCGCCGAGGCGCACCCCGACTGGCTGGCGGGCGACTTCGCGATCCTCCTGGAGCCGACCGACGGGCAGGTCGAGGGCGGCTGCCAGGGCACGCTGCGGGTCCTGCTGAGGACCAAGGGCGTGCGGGCGCACTCCGCGCGCGCGTGGATGGGCTCCAACGCCATTCACGCGGCCACCCCGATCCTTCAGAAGCTCGCCGCGTACGAACCGCGCAAGCCGGTCGTCGAGGGCCTCCAGTTCCACGAGGGCCTCAACGCCGTCCGCATCGAGGGCGGCGTCGCCACCAACGTCATCCCCGACGAGTGCACCGTCACCGTCAACTTCCGCTACGCGCCGGACCGCAGCGAGGAGGAGGCCCTCGCCTTCGTGCGGGACTACTTCGCGGACTGCGGCGTCGACGAGTTCATCGTCGACGACCACACGGGCGCGGCCCGCCCCGGCCTCACCCACCCGGCCGCCGCCGCGTTCATGGCGGCCGTCGGCGGCGAGGCCCGCCCCAAGTTCGGCTGGACGGACGTCTCCCGCTTCAGCGCGCTCGGCGTGCCCGCGGTGAACTTCAGCCCCGGTGACCCGCTGCTCGCCCACAAGGTCGACGAGCGGGTGAAGGCCTCGCTGATCCCGGAGGCAGAGGAGCGGCTGCGGGCCTGGCTGACGTCGTCGTAGACCTACGCTGTGGTCACGTACGCGTGGAGGGAGCAGACGATGACCAACCCCGATGCCGGCTCAGACAGTGGTGCCCCCGCTGCCAGGAAGCGTCCCGAGGAGCAGCGGCTCGGCCCGGTGCTGCGCCGGCGCGACAAGGTGCAGGCCGGCACCACCGATCAGCGTCTGCTCGACTCCGACGGCCCCTCCGAGTGGGTGCACACCGACCCCTGGCGGGTGCTGCGCATCCAGTCCGAGTTCATCGAGGGCTTCGGCACCCTCGCCGAACTCCCGCCCGCCATCAGCGTCTTCGGCTCGGCACGCACCCCCGTTGACTCGCCGGAGTACGTGGCGGGGGTGGAGATCGGCAAGGCGCTCGTGGAGGCCGGCTTCGCGGTCATCACGGGCGGCGGGCCCGGTGCGATGCAGGCCGCCAACCAGGGCGCCGTCGAGGCCAAGGGCACCTCGGTCGGCCTCGGCATCGAACTGCCCTTCGAGCAGGGGCTGAACCCCTACGTCGACATCGGCGTGAACTTCCGCTACTTCTTCGTCCGAAAGACGATGTTCGTGAAGTACGCGCAAGGGTTCGTGGTGCTGCCCGGCGGCCTCGGCACCCTGGACGAACTCTTCGAGGCGCTCACCCTCGTACAGACCCGCAAGGTCACGCGCTTCCCGATCGTCCTCTTCGGCTCGCTGTACTGGAACGGCCTGATCGACTGGCTCAAGAACACGGTCATCGCCGAGGGCAAGGCCTCCGAGGCCGACCTGCTCCTGTTCCACGTCACGGACGACGTCGACGAGGCGATCTCCCTGGTGACCAAGGAAGTCGCGAAGTAGAACCCCCCGAGGAGGAGCCCCGGCAGCCCCACGGCGGGCGCCCGCCGGGGCGCGGTCGTCTCAGGCCAGCCCCCGCCGCGCCACGGCGGGCGCCCGGTGCCCCGCGATCGTCGCGACCATGACCATTTCTCCGTGCCGTCCTCGCACCGCTCGGCGCTGGGGCGCCTCGCGGGCTTCGCCCGGCTGTGCCGGACTCCGTCCGGCCGCCGGGGGCGGGGCGGGGTTCGTCAGGCCAGGCCTCGTCTGGCGACGGCGGGTTCTCGATGACCCGCGATCGTCGCGACCATGTCCAGCACCTGCCGGGTCTCCGCGACCTCGTGTACGCGGTAGACCTGCGCGCCCAGCCATGCCGAGACCGCCGTCGTCGCCAGGGTGCCGATCACGCGTTCCTTGACCGGCCTGTCCAGGGTCTCGCCCACGAAGTCCTTGTTGGACAGGGAGACCAGCACCGGCCAGCCCGTCTCCACCATCTCGCCCAGCCTGCGGGTGGCCTCCAGGCTGTGCCGGGTGTTCTTGCCGAAGTCGTGACCCGGGTCGATGAGGACCGAATCGCGCGGCACACCCAGTTCGACCGCGCGTTCGGCCAGGCCCACCGTCACCCGCAGGATGTCGGCCATCACATCCTCGTACGTGACCCGGTGCGGCCTCGTCCGCGGCTCCGCGCCGCCCGCGTGCGTGCACACCAGACCGGCCCCGTACCGCGCGGCGACCTCCGCGAGCTTGGGGTCGACGCCGCCCCACGCGTCGTTGAGCAGATCGGCACCGGCCTCGCAGACCGCCTCGCCCACGTCGTGGCGCCAGGTGTCGACGCTGATCACCACGTCGGGGAACCTCTTGCGCACCTCGGCGACGAAGCCCACCGTGCGGCGCGCCTCCTCCTCGGGCGTCACCTCGTCGCCGGGACCCGCCTTGACCCCGCCGATGTCGATGACGGCCGCGCCCTCGGCCACCGCCTGTTCCACCCGGGCCAGCGCGGGCTCGTCGCGGAACGTGGCGCCCTGGTCGTAGAAGGAGTCCGGGGTCCGGTTGACGATCGCCATGATCACCGGCTCGTGCGCGTCGAACTCGCGCCTGCCAAGCCTGAGCATCCCCTGTGGCCCTCCTGGGTCCTTGTCGCGGTTCGGCCGCCTGCGACCTTAACCGCCGAAGGCGCATGGCACGATCGGACCCCGGCAGTTTCAGCACGGGCAGTCGAGCGTGGGGGCCTGAAGACATGGTCTTGTTCTTGTTCCTGGTCATCGTCCTCGTCGTGGTGGTCGGCGCGGTGACCCTCGCCGTGGTCGGCGGCGGCGAGAGCGGGGCCCTGCCCGACGCCGCGCCCGAGCGGTTCACCGATCCGCTGCCCCTGGACCGCCCGCTGCGCCGGGCCGACATCGACGAGGTCCGCTTCCCGACGACGCTGCGCGGCTACCACATGGACGACGTGGACGACGTGCTCGGCCGCCTCGGCGCCGAGCTGGCCGAGCGCGACGCCCGCATCGCCGAACTGGAAGCGGCCCTGGCGGGCGCCCAGGCCGCGGCGGTCGCGGGCCCGGCCCTCTTCGAGGGGTACGAACAGCGCGGGGCCGAGCACGACGGAGACAAGGGAGGCGACCAGTGAGCGGCGGGACAGGCGCCCTCGCGGGCCCGGACGGCGGCCTGCGCTGCCCCTGGGGGCTGTCCACCGAGGACTACCTCGCGTACCACGACGAGGAATGGGGCCGCCCGGTCCACGGCGACGACGCGCTCTACGAAAGGCTCTGCCTGGAGGCCTTCCAGTCCGGCCTCTCCTGGATCACGATCCTGCGCCGCCGCGAGGGCTTCCGCGCCGCCTTCGCCGACTTCGAGATCGCCTCGGTCGCCGGGTTCACGGACGAGGACCGTGCGCGGCTCCTCGCCGACCCGGGCATCATCCGCAACCGCGCCAAGATCGACGCGACCCTCGCCAACGCGCGCGTGCTCGCCGACTGGCCCGAGGGCGAACTGGACTCACTGATCTGGTCGTTCGCACCCGACCCGGCGTCCCGCCAGGTACCGAAGGCGCTCTCGGACGTGCCCGCCATCACCGAGGAGTCCACGGCCCTGTCCAAGGCCCTCAAGAAGCGCGGCCTCCGCTTCATCGGCCCCACCACGGCGTACGCCCTGATGCAGGCGTGCGGCCTGGTCAACGACCACCTCGCGGACTGCGTGGCCCGCGAGGCGGCGGGGAGCTGACGCTCAGCGCCCCAGGTACTTCGGCTTCTCCTTGGCGATGAAGGCCTCGACGGCGATCGTGTGGTCCTCGGAGGCGCCCGCCCTGCCCTGGAGTTCGTCCTCCTTGTCCAGCGCCTCGTCCAGGGAGTGCTCCGCCGCGTAGGCGAGGGATTCCTTGAGCGCCGCGTAGGCGAGGGTCGGCCCCTCGGCCAGGGCGCGGGCCACCCGGGCGGCCTCGGCGGCCAGCTCCGCCGCGGGCACGACCTTGTTGGCGATGCCCAGGTCGTACGCCTCCTGCGCGGTGATGTTGCGCGGGAAGAGCAGCAGGTCGGCGGCGCGGCCGGGGCCGATCACCCGCGGCAGCGTCCAGGAGACGCCCGAGTCGGCGGTCAGGGCGACCCCGGCGAACGAGGTGTTGAACTTGGCGGTGTCCGCGACCACGCGGTAGTCGGCGGCGAGGGCGAAACCGAGGCCCGCGCCCGCGGCGGCGCCGTTGACCCCGGCGACCACCGGTTTCGGCATGCCCGTCAGCGCCCGCACGATGGGGTTGTAGTGCTCCCTGACCGTGCTCATGGTCTGCCCGGTCCCCGCCTCGCGGTCCGCCGCGAGCGAGCCGATGTGCTCCTTGAGGTCCTGCCCGACGCAGAAGGCGCGCCCGGCCGCGGTGAGCAGTACGGCGCGCACGGCGGTGTCCGTGGCGGCCTCCCGCACGGCCTCCCGCAGGGCGACCTTGGCCTCCGTGTTCATCGCGTTCATCGCGTCGGGACGGTTGATCGTGATCGTCGCGAGCCCGTCGCTCACCTCGTAGAGCACACTGTCGGCCATGGTGGCCCCCTCCGCTGGTCCAGTACGTGGCCCTCAGCATGACGGAGATCATCGAGGTCCGGCACGAGGCCGGATATGTGACGTGCGTCAAAGAATTTCGGGTCTGTGAGGCGTATGGGGCGGCGAAGTATCGCAGCCACATCGCCGAATTGGGTGGTTTTGCGGGCGCGCGTTGCGCAAGCGATGCAGACCGATGTTGGTCATCGGGTCCTGCCATGCGGGATAATGACCTGGAAGCAATGTGTTCGATGCCGGTGACACCTGGGTTGTCGGCTGCGATGAGCTGGTTTCAGGAAGGGGAACGAGCATGGCGGCCATGAAGCCGCGGACGGGCGACGGCCCGCTCGAGGTGACCAAGGAGGGGCGGGGCATCGTCATGCGCGTTCCGCTCGAAGGCGGCGGACGACTTGTCGTCGAACTGACTCCGGACGAGGCCGACGCGCTCGGCGACGCTCTGAAGAAGGTCGTCGGCTGACGCGGAAGCGCTCCCACTTTTTTTCCTGCCCCGGCATCGAAGGATGCCGGGGCAGCGCTATTCCCTGGCCCCTGGGCCTTCAGGCGCGTCTACTTCCCGCGGGCCGTCTTTGGCTGGTCGCGCAGTTCCCCGCGCCCCTACGGGGCGCCCCGCTACCGTTTGACGGCGCAGAGCAGCCCGTCGCCCACCGGCAGCAGCGAGGTCACGAGTTCCGGGCTCTCCCGCACCGTCCGCAGCAGATCCCGCAGCGCCAGGACCTCCACCGGCTGCGGCCCCGAGTCCACGGTCCGGCCGTCGGCGAACACGCCTTCGAAGCAGACGAGCCCGCCCGGCCGCAGCAGGCGCAACGATTCAGCGAGGTAGTCCAGGGACTCCACGCGGTCGCCGTCGCAGAAGACGAGGTCGTAGCCGCCGTCCGCGAGCCGCGGCAGGACGTCCAGCGCGCGCCCCGGGATGAACCGCGCACGGTTGCCCGCGAAGCCGGCGGCGCGGAATGCCTGGCGGGCGAACTGCTGGTGGTCCGGCTCGGGGTCGACGGTGGTGAGCACGCCGTCGGGCCGCATGCCGTGCAGGAGATGGATCCCCGACACGCCGGTCCCCGTACCGATTTCGGCCACCGCTTTCGCGTCAGCCGTGGCGGCGAGCATCCGCAGCGCGGCGCCGGTGCCGGGCGACACCGAGGGCAGCCCTGCCTCCCGGGCCCGGTCACGGGCCCAGCGCAGCGCCTCGTCCTCGGCGACAAAGGCGTCGGCGAACGCCCAGCTCGTCTGCCGGTTGCCGGTAATGGCCCTCTCCTGTCCCCGTGGTTGCCTGGCCGTGACTGTATCCGTTGGGGCCGGGAACCCGCAGATGGGACCGCGCGTTTAAAGGGGGGGTGGGAAGACGGCGGGGGGATCGGATGGATCAAGACCTGAAGCGGGCGCCTCGAAGGGGCAGGACACCAGTGGGGAAGCCCGTACCAAATTCACGTAAAAACGCTTATCCGGAGCTAACGGGCGAGGTGGTTATGGTAGGGGCTCCACTGGCCACCACCAGAGCCGACAGGGGAGGTGCGGCTGCGTCCGCGGATCGGGGAGGAGCGCTCCGGCGTTTTCTCGGGTTGGCGGGTGAGCCGAAATCCGTGACCGACACCGCTGACCGCATCCGTGCCAACGACTCCGCTCAGACCGCGACCTTTGCCGCTGACGCGGAATCGCAGGCGTGGACTCCGCCCACCTGGGAGGAGATCGTCAGCACGCACAGCGGCCGCGTATACCGCCTGGCGTATCGCCTGACCGGCAATCAACACGACGCCGAGGACCTCACCCAGGAGGTCTTCGTCCGTGTCTTCCGGTCCCTTTCGACCTACACCCCCGGCACGTTCGAGGGCTGGCTGCACCGCATCACCACGAACCTCTTCCTGGACATGGTGCGCCGCAAGCAGCGCATCCGTTTCGACGCCCTCGGGGACGACGCGGCCGAGCGGCTGCCGAGCCGAGAGCCGTCGCCGCAGCAGGTGTTCAACGACACGCACTTCGACGCGGACGTCCAGCAGGCGCTCGACACCCTCGCGCCCGAATTCCGCGCCGCCGTGGTCCTCTGCGACATCGAGGGCCTTTCGTACGAGGAGATCGCCGCCACGCTCGGCGTCAAGCTCGGTACGGTCCGCAGCCGTATCCACCGGGGCCGTTCGCAGCTGCGCAAGGCCCTCCAGCACCGCTCTCCCGAGGCCCGCGCCGAGCGTCGTTCGCTCGCGGTCACCGGAGCTGTGGCGCTGGGAGGAGGGGGCGCGACCGCGTGAGTGGATCACGGTCGAATCCTGCCGAGCGGCGCCTGGCCGAGGCCGAGCAGCATCTCGGGGACCGGCTCGCCGCCCTGGTGGACGGCGAGTTGGGACATGACGCGCGCGAGCGGGTCCTCGCGCATCTGGCGACCTGTCCGATGTGCAAGACCGAGGCCGATGCCCAGCGCCGGCTGAAGAGCGTCTTCGCGCAGGCGGCGCCGCCACCGCCGAGCGAGAGTTTCCTCGCCCGGCTCCAAGGCCTTCCCGCGGGCGGCTCCGAGCCGCCCGGCGGCCCCGGACACCCCGGTGACGGGGCCGGGTTCGCCACCGGCGCCACCGGTTCCGCCGGGCTGCCGCGGACCGGGCTCTTCGGCGTGAGCACCGAGTCCTTCGTGGGGTACGCCCCTTCCGGCGCCCATGCCGCGGTGCTGCCCGGCGAGGGGCGCGGCTTCCGCATCCACGACGTCACCCGGCACGACGGCGACCGCTCGCTCTGGCGCGGACGGCGCTTCGCGTTCGCCGCGGCCGGTGCGGTGTCGCTGGCCGCGATCGCGCTGGGCGGGGTCACCGCGGGCGTCCCCGCCGACCTCGGGGACACCCGGGCCGGCGGCTCCAAGGCCAACAGCAATGTGACGCCGCAGCGCACCCCGGGCTCGGGCGCCACCGCGGCCTCCGACTCCGTGCGGCGCCGCGGCGGCGGCAATCCGCTGTCGGCGCAGGGCCAGCGCCCCGGCGCCCTGTCCGCGCCGGTCGCCCCGACCGAGGTGAAGGGGCCCCTGCTGCCCGGGACCGCGCAGCCGCCGCGCTCCCACGACAGCGTGCGGGAGCTGACGGGGCCCGTGCTGACGGGCGCCGCCCTGCTCTCCCCGCTGATACGCCCGCCGCAGACCGGCCACGCACGACCGCCCGCGGTGGGGCCTGTGGGCACGAGAGGCGCGGATCCGGTGAACACCACCGCGGCGGCCCCCGGTTCGGGCCCGCTGCTGGGCACCTCGCAGGTCCACTGACGTGACAGGTGCCTGCGCTCCGGCGGGGGAACCTGGTTGAATCTCGGTGGACCGTGCTTGCCGGGGGGACTTGGCGGGTGCGGGGTTGAGCAGGCAATCGGCGTCCGCCGCAGGGCAGTTGTGGGGAGAGCATGGACGAGGGCAAGCCCACGAAGGCCAAGTGGTGGAGCCGCCCCCGGCCGGAAACACCGGGGGGCACGCAGCAACCGCCGCCCGCGGCACCGCCGCAGGGCCTGACAGGGCCCCTGGGCGGCGCGGCACTCCCCGGGAACGCCGAGCGGCCCCGCCCCCTGCACGACCCCGACCCGTACAGCACCCCGCCGTACGGCGAGCCGGGCCCCTGGGCACCCGCGCCCCCCGTGCAGCACCCGGCGGCGACCCCGTCCCACGGCACGCCCCTCCCGCCCGCCACAACGGGCGGCACCCCCACGCAGGGCCCCGCCGCGGCCCACGGCACTCCACCCCCAGCGCCCGCGCAGGGCCACGGTGACCTGGCCCAGGCCCCGGGCGGTACCCCGGCCCACGGCACTCCCGCGGGCCCCGCAGCCTCCAACACGCCGCTCGCGGCGCCCGCGCAAGGCCACGGTGGCCCGGCCCCGGCCCCCGGCGGCACGCCGGCCCAGGGCACCCCTGCGGACCCCGCAGCCCCCAACACACCGTTCCCGGCGCCCGCGCAAGGGCCCGCAGGCCCCCAGGCCCACGGCCCCTCGGCCTCGGCGCCCGCGCAGGCCCCCGGCGGCCCTGCCCCGACCGCTGGCGGCACGCCCCCGCATGGCATCCCGGCGGGCCTCCCTGCCCACGCCACCCCGCCCCCAGCGCCCGCGCAAGGCCCCGCCCCGGCCCCCGGCGGCACCCCGGCCCACGGCACCCCCGCGGGCCCCAACACACCGCTCGCTCACGGCCCCTCGGCCTCGGTGCCCGCGCAGGCCCCCGGCGGCCCCGCCCCGACTCCCGGCGGCACGCCCCCGCACGGCACCCCCGCGGGCCCCAACACACCGCTCGCTCAC
>NZ_JODF01000082.1:0-48165 GCF_000717945.1 Streptomyces sp. NRRL S-920
TGGGGGGGGGCGGGGTCGTTTGTGGCTTGTTCCCTCGCGGTCGCGCGTCGCGTGCGGGTGCGTTGTGGCTTGGCGCGCAGTTCCCCGCGCCCCTGCGGGGCGCTTCCCGCGGCCGTACATCGCGTGCGGCTCCGTCGTGGCTTGGCGCGCAGTTCCCCGCGCCCCTTGCGGCGCGCTTCCCCGGCCGCACGTCGCGTGCGGGTCCGTCCCCTAGGGATACGTCGCCCGTTTGGCCTACGTGTGGCGCTGGTCCAGAGGCCCCTCGTGGCGGGGCGGGCCATGGTCGTAAGGGACGTAGGAAACGCACCGACGCAGCCATGAGGGGTGGACGCTCACGTGACCGAGACCGCTGGGGCGCCTTCCGGGCCGGATGAGGATCCGGGGCCGAAGGGTGCGTACGGGCCCGGGGTGGGCGCGAGCCCCAGTGGGGTGGGTGCCGTGCGTCGCAGGCGGCGGTGGTTGCGCGGGCTGGCGATCGGGATCGCCGTGGTGGTGCTCGCCGCGGGCGGCGCGGGATGGGCCGCGTACCAGAAGCTCAGCGGCAACATCACCAAGGACACCGACGCCGCCGCCGAACTCGCGCGCTACGAGAAGGAGCGGCCCACCCCGCTGGTGCACGACGCGCAGAACATCCTGCTCATCGGCTCCGACACCCGCGCGGGACCGGCCAACCGCAAGTACGGCAGGGACCCCGGCACCCAACGCTCGGACACCACGATCCTGCTGCACCTGGCCGCCGACCGGCAGAGCGCGACCGCCGTGTCGATCCCCCGTGACCTGATGGTGGACATTCCCGGCTGCCGCAGGCCGGACGGCTCGCGGACGCGGGCCCAATTCGCACAGTTCAACTGGGCGTTCGAATTCGGCGGGACGGCCTGCACGATCCGTACCGTCGAGAAACTCACCGGAATCCGCGTCGACCACCACATGGTCGTGGACTTCGCGGGGTTCAAGGACATGGTCGACGCGGTCGACGGGGTGGAGGTGTGCCTCAAGGCCCCGATCGACGACGACGACGCCCACGTACGGCTCGCCCCCGGGCTGCGGACCCTCGACGGCGAACAGGCACTCGGTTACGTACGCGCCCGCAAGAGCCTCGGCAACGGCAGCGATACCGAGCGGATGGACCGCCAGCAGGAGTTCCTCGGCGCGCTCGTCAACAAGGTGCAGAGCAATGACGTCCTGCTGAATCCGGCGAAGCTCTACCCCGTACTGGACGCGGCGACGTCCTCACTGACGACCGACCCCGCCATCGCGAGCCTGCGCGGGCTGTACGAACTGGTGCGCGGCATGCGCAATATCCCCACGGAACGGGTGCAGTTCCTCACCGTCCCCCGGCAGTCGTACACCTACGACGCCAACCGCGACGAGCTGGTCGAACCGGCGGCGGAGCAGCTCTTCACGCGCCTTCGCACCGACAGCCCCGTCGCGGTGGTCCCGGAGAAGCCCCAAAAACCGGCGCCGAGCCAGGAACAGGCGAGCAGCGACGAGAAACCGGACGACCCCTCGCATACGCCGTCACCCGCGCCGACATTCCGGGGCAACACGGCGGCGGAGACCGCCTGCGAGTAAAACGATCTTCAAGGCAAGGCCGCTCTCGACTAAGAAATAGGGCGGATTGCCCAGTTGTAGGGGAGTGGAATTTGTCACCGGCGTCGTCCGGCGCTGAACTGGGCGGATAGTGTGAGCGATCCGGTGCGCCGGGCCCTCTCGGCCACGCACCGCTGGAACGACTGACCGAGCGCCTTCTTGAGGGGGTAAGGCGCCGCGTGGCCCCGACGGAGGACGCAAACAACCGTGGACGCGCAAGGCCGTGGGCGGGCGGAGAACATCGATCCCGCAGACCAGTGGGTGCTCAACCCGGACACCGGTGACTACGAACTGCGACTGAGCCCCTCCGCAGGGCAAGGACAGTCGACCGTGCCGGGACCCCGTAGGGCAGCTCCCCGTCAGGGCGGGCGAGGCCGCCCCGCGCCGGGCCGCGACCGCGAACGCCCGCGCCAGGGCGAGCGCGACGAGCGCCGCGAGGTGCCCGGGCAGCGCAGGCGCCGCGTCAAGGAGCCGGAGCCTGCCGCCGGCGGTGGCAGGCGCAAGCAGCGGCCGAAGAAGTCCAAGGGCAAGAAGATCCTGGTGTGGACCGGCGGCTCGCTGGCGTTCCTGCTGGTCACGGGCTGCGTCGGTGGCTATCTCTACTACCAGCACCTCAACGACAACATCACGTCGATCAACGACGACGGCGCGGGCACCGGCGGCTTCAGCAAGGACCGGGCCATCAACATCCTGGTGGTCGGCACCGACAAGCGCAGCGGCAGCGGCAACAAGGGGTACGGCGACGAGGGCAGCCTCGGCCACGCGGACACCACGATCCTGCTGCACGTCTCCAAGGACCGTACGAACGCGACGGCGTTGAGCATCCCGCGCGACATGATCACGGACATTCCGGACTGCCCCACCACCATGAAGGACGGCAACAAGAAGACCATCCCGGGCTCGACGAACGTCCGCTTCAACGAAAGCCTCGGCCAGAACGAGCGGACGCCGAGCTGCACGATGCGCACGGTCACGAAGATCACCGGGATAAAGCTCGACCACTTCATGGTGGCCGACTTCAACGCGGTCAAGACGCTGTCCAGCGCGGTCGGCGGGGTGGAGGTCTGCCTCGCCAAGGACATCGACGACCCCAAGTCCCATCTGAAGCTGTCCAAGGGCACGCACACGATCGAGGGCGAGAAGGCGCTCGCGTTCGTCCGCACCCGGCACACGGTGGGCAACGGCGGCGACTTGAGCCGCATCGCGCTCCAGCAGCAGTTCCTCAGCGCGCTGATGCGCAAGCTGAAGTCGAGCGACACCCTCACCAACCCGACGAAGATGTTCTCCCTGGCGGAGGCCGGCACCAAGGCGCTCACCGTCGACAGCACGATCGGGAACATCATGAAGCTCCGTGACCTCGGCATGGAGCTGGGCAAGCTCGACATGAAGAACCTGAGCTTCGCCACGCTGCCGGTCAAGGACAACCCCGCCGAGAAGACCCCCGTCACGGTCGTGCCCGACCCGCCCAAGGCGGACCCGCTCTTCGCGATGCTGCGCGCCGATCAGTCGCTGACCGAGGTGAAGAAGAAGCAGAAGCGGGAGAAGGCCGCGGTGGCCGCCCGCCTCAAGGGACCCAAGGCCGACGCCTCCGAGGTGCGGGTCGACATCTACAACGGCAGTGGCAAGACCGGCGCCGCTCAGGCAACTCTCACGTGGCTACAGAACAATGAGGGCGTGCTCAAGTCCACCCAGCTGGGGAACGCGCCCTCGGTCATCAAGAAGACGACGCTGGAGTACGGACCGGCCCAGGCGGACCAGGCCCGTCGGCTCGCCGACATCATGGGGCTGCCCGCCTCCGCCCTGAAACCGGGCAAGAGCGAGAAGAACGCACAGGGACTCCCTGCCATGAAGCTGACGCTCGGCGGCGACTTCGAGGGCGCGGGGGTGCCCATCGCCCCGCCGAAGAAGGCGCCGGAGGGGATCCAGAAGGTCGAAGCCGACAAGACTGTGTGTGCCAAGTGACCTGAAGCGGTCGTTCTGCGTCTAACAATGCGCCAAGGGCAGGACTCCAAGGCGTCGCGGAGCGGCCGCGGTTCGGGAATGGGCGGGGAGGGGCTGGGGATGAGGCAGAACAGCGTGCGTAAGGAGGGGGCGCGACAACGCGCCCCGCACGCAAGTGATCGCGGCTGGGACGACGGCTCGCACGACGACGGCCCGCGCCAGGGCAGACGGCCCCCCGGCCACCGGCGCAAGCGCGGCTCGGGCGGCGGTGGCGGACGGCCGCCGCGCCGCAAGCGCCGCGTCCTGCGCTGGTCGGCGACGATCCTGTCCGTACTGATACTTGGCACGGCCGGCGCCGGATACCTGTACTACCAGCACCTCAACGGCAATCTGGAGACGGACGACCTGAACCTCGGCGAGCACCGGGCCCCCGAGCCCACGCCCAACGCCGCGGGACAGACGCCGCTGAACATCCTGCTCATCGGGTCGGACGCGCGGGACTCCAAGGAGAACCAGAAGCTCGGCGGCGCCAAGAACACCTTCGGCTCGCCGCCGCTCGCGGACGTCCAGATGCTCTTGCACCTCTCGGCCGACCGCTCCAACATGTCGGTCGTCAGCATGCCGCGCGACACGCTGCTCCAGATCCCCAAGTGCACCGATCCGGACGACGGCAAGGTCTACCCCGAGACCGGCCCGCGGTTCATGACGAACGAGTCCCTGGGCCGCGGCGGCCCCGGCTGCACGGTCGCGACCTGGGAGAAGCTCACCAACATCCACATCAACCACTTCATGATGGTCGACTTCTCGGGTGTGGTCTCCATGGCGGACGCCATCGGCGGCGTACCGGTCTGCGTGGACAAGAACATCCACTCGCGCGACAGCCAGGGCCACGGCTCGGGCCTGAAGCTGAAGAAGGGCACCACGGAGGTCAAGGGCGAGCAGGCCCTCCAGTGGCTGCGCACCCGCTACGGCTTCGAGGGCGGCACCGACATCAGCCGCGCCAAGGCGCAGCACATGTATATGAACGCGCTGGTCCGCAAGCTCCGCGAGAACACCGGCCTGACCAGCCCCAACCAGCTGCGCAAGCTCGCCGAGGAGGCGACGGAGGCGCTGAAGGTCGACGACGGCCTCGGCACCATCAAGAAGCTGTACGACCTGGGCAACGAGCTGAAGAAGGTCCCGCCGAGCCGTACGACGATGACGACCATGCCGTTCGAGTACGTGGGCGCCCGCGTCGTCCCCAAGCCCGGCGACGCCGAGCAGCTCTTCCGCCTCGTACGCGACGACATCCCGCTGGACGGAAAGGGCAGGAAGAAGCCCGCCAAGGAGAAGCTCTCCGACGATCCGGCGGCCGCCGACGACCAGATCGCTGTCCAGGTCCAGAACGGCACGCGGACCGCCACGGAACCCCCGACCTCCGGCCGGGCCAACACGGTGGCGCAGCTCCTCACCGGCAAGGGCTTCGCGAAGGCGACGGCGGACACGACGACGGTGCTCACCGAGGGCAAGACCGTCATCCGCTATCCGAGCGCCGAGCTTGAGGGCGATGCCCAGCGGATCGCCAAGGCGCTGAAGCTGCCGCTCAGTTCCGTGAAGAAGTCCACGGACGTCTCCGGGGTGACGCTCGTCGTCGGCGCCGACTGGCGCGAGGGCGACGCCCCGCCGAAGCCGTCGAAGAAGGACGACAGGACGCCGGACTCGGCGGACGCGCTCAGCGGCTCCGACAAGAAGGCCTGCATGAAGGTGGACCCGGACTTCACCTGGTAGCCCCGCCGGCCCCCCGAGGGCGGCCCCCCGCACGCGCGAGGGGGCCGTTCGGGCGTGCTTCAGGCCTGCTGGGTCTCCCCGAGGACCGCCGGGCGGCGCGAGGCGATGACCTTCCTGGCCAGCGAGCGCGGGCTGGTGAGGAAGCCCCAGCCCCACGACATGTGCATGGTCGCCAGCGCCACCGGGATCTGGAGGCGTGCCTTCAGCGGCAGGCCCTTGCCCGCGGGGACGGACCCGGCCGCGATGGCCGCGAGATAGCCGCCGGGGATCACGAAGCCCCACGGCGTGAGCGCCGCGCCGACCACGACGCCGGCCGCGATCGCGCAGAGCGCGGTCGGCGGCGCGAGGTAGCGGAGGTTGATGGAGCCCGCGTGGTAGCGGGCGACGACGTGGCGCCAGCGGCCGTAGTCCTTGTACTGCTTGGCGAGCGCCTTCACGCTCGGCCGCGGGCGGTAGGAGACCAGCAGATCGGGCGAGAACCAGATCAGGCCGCCGGCCTCACGGATGCGGAAGTTCAGCTCCCAGTCCTGGGCGCGGATGAACTCTTCGTTGTAGCCGCCCTGCTGCTCCAGGGCCTCGCGGCGGAAGACGCCGAGATAGACCGTCTCGGCCTGCTGGGCCTCGCCGCCGGTGTGGAAGGCGGCGTTGCCGACGCCGATCTTCGACGTCATGGCGGCGGCGACCGCGTGCTCCCAGTCGTTCTGGCCCTCGGCGTGCATGATGCCGCCCACGTTCATCGCGCCGGTCTCCTCCAGGAGGCGGACCGCGGTGGTGATGTAGCCCGGGGAGAGCGCGGCGTGGCCGTCCACGCGGACCACGATCGGGTGACGGGAGGCCTTGATCGCGGCGTTCAGCGCCGCCGGCGTGCGTCCCGTCGGGTTCGGGACCGTGTGCACCCTCGGGTCTTCCCTGACCAGCTCCGCGGCGATCTCGTCCGTGCGGTCGGTGGAGGGGCCGAGTGCGACGACGACCTCCATCTCACCCGCGTACTCCTGACGCAGGATCGCGTGGACGGCCTCGCGCAGATGCCGCTCCTCGTTGAGGACGGGCATGATCACGGATACGGCGGGCGGCTGCGCCTCAGACTTCGCGTTCATCACGCGTCACGTTACCGCGAATGGGGGACACGGGCGCGCGCCGTCCGGGTCGCTACCCCGGGCCGCATTTCGTATGGGCTTACGTTTCTCGGGTCCCCCAGGCCGCCGCCCACCCCCAGCCACAGCCCGTCTCCGCGGAGGTGTCCCCCACGTGCCCACACCGCCCCGCTACCCCGCGCCCCCGCCGCGCCGCCCGCACCCGCAGGGCCGCAGGCCGCCCGCACGCCGGTCCGCAGGGCGGGGCAAGCGGCGGCCGCGCTGGGCGATGCGGTTGGCGATCACGTGCTCCGTGACGGTGCTCGCGGCGGCCGGGATCGGGCACACCGTGGTGACCAGCCTCGACACCGGTATCAAGCGGGTCGACGCCTTCAAGGACATGAAGAACCGGCCGGCGTCGGGCAACGGCATGAACGTCCTGCTCGTCGGCACCGACGGCCGCGACAAGATCACCCCCGAGGACAAGCAGAAGTACCGCCTCGGCGGCGCGCCCTGCCACTGCACGGACACGATCATGATCGTGCACATCTCGGAGGACAGGGACCGCGCCAGCGTCGTGAGCCTGCCGCGGGACTCGTACGCCGATCTGCCCGCGCACACCGACCAGACCAGCGGCAAGCAGCACCGGGCGCACCCCAACAAGATCAACGCGGCGTACGCGGAGGGCGGGCCGAACCTCACGGTCCGGACCGTCGAGCACATGACGAAGGTCAAGATCGACCACTATCTGGAGGTCGACTTCACCAGCTTCATCAAGACCGTCGACGTGCTCGGCGGCGTCGAGATCTGCACGGCCAAGCCGCTGAGGGACTCGCACACGGGCCTCAACCTGGCGGTCGGCACGCACGCCATGAACGGCGGCGAGGCGCTTCAGTACGTACGTTCGCGGTACGTCGACGGGGCGTCCGACCTCGGCCGGATGCAGCGCCAGCAGCGGTTCCTCGCGGCGCTCATCGCGAAGGCGACCAGCAGTGGAGTCCTGCTGAACCCGGTCAAGTTCCGCGATGTGACGCTGACGCTGCTCGGCTCGGTCCGGGCGGACAAGGGTTTCGGGACGAGCGACATGCTGGACCTCGGGCGGGCGATGCGGGGCTTCTCGCCGTCGTCGTCGGAGTTCACGACCGTGCCGCTGAGCGAGACGGGCCAGGTCCTGCCGGGCATCGGCTCGACGTTGAAGTGGCATCCGGAGAAGTCCGCGAAGCTCTTCAAGGCCCTGCGCGAGGACCGGCCGCTGGCGTCGCACCGCGTCAAGTCCAAGTACACGCTGGTGGACGTGTCGCCGCAGCAGATCCGGGTGCAGGTGGAGAACGGCACGGGGGCGCCGGGGCTCGGCAAGCGCGTGGACGCGGAGCTGCGGGCCACCGGGTTCCGCACGACGGGGCTGCCGACGGACGTGCCGAACGCCCAGCGGGCCCCGGCGCCCCGGACCGTCGTCGCCTACGACCCGCGCTGGGACCGCTCCGCGACCTCCCTCGCGACGGCCCTGCCGGGCTGCGAGATGCGCAAGGTCGACCGGCTCGGGCCGACGCTGAAGGTCGTCGCGGGGGCAGACTTCAAGGCGGTGCGGCCGGTGCGGGCGGAGGACGAGCTGCAAGGGGAGTTCGGAGCGGTTACGGGGGACCAGGTGGTCTGTCCGTAGCGGCCGGACTCCGGCCGCGATCCCGATCAGGCGCCCGCACGGATGCGGGCGCCTGTTCGCCCGTGCTCGACAGACCCGCCGCGTCAGCCCTCAGCCGCCAGCCCTCAGCCCTCAGCTCTGAGCCCTCAGTCCTCGCTCGGCTGCTGCGCCCGCAGCTCCTTGATGGCTCGGCGCCGGGCCAGTCGATGCGTACGGCGGATCTGCGCTTCCTTGAACCGCCGCTCGTTCCGTTCCGAGTCCGGGATGACCGGCGGGACCGTGCGCGGCTTGCCGTCCGCGTCGACGGCCGCGAAGACGAGGTAGGCCGAGCCGACCTGCTGGGCGGGCGTCGACTCGTTCCAGCGCTCGGCCATCACGCGGACGCCGATCTCCATGGACGTACGGCCCGTCCAGTTGCACTGCGCGTGCACGTGCACGAGATCGCCGACGCGGACCGGCTCCAGGAACACCATCTCGTCCATGGACGCCGTGACCGCAGGACCGCCCGAGTGCCGCCCCGCCACGGCCCCGGCCGCGTCGTCCACCAGCTTCATGACCACACCGCCGTGCACCGTCCCGAGAAGGTTGGTGTCACCCGCGGTCATGATGGTGCTCAACGTGGTGCGCGAGGCCGCGGTCGGCTTGCCGGGAAGCTCGTTCCCGGTCCCTATGGGGGCGTGATCTGTCATGCCCTCCACCTTATGTCGGACCTTTGAGCGAGCCCTCCCCGGCCGTTTTGCATCAGCTCTGCAACAGCCCTGGCCCGAATTCCCGACCGCCCTGTATGCCGCCCCGTCCGGCATAGCACACTGGGCCACATGAGCGATTGGCCAGACGATCAGGCGGGCGGCCGTGGTTACGGCCGCGGCAGCGGGGACTCCCAGCCCGACGGCGCCCGCGTGATGCGGCACGTCCAGCGCGGGGGGCCCGCCCGCCCCGCGGGACCGCCGCCGGGCAACGTCCCGCAGCAGCCTTCGTACGACGACGGGTACGACGAGGGCTACGGGAACGGGCAGCCGTACGGCGACGCCCGCGACGAGGTCTTCGAGCCGCGCACCCCGCGCCGGGACGCGTACGGCCAGAGCTACGACAGCGGCTACAACACCGGCCAGGTCTACGGCCAGCCCGCCGGCGGTGGCGGCCAGGGCGGCGCGGGCCGGCCGCCGCGCGCCGGACGCCCCGCGCCGGACTGGCGGCGCCGCATCAAGATCGGCTCGATCACCCTGGTGAGCGTGCTGCTCGTGACGACGGTGGCGACGTACTTCTGGGCGGACGGCAAGCTCAAGCGCGAGGTCGACCTTTCCAAGGTCATCGAGCGGCCCGAGGGCGGCGCGGGCACGAACTACCTGATCGTCGGCTCGGACAGCCGCGAGGGCATGTCCGACGAGGAGAAGAAGAAGCTCCACACGGGCTCCGCCGAGGGCAAGCGCACCGACTCGATGATGATCCTGCACGTCGCGGACGACGGCGGGAACACGATGATCTCGCTGCCCCGCGACTCGAACGTGACGATCCCGTCCTTCAAGGGCGCCGAGTCCGGCAAGCTCTACCCGAACCAGGGCCGCCAGGTGAAGCTGAACGCCGCGTACGCGGAGGACGGCCCCGAGCTGCTCGTGCGGACCGTCGAGTACAACACCGGCCTGCGCATCGACCACTACGCCGAGATCGGCTTCGGCGGCTTCGCGAAGATCGTGGACGCGGTCGGCGGCGTGGAGATGGACATCCCCAAGGCCTTCAAGGACAAGTACTCGGGCGCCGACTTCAAGGCCGGCAAGCAGACGCTCGACGGGCAGGACGCCCTCGCCTTCGTCCGCACCCGGCACGCGTTCAGCAGCGACCTGGACCGCACGAAGAACCAGCAGAAGTTCCTCGCGTCCCTCGCCAACCAGGCGGCGACGCCCGGCACGGTCATGAACCCGTTCAAGCTCTACCCGACGATGGGCGCGGGCCTGGACACCCTGGTCGTCGACAAGGACATGGGCCTGACGGACGTGGCGTCCATGTTCTGGGCGATGAAGGGCGTCACGGGCGGCGACGGCAAGTCCATGAACGTCCCGATCGCCGGTATGGCGGGCGGCAACGTCCTGTGGGACAAGGCCAAGGTCAAGCAGCTCGTCAAGCAGCTCAACAGCGACGAGAAGGTGACGGTCGAGGGCGGCTGAGCGGGCCCCTGGGAGGGCGTGCGGCGCATCGCCGTACCCCGAACGGCCCGCCTGACGCGAACCCACGGCTCCGGCATGCCACGGTGGTGCGAACTGCCGCCACCGCCGATGTCCGGAGCCCTGCCATGGCAGACCTACAGGACGAGATCAACGCCACCGCCGAAGCGGGGAAGCTCGATCAGCCCCCCGCCCCGCCCGATCCGCATGCCGAGCCGGTCAATGAACGGGGGGTCGGGCTCGCCCCCGACGCCCAGTCCGATCCCGCGTCGGAGCTTGAGTCGGGTCCCGACTCGGAGCTTGAGTCGGGTCCCGCCTCGGTACTGGCCGACGACGACCCGCTCGCGCGGGCCCGTGCCGTGCTCGCCGCGCATCCCGTCGCCGACGGGTACAGCGGTCTGCCGGGAGCGCTGCGCGACCTGCCCTGGTACGACTTCGAGACGGGCGACAGCGGCCTGGAGAGCGACCTGCCGAGGCTGCGCGCGGGGCGGGTCGGGGCGCAGTTCTGGTCCGTACACGTGCCCGAGTGGCTCAGCGCCGACCGGGTCGTACGGGCGACCCTGGAACAGATCGACCTCGTCAAGCACGTCGTCGGCGCCCACTCCGAGGGGCTGCGGCTGGCCCGTGACGCCTCGGAGGCCACCGACGCCCGCAACTGCGGCCGCATCGCCACCCTGATCGGCCCCGCCCGCGGCGCCGCGCTCGGCGACTCGCTCGGCACGCTGCGCGCGCTGCACAGCCTGGGCGTGTGCGCGGTCACCCTCTGCGGCACGTCCTGGGCGGGTTCGGCCGGGCTGAGCGCGTTCGGCGAGGAGGTCGTGCGGGAGATGAACCGGCTCGGCATCCTCGCGGACCTGTCCGGCGCCTCCGAGGCGACGGTGCGACGAGTGCTCGCCATCTCCAAGGCGCCGGTGATCTTCACCCGCTCCGGGGCGCGCGCCGTGCACGACCACCCGGACAACCTCTCGGACGAGGTGCTCGGCGAGGTGGGTGCCGCCAAGGGCCTGTGCATGGTGCCGCTGGCCGCGGAGCGGACCGGTCCGTCGGTGCGCGATGTGGCGGACCACGTCGAGCATGTGCGCCGCGTCGCGGGGCCGGAGTGCGTCGGCCTCTCGGGGACGTACGACACCCCTGACGTGCACCCGGAAGGGCTCGTCGACACGTCCTGCTATCCGCGGCTGATCGCCGAACTCATCGAACGCGACTGGTCCGAGGCCGACTTGGCGCTGCTCACCTGGGGCAACGTCCAACGCGCCCTGCGCGGCGCCGACTTCACGGCACGGGCCGCGCGGGAGCGCAGGACGGCGTCGACGGCGACCATAGAGCACCTGGACGGCTGACCCTCGGCCGCCTTCGGTCAGGGGATCTTGCAGAGGCAGAACGGGTGCCCGACCGGGTCGGCGTACACGCGGAAGTCGCGCTTGCCCCCGTCGTCGTCCAGGTCGAGGGGGCGCGCGCCGAGTGCGAGCACCTTCTCCTGGGCGGCGTCGATCTCCTCGTCGGTGCGGCCGGCGTCGAGGTCCAGGTGGACCTGCTGGGCGTTGAGGTCGCCGCGCGGCCACTCGGGCGGACGCAGGTCGGGCACCCGCTGGAAGGAGACCTTGACGCGGCCGGGGGCCACCAGGTCGACCCAGTCGCCGTCGCCCTCGATGGTGCCGCCGATGACCGCGGCGTAGAACTCCGCGAGTGCGCGGGGGTCCGGGCAGTCGAAGACGACGTTGTGCAGGTGTGCGATGGGGGCGGTGGGAGTGGTGGGGGCGGTGGGAGCGGCGTCGTTGCGGTCGGTCATGACTCCTCCTTCTCGTCCTTCTCAGCAGTGCGGCCCTGGCTCAGCAGCGCTGATCCTGCTCAGCAGTGCGGATCCGTCTCAGCAGGCACAGAGGCAGAACGGGTGCCCCGCCGGATCGGCGTAAACCCGCCAGTTGCGGTCGCGGTCCGTGGCGTCCAGGACCGTGGCGCCGAGCGCCAGGGCCTGCTTCTCCGCGGCGTCCATGTCTTCCACTGTGAGATCCAGGTGGAACTGTTGCGACCCGTCGGGCGCGGGCCACTTCGGCGGTACGAACCCGGGGGCCTCCTGGAAGGCCAGCGGCGGGCCGCCGTGGCCCGCGAGGTCGACCCAGCCCTCGTCGGCGGGGGTGGGGGTGCCGCCGATGATCGCGGCGTAGAACTCCGCGAGGGCAAGCGGGTCGGGGCAGTCCAGGACGACGGCACCGAGCTTGGCGAAGGCCATGTTTCCTCCAGGTCCGCTACGGATTACCGCATGAAGACTTCAGACGGTAACGGTTACTTCATACTCCCCCAGAAGGGGTAACGTCGCAACCATGAACGACAGAGCACCCGCGCCGGGAGGGCTCGCGCTGATCCAGGAGCTGGTGAACTCACTGGATCTGGAGTCGGGCGCCGACCGCCTGGACACCGAGGAGGGGCGAAGCGCCTTCGGTCTCGCCCCGGGCGACGTGGCCGCGGCGCGTGAGCTGCGGGAGTCCCTGCGGGCGGCCTGCCTCGCGCACGCCGGGCACCCGGCACACGCCCCGGTGCGGGAGCTGAGCGAACTCCTCGCGGCGGGGCCGCTGTTGGTGAAGGTGGACGGCGCGTCCGGCGCGGCGTCGCTCGCCCCCGCGGACGGTTCGGCGCTCACCGCGCGGGTGGCCTCGGCGATCGCCGAGGCGCTCGTCTCCGGTACGTGGCTGCGACTCAAGGCGTGCGAGGCGGTGACCTGCCGCTGGGCCTACTACGACCGCAGCCCGGCCGGGCGCGGCCGGTGGTGCGACATGGGGGTGTGCGGGGCCCGCGCCAAGATGCGGGCGTACCGCGCGCGGAAGTCGGCGTCGCCTCCGCCGGACAGGCCCGCCCAGGGATCCGCCCGCCCCGACTAGGGATCCGCCCGCCCCAAAAGTGACCTGCGCCACAAACTGTCACAGCGGTGAGGCGCCCGGTGTCTTGATGCCGAATCCCCTTCGAGGGGGCTTCGGACGGACTTCAAGCGGACTCCAAGCGGAGGAGACACCATGGCTGAGAACACCGATGTGGTCGTGATCGGCGGCGGTTACGCCGGCGTGATGGCGGCCAATCGTCTGACGCTGCGCGACGACGTGACCGTGACGCTGATCAACGCGCGCCCCGACTTCGTCCACCGGATCCGCCTGCACCAGCTGGTGGGCGGGACCGGCGACGCGGTCGTCGGCTTCCGCGAGGTCCTGAGCGAGCGTGTCCGGCTGACCGTCGACTCCGTGGCGCGGATCGACCCGGCGGGCCGCAGCGTGGAGCTGGCCTCGGGCGGCACGGTCGGCTACGACTACCTGATCTACGCGGTGGGCAGCGGCAGCGCGGACCCCGGCGTGCCCGGAGCCGCCGAGTTCGCCCACCCCCTCGCGGACCTGGAGGAGGCGGAGCGGCTGCGGCCGGTGCTCGACAACGCGCCCGCGACGGCCCCGGTGACGGTCGTAGGAGCCGGTCCGACCGGCATCGAGACCGCCGCCGAGCTGGCGGAGGCGGGCCGCGCCGTGACCCTGGTCTGCGGCGGCGTACTCGGCCCGTACCTGCACACCAAGGGCCGCCGGTCGGTGGCCACGCGGCTGGCGCGGCTCGGGGTGACCGTGCTCGACGGTTCCGGTACGAAGGTGACGGCGGTGACCCGCGACGCCGTACGGCTCGCCGACGGCCGCGAGCTGCCGAGCCGCGTCACCGTCTGGACCGTCGGTTTCGGCGTGCCGGACCTGGCCGCCCGCAGCGGGCTGAGCACCGACGCCCTGGGCCGCCTGCTGACGGACGAGACGCTGACCAGCGTGGACGACGAGCGCGTCGTAGCGGCCGGGGATTCGGCGGCGCCCTCGGGCCTGCCGCTGCGGATGAGCTGCCAGGCCGCGATGCCGCTGGGCGCGCGGGCCGCCGACACGGTGCTCAGCCGGATCGCGGGTGAGCGGCCCGCGGACCTCAAGCAGTCGCTCGTCGCCCAGTGCATCAGCCTGGGCCGCAACGACGGCATCTTCCAGTTCGCCAACAGGTCCGACGTGGCGGTGGGGTTCCACATCGACGGCGGCCTCGGCGCGAAGGTCAAGGAGGCCGTGTGCAAGGGCGTCCTCAAGCACCTGGCCGACGAGGCGGGCAAGCCCGGTAACTACCGCCTGCACCGCGTCCCGGGAGACACCAGGCGCCGCCAGCTGCTCCGGGCCGGACACCGCGAGGCATCGAAGCCCGCTGAGCGGACGGCCTGACCGGACACCGACAGGTGGGGCAAGATCAGACGGCTGCCGAAGAATCAGACGGCTGCCGAAGAAAAGGACGTCGAGACATGAGCGACCGCCCCGCCGACCCCGCGACCGAGACATTCGTCGCCCACCGCAACCTCCTCTTCACCGTCGCCTACGAGATGCTCGGCTCGGCGGCCGACGCGGAGGACGTCCTCCAGGAGACCTGGCTGCGGTGGGTCGGGGTCGATCAGCAGCAGGTGGACGACGAGCGCGCCTACCTGGTCCGGATCACGACCCGACAGGCGCTCAACCGGCTGCGCACCATGAAGCGCCGCAAGGAGGCGTACGTCGGGCAGTGGCTGCCCGAGCCGCTGCTCACCGCGCCGGACGTGGCCGAGGACGTCCTGCTGGCGGAGAGCGTGTCGATGGCGATGATGCTCGTCCTCGAAACGCTGTCGCCGACCGAGCGCGCCGTCTTCGTGCTGCGCGAGGCGTTCGACATCGGCTACGAGGAGATCGCGGCGGCCGTCGACAAGAGCCCGGCCGCGGTCCGCCAGATCGCGCACCGCGCCCGCCGGCACGTCGACGCCCGCCGCCCGCGCCAGAAGGTTTCCCCGCGCCGGGCCCAGGCGGCCCTCGAGGCGTTCCAGCGTGCGCTGGACACCAGGGACATGCAGGGCCTCCTCGACGTACTGGCACCGGAGGTCGTCCTCGTGAGCGACGGCGGCGGCATCAAGCGGGCCGCGCTGCGGCCTATCGCGGGCGCCGACAAGGTGGCGCGCTTCTACCTCGGCGGTAGCGCCCGGGTCGGGGCCGTGGTCACCACCGAGCCCACCCTGGTCAACGGCGCTCCGGCGCTCCTCGTACGCCTGGACGGCGAACTCGACGGCGTCCTGGCGGTGCGCGTGGAGGACGCGCGCATCACTGGCCTCTACTACGTACGCAACCCGGAGAAACTGTCGCGGGTGGCGTCGCAGACGCGGCTGACGCGGGGATAACGCGGGGCAAACGGGCGGGTGGGTGGGAAGCACCCGCCGCGAAGCGGGCGGACCAGGGGGTAGCGCAGGTCGACCGCTCAAGGCAGGCGGAACAGAACCCCCTGCTAGGCCGCAGGCCTGCCCATCGCCCGGTAGGTCCAGCCCGCCGCCCGCCACACCTCGGGGTCGAGCGCGTTGCGGCCGTCCAGGATGACCGGCGCCGCCGCCACGGAGGCGAGCCGCGCCGGGTCCAGCTCGCGGAATTCGCGCCACTCCGTGAGGTGCAGTACGACGTCCGCGCCGCGTACCGCGTCCTGTGCCGTGTCCGCGTACGCCAGCGTGGGGAAGAGCCGGCGCGCGTTCACCATGCCCTTGGGGTCGTAGACCGTCACCTGCCCGCCCTGGAGGTGGATCTGCCCGGCGACGTTGAGGGCGGGGGAATCACGGACGTCGTCGGAGTCCGGCTTGAACGTGGCGCCGAGCACCGCGACCCGCTTGCCGAGGAAGGACCCGCCGCCCAGCGCCTCGCGCGCCATCTCGACCATCTGGCCGCGCCGCCGCATGTTGATGGAGTCGATCTCGCGCAGGAAGGTCAGCGCCTGGTCCGCGCCGAGTTCACCGGCCCGCGCCATGAAGGCGCGGATGTCCTTCGGCAGACAGCCGCCGCCGAAGCCGATCCCGGCCCGCAGGAACTTCTTGCCGATCCGGTCGTCGTGCCCGAGCGCCTCCGCCAGCTTCACGACGTCACCGCCCGCGGCTTCGCACACCTCCGCCATGGCGTTGATGAAGGAGATCTTCGTGGCGAGGAAGGAGTTGGCGGAGGTCTTGACCAGTTCCGCCGTGGGGAAGTCCGTGACGACGAAGGGCGAGCCCTCCGCGACCGGCGTCGCGTACACCTCGCGCAGCAGCTTCTCGGCGCGCTCGCCGCGTACGCCGACCACGATCCGGTCGGGGTGCAGCGTGTCCTGGACGGCGAAGCCCTCCCGGAGGAACTCCGGGTTCCACGCCAGTTCGACCTCGCCGCCCGCGGGGGCCAGCTCCAGGATGCGGGCGGCGAGCCGGTCCGCGCTGCCGACCGGCACGGTGGACTTGCCGACGACGAGGGCGGCCTTGTTCAGGTGCTTGGCCAGCGACTCCACGGCCGCGTCGACGTACGACATGTCGCACGCGTACTCACCGTGCTTCTGCGGGGTGTTCACGCAGACGAAGTGGACGTCGCCGAATTCGGCGACCTCCGCCCAGTCCATGGTGAAGCGCAGCCGCCCGCTGGAGCCCTCGATGCCCGCGACGTGCTTGCGGAGCAGCTCCTCAAGGCCGGGCTCGTACATGGGGACCTCGCCCCGCTGAAGCATGTCGATCTTCTCGGGGACGACGTCGAGACCGAGGACCTCGAAGCCGAGTTCGGCCATGGCCGCGGCGTGCGTGGCGCCGAGATAGCCGGTGCCGATCACGGTGATCTTGAGGGCCATGCGGTGCTCCAGAGGGTCTGCGAGGGCTTGTCGCTACGGTGCGCTGACCGAGCATAGTCGGGCGTGTCGGGGCCTCTCACCGGGCACGATTGCCGCTGTCGCCAAGCTCACGTATCCCCCGCACCGGGGGCGGCACTAAAATTTGGGTTACTTAACGGTAATTAGCATCCTTGGAGCGTGAGAGACCTTGGCCGGATCGGCTGATTTCGACCTGTACCGCCCGTCCGAGGAGCACGACATGCTCCGGGACGCGATCCGCTCGCTGGCCGAGGCCAAGATCGGACCGTTCGCCGCCGAGGTGGACGAGGAGGCCCGCTTCCCGCAGGAGGCCCACGACGCGCTCGTCGCGAACGACCTGCACGCCGTGCACGTTCCGGAGAGCTACGGCGGCGCGGGCGCCGACGCCCTGGCGACCGTCATCGTGATCGAGGAGGTGGCGCGCGTCTGCGCCAGCTCCTCCCTCATCCCCGCCGTGAACAAGCTCGGCTCGCTGCCCGTCATCCTCTCCGGCTCCGAGGAGCTGAAGAAGAAGTACATGACGCCGCTCGCCCAGGGCGAGGGCATGTTCTCGTACTGCCTGAGCGAGCCGGACGCGGGCTCGGACGCGGCCGGCATGAAGACGAAGGCCGTCCGCGACGGCGACTTCTGGGTCCTCAACGGCGTGAAGCGCTGGATCACCAACGCGGGCGTCTCCGAGTACTACACGGTCATGGCCGTCACCGACCCGACCAAGCGGTCGAAGGGCATCAGCGCCTTCGTCGTCGAGAAGTCCGACGAGGGCGTCTCCTTCGGCGCCCCCGAGAAGAAGCTCGGCATCAAGGGCTCCCCCACCCGCGAGGTCTACCTCGACAACGTCCGCATCCCCGCCGACCGCATGATCGGCGAGGAGGGCACGGGCTTCGCGACCGCCATGAAGACCCTGGACCACACCCGCATCACCATCGCGGCCCAGGCCCTCGGCATCGCGCAGGGCGCCCTCGACTACGCCAAGGGCTACGTCCAGGAGCGCAAGCAGTTCGGCAAGCCGATCGCCGACTTCCAGGGCGTGCAGTTCATGCTCGCCGACATGGCGATGAAGATCGAGGCCGCCCGCCAGCTGACGTACGCGGCGGCGGCGAAGTCGGAGCGCGGCGACAAGGACCTGACCTTCCAGGGCGCGGCGGCGAAGTGCTTCGCGTCGGACGTCGCGATGGAGGTCACCACGGACGCCGTCCAGCTCCTCGGCGGCTATGGCTACACCCGTGACTACCCGGTCGAGCGCATGATGCGCGACGCGAAGATCACGCAGATCTACGAGGGCACGAACCAGGTCCAGCGGATCGTCATGGCGCGGAACCTCCCCTAGCAGGGTTTTCACGGCCCGCCTCTCACCTGCATAGACGTAACGGCCCCCGGCACTCTGCCGGGGGCCGTTCGCAAACAGACAGTCGGACAGACAAGGTCCGGTGCGGCACGGTTCGGGGAGCACGTCACCAGGGCTACAGACAGAAACGCGGGCCTCTCCAGGTAGAAGCCGTGGGACACGTCTCCACCCCAACCCAGCCGATCAGCTGCGGAGTTGACCAGGAGCGCCAGCCGCGTACTGTCGCGGTCCGACTCGGAGGCGAACCGGGGCGCGTACTCGGCGAGCCGTTCCCCGAGCCATTCCGCCGCTTCCTTCGGCTCCTCCCAGGTGCCTTGGACCAGCCTCTCCGGCTTGATCAGCCAGTGCGCCGTTTCCAGCGGCGGCAGGTCCGCGGTCGGGAACTCCGCCTTCACTTCCTTGTATCGCTGCAACAGCTCCGGCTTGTCGTCCGGAGGGGGATCAGGATGCGGAGGCCGCCTCAGCGCCTCGTCATCGAACCGTTGCTTGGAGCCGGTCCACAGATAGCCGTGGTGGTGCAACTGTCGTCCCGTCCAGTGCAGGAAGAGGAGGAGCCCCCGACCGGCCCTGCCCCTCGGGGGTGAGCCCGGGCCGGGGGCTCTCAGGGATGGCCGTCAGGCGGACAGGCCGAAGCGGGCCGGATCGATACCGGCCGCGTCCAGTTCCTCGGTGGTGAAGCGCAACGGCTCCGCGCTGGCGCGCTTGCTGTCGCCGAGCGCCCACGCGTCGGGGCCGATCTTCGCCAGCGTGGCGCAGGCCTCACCATCGGGATGCGTGTTGCCCCCGCACGCCTTGTAGAACGTGGTGCCGTCGAGGGGGAGGCTGTACAGGTCGGTTCCGTTTTCGGGCATGGTGTGCCTTCCTGTGTGGTCGGTGCAAGGGCGGACGGAGAGCCGGTACTGATCCGTTTTCGACACGTACAAGTCACCCGGGCCCCAGCAGACCGCCCGAAGCGGTTGGCAGTTGACGGATGGACCCGAGCCCCGCGCCCGGCGTATCAGCACGTACTCATCGTTCTCGGCGGGCGAGACCCTATCCACAAACTTGCATGAGCTTGCACAGCAATAAGCGTGGCCAGCAGCTGTATTGACGGTGTCTCTGCTGGTCGGCGATGCTCGTGCAAATCCGAGCAAGCCCCCGCCCCCTAGACCAGGGAGCCAACCATGGCTGCGAAGTTCGTCGGCATCGACCCTGACACTGACCGGGACCACTGCCCCACTGTGTGGGCGGACGAGGAAGCGCAGGAAATCTTGTTGCAGGGGTGGAAGCCGACCCCGGAGACGCAGGCGGAATGCCAGGGCACCAGTCCCGCGAATGGTCCGGTGCCCGACAGCGAGGCCATCGTCAGGATTCCGGCCCGGATGATTCCGATGATCAGGGAGGCATGTGATGTCGTCGAGCGTGCCCAGCTTCGCTGAGCTGCTTGGCCAGTGCGAGCGGTCCGCCGTTCATCTGGAGCTGCGCGACTCGTACGCCATCACGGACCGGTTTGAGGCGTGGAAGCGTGGTGAGCGGATCCGTTGGGAGGATCGCGAGTCCTGGTGGCACCCCTATGACCAGATGATCGCTGACGCTGTGACCAGAGGCGTCGTGATCCGAAGGGCGCGGGTGATCTCCGAGCCGGTATCGGAGTACATCCGCTGGGAGCACTACGTCACCCACGCCAACGTCACCGCAGGTGAGCAAGTGCGATGGCTGCCACGGCGACGGGCCACGACCATCGCCCTGCCGGGGAATGACTTCTGGCTGTTCGATGACACCCTGCTCCGGGTGCACCACTTCTCGGGGGATGGCGCGGTGGTGGAGGACGAGATCACGGGCGACCCGGAAGCCGTGAAACTGTGCTCCGCCGCGTTCGAAGCGGTCTGGGAGCGAGCGATCCCGCATCACCAGTACAAGGTCTGACGAAAGCCGGCTCCATGCCCTCGCACCCCTCTTCACGCGTTCAGAAGGCCCGCGAAGCCTTGGCCGGCCGACTGCGTGAGATCCGGAAGGACGCGGGGATCAGCGGGCGTGAGCTGGCTGTCAGGTGCGGCTGGTCGGAGTCGAAGTCGTCCCGGATCGAGAACGCCAAGACGCCTCCGTCCGACGCCGACATCCGAGCGTGGTGCCGAGCCTGCGCCGCTGAGGAACAAGCCCCCGACCTGATCGCGGCCAACAGGCAGTCTGCTGAAGCACATGTGGAATGGAAGCGGCTCCAGCGAACGGGGCTCCGGAGACTCCAAGAGAGCACCGGCGACCTGTACCAGCAAACCAAGGTCTTCCGCGTCTACGTATCCGACGTGATTCCCGGATTCCTTCAGACTCCGGGATACGCCTCTGTGTTGCTTTCCTCCATCGCGGATTTCCGTGCGACACCGGATGACGTGAGCGACGCCGTGGCAGCTCGGATACGGCGTAACGAGGTGTTGCGCAAGGGCGGACGCCGGTTCTCCTTCGTGTTGGAGGAGTCAGTGTTGCGATACCGGTTGTGCGGTGCCGACACCATGGCGGCGCAGCTTGGCCACCTGCTCGGGGTCATGGAACTTCAGAATGTCGCAGTGGGCATCGTCCCGTTCTCGGAACAGCGGGTCATCTGGCCCATGCCGACCTTCACGATCTTCGACGACCAGAGGGTGCACGCTGACACGCTGGATGCCGCCTCCACCCTCACACAGCCAAGTCAGGTCGAGATGTACGCCCGCGCCTTTGAACGTCTCTCTCAGCAGACAGCACGAGGAGCGGCGGCTCGCTCCCTCATCGCGGGCGCGGTGGCATCCCTGGGCTGAGCAGTGAGGGCGCCGCCCAGGTCGGGCGGCGCCCCATCGGCGTATCCGCGAGCGAGCGCCCGCCGCCTCAGCCGTCCAGTTGGGCCAGCGTCGCGATGGACGGGCCCCTGCGGGACTGCACGTCCCTTGCCACGGCCTCGGCCGCGCCCAGTACCCGTACCGCGTTCTGCCACGTGAGCTTGGCCAGGTCGGGCTTCGACCAGCCGCGGTCGAGCAGTTCCGCGATGAGGTTCGGGTAGCCCGCCACGTCTTCCAGGCCGTCCGGGGTGAACGCCGTGCCGTCGTAGTCGCCGCCGATGCCGATGTGGTCGATGCCCGCCACCTCGCGCATGTGGTCGAGGTGGTCGGCGACCGTGGCCGCCGTCGCGTGGGGGCGGGGCGTCGACTCCTCGAAGGCCGCGTGGACCCGCATCGCCTCGGGCGTCGTGTCGAGGTGGTGGAAGCCGTGCGCGCGCATGTTCTCGTCGGCGGCCACCGTCCAGTCGACCGCCGCCTGGAGCACGAACTTCGGTACGAACGTCACCATCGCCACGCCGCCGTTGGCGGGCAGCTTCGCCAGGACGTCGTCGGGGATGTTGCGCGGGTGGTCGCACACCGCCCGCGCCGACGAGTGCGAGAAGATTACCGGGGCCACCGAGGTGGCCAGTGCCGCCCGCATCGTCGTCGCCGCCACGTGGGAGAGGTCGACCAGCATGCCGGTGCGGTTCATCTCGCGTACGACCTCGTGGCCGAAGGGCGACAGACCGCCGACGCCCGGCTCGTCCGTCGCCGAGTCCGCCCACGCGATGTTGTCGTTGTGCGTGAGCGTCATATAGCGCACGCCCAGCGCGTGCAACGCCCGCAGCGTGGCGAGGGAGTTGTTGATCGAATGACCGCCCTCAGCGCCCATCAGGGACGCAATACGGCCCTCGGAGCGCGCCTTCTCCATGTCCGCCGCGGTCAGCGCGCGAGCCAGGTCCGCCGGGTGGCGCGCCAGCAACCGCTCGACGCAGTCGATCTGTTCGAGCGTCGCGCTGACCGCCGCGTCGCCCGCCAGATCCGTGCGCACGTACACCGACCAGAACTGCGCGCCGACACCGCCCGCCCGGAGCCGGGCGATGTCCGTGTGCAGGCTGCCCGTCCGGTCCGCCGCGATGTCGAGGCGGTCGAGGTCGTAGTCCGCCTTCTCCCGCAGGGCCCACGGCAGGTCGTTGTGGCCGTCGACGACGGGGAAGTCGGCGAGCAGAGCACGTGCTTCGTCGAGGGAAGTCATGCGATCACTTTCCCGAACCGAAGCCGAATCCGGAACCCGCTCCCTCGACCTTGGTGCGCAGCCGCTTGCCCTTCTCCGTCGCCTGGTCGTTCAGATCCTGCTGGAACTCCCGCATACGGGACAGGAGTTCGGCGTCGTGCGAGGCCAGGATCCGCGCCGCCAGCAGACCCGCGTTGCGCGCGCCGCCGACCGAGACGGTCGCCACCGGGACGCCCGCGGGCATCTGCACGATGGACAGCAGGGAGTCCATGCCGTCCAGGTACTTCAGCGGTACGGGGACACCGATCACCGGCAGCGGGGTCACCGAGGCCAGCATGCCCGGCAGGTGGGCCGCGCCGCCCGCGCCCGCGATGATCGCCTTCAGGCCGCGGTCCGCCGCCTGCTCGCCGTACGCGATCATCTCGTGCGGCATGCGGTGCGCGGAGACGACGTCGACCTCGTAGGGGATCTCGAACTCGTCGAGGGCCTTCGCGGCGGCCTCCATGACGGGCCAGTCCGAGTCGGAGCCCATGACGATGCCAATAACGGGGGAGGTCATTCGGTGATCGTTCCTCTGAGGTAGCCGGCTGCGTGGCGGGCGCGGTCGAGGACCTCGTCCAGGTCGTCGCCGTAGGTGTTGACGTGCCCGACCTTGCGGCCCGGCTTCACGTCCTTGCCGTACATATGGATCTTGAGCTGCGGGTCACGCGCCATGCAGTGCAGATACGCGGCGTACATGTCGGGGTAGTCACCGCCCAGCACGTTGGCCATCACGGTCCACTTGGCGCGCGGGCGGGGGTCGCCGAGCGGCAGGTCGAGCACGGCCCGCACGTGATTGGCGAACTGCGAGGTGATCGCGCCGTCCTGCGTCCAGTGGCCCGAGTTGTGCGGGCGCATCGCCAGTTCGTTGACGAGGATGCGGCCGTCGGGCGTCTCGAAGAGTTCGACGGCGAGGTGGCCGACCACGCCCAGCTCCTTGGCGACGCGCAGCGCCAGCTCCTGCGCCTCGCCCGCGAGGGCCTCGTCCAGGCCGGGCGCCGGGGCGATCACCGTGTCGCACACGCCGTCGACCTGCTGGGATTCGACGACGGGGTAGGCGACGGCCTGGCCGTGCGGCGAGCGGACGACGTTCGCCGCCAGTTCGCGTACGAAGTCGACCTTCTCCTCGGCGAGCACCGGGACACCGGCCCGGAAGGGATCCTCGGCGTCCTCGACGGAACGTACGAACCACACCCCCTTCCCGTCATAGCCGCCACGCACCGTCTTCAGAATGACCGGAAACCCGTCGCCCTCGGCCGCGAAGGCGGCCACGTCGGCCGGGTCCCTCACGATCCGGTGGCGCGGGCACGGCACGCCGATCGCCGTGAGCTTCTCGCGCATCACGCCCTTGTCCTGGGCGTGCACCAACGCGTCGGGCCCCGGACGGACGGGGATGCCGTCCGCCTCCAGGGCCCTGAGGTGCTCGGTGGGTACGTGTTCGTGATCGAAGGTGATCACATCGCAGCCCCGCGCGAAGTCACGCAGCGTGTCCAGGTCGCGGTAGTCGCCGATGACGACATCGCCGACGACCTGCGCCGCGGAATCCTGCGGGGTGTCACTGAGGAGCTTGAATTTCAGGCCGAGGGGGATACCCGCCTCGTGGGTCATGCGGGCGAGCTGACCGCCGCCGACCATGCCGACTACCGGGAACGTCACGCCTCCAGGGTATCGGCCGCTCCCGGCCACCCGGGCACGGCCGGATCCCGTCGCCCCCGTTCCCCTTCCGTCACTGCGGCGCCGCGGTGTCCGGACGCCCGCGAGCGCCCGAACGGACCGCTGGTTAGCATGGCTGGGTCGACACGACCGAAACACCAATCCGTCGGCACGTACACGACCGGCCGCGCGGCCGGTGCGAATCGACGGGGGCTGGGGCGACCACCATGACGGAACGGGGTGCGCTGCGGGCGCGTCTGGATCGGCTCGCGCGCGAGGTCGCCAAGTTCGGGGCCGTCGGAGCGGTCGGGACGCTGGTGAACTTCGGCGTCTTCAACCTCGTACGCCACTTCACGGATCTGCACGTCGTGCGCGCGAGCGTGATCGCCACGCTGGTCGCGATCGTCTTCAACTACGTGGGGTTCCGCTACTTCACGTACAAGGACCGTGACAAGACCAGGCGCACCCGGGAACTCACCCTGTTCCTGCTGTTCAGCGCGGTCGGCCTGGTGATCGAGAACGGCGTGCTCTACGCGGCGACGTACTGGTTCGGCTGGGACGGCAGGCTCCAGGCCAACTTCTTCAAGTTCCTCGGCATGGGCATCGCCACGCTCTTCCGCTTCTGGTCGTACCGCACCTGGGTGTTCAAGGCGCTGCCCGCGGGTGAGGGCGTGGGCGTGGCCCCTGCGGAATCGTTCCTGGCGAAGCCCTCGCTCGACGAGTCGCTCGATGAGTCACTGGGTGAGTCGGACGAGCGCCGGCCCGCGGTGCGCCGCGCGAGCTGACGCTTACGGGCTTACGGGCTCGCCGGCTCATCGGACCGTTTTCTCCGCGGCCGTCTCGTTCTTCGAGAGCGGGGTGCGGGACAGGAAGAGGCCGAAGATCGGCGGCTTCGTCTGGAGCATCTCCAGGCGCCCGCCGTCGGCCTCGGCCAGGTCCCGGGCGACCGCGAGGCCGATACCCGTCGAGTTGCGGCCGCTGATGGTCCGCTCGAAGATGCGCGCCCCGAGGTCGGGCGGAACGCCGGGGCCCTCGTCCGTGACCTCGATGACCGCCTGGTTGCCGGTGACGCGGGTACGCAGCGCGACCGTGCCGCCACCGTGCATCAGCGAGTTCTCGATCAGCGCCGCGAGGACCTGCGCCACCGCGCCCGGCGTGCCCACCGCCTCCAGGTGCCGCTTGCCGGAGCTGACGATGGCGCGGCCCGCGCTGCGGTAGGCGGGGCGCCACTCCTCCAGCTGCTGCTTGATGACCTCGTCCAGGTCGAAGGCGACGGCGGATCCGGTGCGCGGGTCGCGCGAGTTGGTGAGCAGCCGCTCCACGACATCGGTGAGCCGCTCCACCTGCGCCAGCGCGATGGTCGCCTCCTCCTTCACCGTGTCCAGGTCGTCGGTGACGGTGATCTCCTCCAGTCGCATGGACAGGGCGGTCAGCGGGGTGCGCAGCTGGTGGGAGGCGTCGGCGGCCAGGCGCCGCTCGGCGGTCAGCATGCGGCCGATGCGGTCGGCGGAGGCGTCCAGGACGTCGGCGACGCGGTCCAGCTCCGGTACGCCGTAGCGCTTGTGGCGGGGCCGGGAGTCGCCGGAGCCGAGGCGTTCCGCGGTCTCGGCGAGGTCGGTGAGGGGCGAGGCGAGGCGGTTGGCCTGGCGCACCGCGAGGAGCACCGCGGCGACGATGGCGAGCAGGGCCACGGCGGCGATGATCAGCAGGGTCCGCCCGACTTCCCTGGTGACGGCGGCGCGCGGCTCCTGGACGGTGACCCGCTCGCCCTGCTCGCCGGGGCTGGTGGCGCTGATCACGTCGCCGGTGGGGCGCTTGCCGATCTCGATGGGCGCGCGGCCGGGGATGTCGATACGGGCGTAGCGCGCGGTGGCGACCTGGTCGCGCAGGATGGCGCCGCTGATGTGCTCCTGGCTGATCAGGCGGCTGTCGACGATGCTGGCGAGGCGCATGGCCTCGGAGTCGACGCGTTCCTGGGCGCTGCTGCTGATGGTCCTCGTCTCTACGATGACGAGGCTCACCCCGAAGACGGCGATCACTACGAGGACGACGGCGAGGGTGCTGTTGATCAGGCGGCGGCGCATCTACTCAGTGTCGCGGATGAAAGCGCCCCGAAGGGGCGCGGGGAACGGCGCGCGCAACCAAAGAACTACCCGCAGACGCGTCTGCCCACGGCGGTTCAACGGCGGGTGCGGCCCCGTCGTGGCTGATCGCGCAGTTCCCCGCGCCCCTTACGGGGCGCCCCTCACGCCGCTCAGAACAGCGCGGCCAGCCGGCCACGACCCGCAGACGCGTCTGCCCACGGCGGTTCAACGGCGGGTGCGGCCCCGTCGTGGCTGATCGCGCAGTTCCCCGCGCCCCTTACGGGGCAGCCAGGAGATGTGCATGTCCAGCGTCTTGGTGGACGACCACCACGTCGTGTCCCAGACCTCCCGCATCAGCTGGTCGCGCGTGACGACCCGGCCCGCGTCGCGCACGAGGACCCGTAGAAGGTCGAACTCCTTCGCGGTGAGCTGGAGTTCGTCGTCGCCCATCCAGGCGCGGTGCGACTCGACGTCGATCCGCACGCCGTGCGTGGACGGCGCCTCCTTGTGCTCGGTGGCGCCGCGCCGCAGCAGGGCCCGGACCCGGGCGAGCAGTTCGGCGAGGCGGAAGGGCTTGGTCACGTAGTCGTCCGCGCCCGCGTCCAGGCCGACGACCGTGTCCACCTCGTCGGCCCGCGCGGTCAGGATGAGGATCGGCACCGTGAGCCCGTCGGCGCGCAGCCGGCGGGCGACCTCCAGGCCGTCCATGCCGGGGAGCCCCAGGTCGAGTACGACCAGATCGACACCGCCCTGGAGTCCGGCGTCGAGAGCGGTCGGGCCGTCCTCACGCACTTCGACCTCGTAACCCTCCCTGCGCAGGGCGCGGGCCAGCGGCTCCGAGATGGACGCGTCGTCCTCGGCGAGCAGTACACGGGTCATGGAGTGATGGTAGTCCGCAGTGGACAACAGTCGTGCGGTGCTCGCACAGTGGGGGGCGAGACCTTCGGCTATGGGATTCGATCTTCATAAACACCTTTGTTTATGCGTCGTTGGTTGCATGGAAACCTGTGATCCATCTCTCAAGTCCTTCCATATGCATCCCTGCCGTGTCGTATGGTGACCCAACGCCTGATGCACTATTCAAGGACCTTTGGCCCGCTGTGCGCGCCTTAGGTCTCTTTTATGTGCAGGCCGGCTTCGGCCAGCCTTGAATCGAATGACCTGTGGTCGGGCCCTGCGCGCGAGGATGCGCCCAGGGTGTGGATCCCGGAGTTCGCCTTCCCTCTCCCCCTCACCGGGGGTGGACCTCCCCCGGGCGTGGGGCAGGGGCGGGCGGGACCGGTGCCGACCGCCCCCCACCGGGCGCGCTCACGCTCCTGCCGCGCGTCCCGAACCCACGAGGATCGACCCATGGCGTCCAGCCTGACGAAGGACTCCGCCAGTACCCCTGGCTCCGAGAAGACCTTCTTCGGCCACCCCCGCGGACTGGCCACACTGTTCATGACCGAGATGTGGGAGCGGTTCTCCTACTACGGCATGCGCGCCCTTCTCCCGCTCTACCTGGTGGCCCCCGGCGGGCTGAACCTGGACGCGGGCACGGCGATCGCCATCTACTCCGTCTACATGTCGACGGTGTACCTGCTCGCCCTGCCGGGCGGCTGGTTCGGCGACCGGGTCTGGGGCCCGCGCAAGACGACGGCCATCGCGGCCTGCGTGATCGTGCTCGGCCACCTGATCCTGGCGCTGCCCGCGGACGCGACCTTCTATCTCGGTCTGCTGTTCGTCGCCATCGGGTCCGGCCTGCTGAAGGCCAACATCTCGACGATGGTCGGCCACCTCTACAACGGCCCCGCCGACCCGCGCCGTGACGGCGGCTTCACGCTGTTCTACATCGGCATCAACATCGGCGCCTTCGTCGCCCCGCTGACCATCGGCACCGTCGGCCAGAAGGTCGACTGGCACCTCGGCTTCGCGCTCGCCGCGCTCGGCATGGCGTTCGGTCTGATCCAGTTCCTGGTCGGCAGCCGCCACCTCGCGGAGAAGTCCAGCTTCGTCCCGAAGCCGCTGAGCGCCGCGGAGCGTGCCTCCACGCTGAAGAAGTCCATGCTGTGGCTGCTCGTCGCCGTGGTCTTCTACGCGATCGTCGTGGGCACCGGCACGTACACGCTGACCTGGGCGACCGTGCCGCTGCTGCTCATCGGTCTGGCCGTGCCGATCATCGTGCTCGCCCGCATCAAGCGGGACAAGGAGCTGACGGCCACCGAGCAGTCCAAGGTCTCCGGCTACATCTGGTTCTTCGTCGCCGCCGCCGTCTTCTGGATGATCTACGACCAGGGCGCGTCGACCGTGGCCCTCTTCGCGGAGAAGCACGCGGACACCAGCGTCTTCGGCTGGGAGTTCCCGGTCTCCTGGTTCCAGTCGGTCAACCCGGTCCTCGTCATGGCGCTGGCCCCGGTCGCCGCCTGGCTGTGGCTCTACCTGAACCGCAAGAACAAGGAGCCGAACACCGTCGTCAAGTTCGGCGCGGGCCTGGCCCTGACCGGTATCTCCTTCTTCGTCTTCCTGCTGCCGCTGACGATGGCCGGCGACGGCAAGGTCAGCCCCTGGTGGCTCGTCCTGATCTACTTCTGCCAGACCGTCGGCGAGCTGTGCATCTCCCCGGTCGGCCTGTCGGTCACGACCAAGATGGCCCCGGCGAAGTACGGCTCCCAGATGATGGGCGTCTGGTTCCTCGCGGTGACCGCGGGTGACGCGGTGGCGGGTCTGCTCTCCACGTACGGCGTCGACCTGAACAAGACCGGCGTCGTGGCCGTGGAGGCCGCGCTCGCGGTCCTGGCCGGCTTCGCGGTCTTCATGTACCGCAAGAACGTCAAGCAGCTCATGGGCGACGTCCACTGACGCACCCCGGTTGGGCATCGCCCTAACCGAACGCAGGGCCGCCGCACCACCCGGTGCGGTGGCCCTGCGTGTTTATGCGGGTGCCGGGCGCCCCGCGGGTGAACCATCAGCCCATGCGCCGCACCTTGCTCTCCCTCGCCCTCTGCGGGGCGCTCATGTCGTCCAGCGCCGCCACCGTCGAGGCCGCGCCCCGGCCGCCGGACGGGCAGGTCTTCTCGTACGGCGCCCACGCGCGCCAGAACATCACCGTGTACGGGCCCCGGTCCGCGCACCGGCCCGCTCTGGTGATCCTGCACGGCGGTTCGTGGGCCAGGGACACCGACTGGAGCGGCCGGGCGCGGTGGTTCGCGGCCCGTGGCTTCACCGTGTACGACACCGATTACCGGCTGACCTCCGACGCGGCCTGGCCCGCGCAGCGCGACGACGTGCTGGCCGCGCTGCGGTGGGTCCGGCACCGGGAGGGCGGCGAGCGGCCGCTCGTACTCGGCTCGTCGGCGGGCGGGCACCTGGCCGTGCAGGCCGGGACCTACGGGGCGGGGCGCTCGCGGGCGCGGGCGGTCGTGGCGCTGTCCCCCGTGGCCTCGCCGTACCGTGCGTGGGCGGACGGCGGGGCGCCCGGCGCGTCCACCGAGCGGCGGTCCCTGCGCGGGGCCGCCGAGCGGCTCGCGGGGTGCTCGCCGGACCTCGGCGGGCTGCGCTGCTGGGCGCGGTGGGACGATCTGGCGGCCGCGTCGCACGCCTCCGGCGCGAAGGACTCCCCGCTTCTGCTGATCCACTCCGTGGGTGACTTCGTGGCGCCGGCGCACTCGGCCGAGCTGGCGTCGGCGCAGCGCCGGGCGGGCCTGACCGACGTCAGCACCCGCACGGTCCGGGGCGCGGCCCACGGCGGACCTCTCCTCAACACCCCGAACACGGAACGGACGACCCTCGCCTGGCTGCGGGCACACTCATAACGCCCTCGCGACAGCGCCCCGCTAGGGGCGCGGGGAACGCCGCGAGCAACCCAAAACAACCCGCACCCACCGAGCCCCCCGACGGCCACAGACGCGACCGCGGCCCGCCACCAGCCGATCGCGCAGTTCCCCGCGCCCCCTACGGGGCCACAACCCACACCCCGCTAGGGGCGCGAGGAACGCCGCGAGCAACGCAACACAAACCGCGCCCGCCGAACCCTCCGACGGCCACCGACGCGACCGCGGGCCGCCGCCAACTGAGCGCGCAGTTCCCCGCGCCCCTGACGGGGCGCCTCCTAGGGGCGCCTCCCCGCGGCGGGCCCCCCGGGGTCCGCGTCGGGGGTGAACCACGGCAGGGCCGTCGTCGGCTCGGCGCGTGGGGCCGGCCGGCCGCCTCTATGGCGCCCGCGCCGGCGCCTCGGGCGGAGACGGTCGATCACGGCCATGCCGGCGCGGAAGACAGCGGCGGGCACCACGAGGCAGAGCAGGAGCCAGAAGACGGTGACTCCCCAGGGCCGGCCCACCTCCCACGGCTGCTCGGCCAGCACCTTCCCGCCGGACTTCAGCGAGACCAGATAGTCGCCGTGCGCCCCCGCCGCCAGCTCCACCGGCAGCTTGACCCGCGCCTTCTCGCCGGGCGCGATGGTGCCCCGCCACTGCTGCTCCTCCCACTGCGGCGCGAACACGCCATGGGAGGTGCCGACCTGGAAGACCGGGTCCTTGACCGGCTCCGAGCCGACATTGCCGACGGTGAAGGCCAGCGTGCGCCGCGGCGGGGACCCGAACCAGGTCAAGACGCCGCTGGAGCCTTCGAGGCCGGTGTCAGTGAGGATCGAAAGACTGCCGTCCTCGGCCCGCGAGGGCAGGGGCTCCACGGCGTGGCCCGCGACCTTGAACTCCGCGTCGGCCCGCGCCTTCTCCCCCTTCACCGTGGCGACATGGACGACGCAGGGGCAGGGCTTGGGCGGCTCGGCGACCGGAAGCTTCTTGCGGAAGGCGCCGTCCTCGTCCGTAGTGACCGCACGGCCCTCGGAGTTGGCGCAGGAGTTGGTGCCGCCGACGACGCCCCTGCCGGGCGCGGACTGGCCGCAGATCAACATCATGAGCAGGGCGTTCGGCCGCCACCCGGTACCCGTGACGGTGACAGAACCCCCTTGGCCCGCCTGCGACTTGGAGAGTCGTACGGTCGGCTTGTCCGCAGCCGACGCGGGCACCTGCGGCAGCAGAAGGAGGAGGAGGAAGACGAAAAGGAGGATCCGCTTGCCGTTCACCGCTTCTCTCCCCTCCCCCGACCCGCCTCCGCCAACTCCCGCCCCGTGTACGGCTCCTGCCCCTGCCCACCGGCCGGTTCCGGCACCTCGGGGTCACGTCTGCGTCCGCGTACGAGATGAAAGGCCCCGCCCGCCACGACGAGCAGCCCCGCTCCCCCGCCCGCCACCGCACCCCACGGCACGAAACGGGCCGACGCCGTGGCGCTGTCGCGGGCGCCGCCCGGTGCCGTCACCGTCAATCGCACGGACGCCGCGTCCAGAGCGGGCGCGTCCGGCCAGGGCTCGGTCAGGGAGACACGGCGGCCGGGCAGCAGTTCGACCGGCAGCGTGCGGGCCGGGCGGTCGACGAGCGTGCCGAAGACGCCCTCGGCGTGCACCGCGAGCTTCGGAGCCAGCACCGTGTTACCGCGGTTGACCAGCTCGTACGTAATGCGCCTGCCACCCTTGTCGGCCTCGCTGACCTTGACGTGCTCGATGGTGAGCGCGGCGAGCGTCGGCCCCTCGACCCGTAGGTGCAGCCGCACCCTCTCCGTACGTCCGCCGGCGCTCGCGACGATCGTCCCGGGGTGGTCGCCCGGCACCGCGCCCGGCGGGACCGTCACGGTGAACGGCACCTCGGCGCGGGTGCGCGGCGGCACCTCCACCCGCCGTTCCGCGAACCGGATCCACCCCCCGGAGCCACCGCCGCCCGCGTCCGCGCCCCGCAGCGACACCGTGCGGGGCCTCGGCGCCGGATTGGTGACCGCCACCGTGTCGTGGAGCACCGCGCCCGGGGCGCCCTCGGCATAGAAGGAGGGCCGCCCGTCCTTCGCGGGGCGCGTCCCCTCCCCGGCGGAGGGCGCGACGGACCAGGCCGGGGAACCGGCGCCGTCCGCGTACGCGGGACTCGCGACCGCCAACAAGCCGAGGACGGCGGCACACAGCACGGCGGCGCGCGCGGAGGACGACCTCAACGACCACCTCGACGGCATCGGCGACATCGGCGACATCGGCATCGCGGGCTACCGCGAGCGCGCCGCCTGGTTCCTGCGGGTCAGCCAGAGCGCGCCCGCCGCGCCCGCGAGCAGCACGGTGCCGCCGAGGGTGCCGAGCGCGATCGCGGAGTCGGCGGGCCCGGTCTGCGGGAGTTCGGCGCCACCGGACGCGGCCGTGTCGGAACCGCCGGACGTACCGCCGGACCCGGCGTCGGAGCCACCCGAATCACCGGAACCACCCGAACCGCCCGTACTGCCCGAACCGCCCGTTCCGCCCGAGCCCTTGACGTCCAGCTCCAGGGACGGCTTCGGGTTGTTGGACGGCGTACACGTGGTGGTCGTACCGAGCGCCTTGATCGTGAGGACCCCGGCGGTGAAGGTGACCTTGCCGCTCTTCCTGGGTGTGTACGTCCCCGACAGATCACTGATCTTGATGGGGGTGTTGGCGGGAATCGCCTCCGAGTTCGACGCCCCGGAGACCGGCACGGTGCCGCTCTCGGCGCCGCCCAGCTTGATCACCGCACTTGGCTTCATCGCGCCCTTGCCGAGTTCCACGGGGCTGGAGGAGACGCCCTTCTGGAAGGACATCGTCAGCTTGTAGCCGCCGCCGCTCCTGACGCTCTTGATGTCGATCGGCGACACGGCGCTCTTGTCCCCGATCGGCGTCTTGCACTTGTAGTCGACGTCCTGGACGGTGGCCTGCGCGGCAGGGGCGGCCATCAGCACCGCTGAGCCGCCGGCCAGGGCGGTGGCAAGCGCGAGTGCGGCCGATTTCTTGTACGACACCTCGTGATCCCCTCATGCCGGTCGTCGTGGCGTGCCGCGGTGCGGAGTAACGCTGGATTACTGACGGCACATCAGATTGGGCGCTCAAGGTACGCCCGGGGCCTTGCCGAGGGAAGACAAAAGACGCGCCGGATCGCGATGATCCGGCGCGTGCGTGAGCCGTGGGCGCAAGCCGCGGGTAACGGCCCGCCACAGGTAACGGCCGCGGAGCTAGGCGGGCGCGGAGCTAGGCGGGCGCGCCCAGTTCCGCCCAGACCGTCTTGCCCGTGGCATCGGGGTGGCGGACGACGCCCCAGTCGAGGCAGAGCCGCTGGACGATGAACATGCCGTGCCCGCCCGGGCGCCCGGCGCGGTGCGGGGTCCGTGGCGCGGGCTGTCCCGCCCCCTTGTCGGAGACCTCGATGCGCAGCACCTTGCCGTCGCAGGAGAGCCACAGCTCGTCCGGGCCCTCGGCGTGCAGGCAGGCGTTCGTGACGAGTTCGGAGACGACGAGCAGGACGTCCTCGGCGGCGGCCCGCCGGTCGGCGCCCTCCGCGGGCAGCCAGCCCCACGCGTGCAGCGCTTCGCGCGTGTAGTCCCGGGCGAGGGGGACGATGCCGCTCGCGCCGTTCAGGCTCAGCCTGCGGACCTGGCGAGCCGCGGACTCCCCGGAGCCCCGGCCCGCGGGAGCGTCCGCGACGGCGGCCTCGGACTCCGGACCACGGTCGCCCGGCGAACAAGGCCGGGTGGTGCTCATCAGCGCTTCACCTCACCGACAAGAGGACTGAGCACTCTGGACGCGCAGAGGACTCTGGACAAGTGGAGGACTCGGGACGAGTAGGGGACATCGGCTACTTGCCGTTCTGACAGAGGACGGATCCAGGTCTCTCCTGCCCGGACGAAGCGTGAGAACACCCACTTGTTCGGCCCGACCCGTGTGACGCTGGTAACGCCTTGATCACACAGAGACAACTGACGCGTAACTCTCGCGTTGCACCGTCATGGGCTCAGTCCGCCAGCAGGGCAGCTTCGAGGGTCTCGTGAACAGTGAAGACGGCCTCCGCACCGGTGATCTCGAACACCCGGGCCACCACCGGCAGCATCCCGGCCAGATGGACTCCGCCACCCGCGGCCTCGGCCTTGAGCCGGGCCCCGAGCAGCACGTTGAGCCCCGTGGAATCACAGAACTCAAGACGCGAGCAATCGACGACGAGCCGTGCGTAGCCGTCCGCGAGACAGCTTTCCAGCGGTTCGCGCAGGAGATCGGCGGTGTGGTGATCCAGCTCACCCGCCGGAGTCACGACGGCACTCGAGTCCGCCTTCCGCACTTCGACCAGGAGTCGGCCCCTGTGCGCACTGCCGACCGTGCCGCGGTCCATGCCGTCACTCTCTTCCGACCGTCGTGACTTGTTGATGACGCCTCCGAACATTACGCCCTCTGAACGCTTCGGGGTACCCGAACATCCCCCCGAAATCGGACATTTACCCGCACAACGCACTTGCAAGCGGTGCGCGGAAGCGGGTAGGGGTAGAAGAGACACCAATCGACACGGACGGCTTTGGAGGCGCCGCACACCGCAGTGCACGTATTGGCATCGGCAGCCATATGCCGAGAACGATGGAGGACACCATGTCACCCCGGCTCGACGAATCGCATACTGACCAGGCGACGTCGACACTCCCGCCGCACCGCTCCGCCACGATCCCGGGCCCGTCCCACGAGCCCCGGCCCGCCCCGAACGCCCTCAAGGCATCCGAAGGCCTCGACGCCCTGGAAGGGCTCGACGACCTTCCCGAGATCCCGCCGTACGCCGAGGTGGGGGCACTGGACGCGCGGGCCCTTTCCAAGACTCTCTTCGGCCGCCTCGAATCGCTCGAGGAAGGCACGCACGAGTACGCGTACGTCCGCAACACCCTGGTCGAGCTGAACCTCGCCCTGGTGAAGTTCGCGGCCTCCCGGTTCCGCTCCCGCAGCGAGCCGATGGAGGACATCATCCAGGTCGGCACGATCGGCCTCATCAAGGCGATCGACCGCTTCGAGCTGAGCCGCGGCGTCGAGTTCCCCACGTTCGCGATGCCGACGATCGTCGGTGAGATCAAGCGCTTCTTCCGCGACACGAGCTGGTCGGTGCGCGTACCCCGCCGCCTTCAGGAGCTTCGCCTCGACCTCGCCAAGGCGGGCGACGAGCTGGCCCAGAAGTTCGACCGCGCCCCCACGGTGGGTGAACTCGCCGAGCGCCTGGGCATCTCGAACGACGAGGTCGTCGAGGGCATGGCCGCGTCCAACGCCTACACGGCCAGCTCGCTGGACGCCCAGCCCGAGGAGGACGACTCCGAAGGCGCGCTCGCGGACCGCATCGGTTACGAGGACCACGGGCTCGAAGGCATCGAGTACGTCGAGTCCCTCAAGCCGCTGATCGCCGAACTGCCGCAGCGCGACCGCAAGATCCTCTCCCTCCGCTTCGTCGCCAACATGACGCAGTCGGAGATCGGCGAGGAGCTGGGCATCTCGCAGATGCACGTCTCGCGACTTCTGTCGCGCACTCTCGTCAAGCTCCGTAAGGGACTGACGGTCGAGGAGTGACCCGGCGCGGCGCCGCCGCGCGCTCGAACGGCCCTGTGGGGCCCGCCTCTTGACGGGGGCGGGCCCCACAGCCGTTCTCCGCCCGCAGGGTGCTCAGCGGTTCGGCGGCTTGACCCAGCCCTTCTTGACCAACTGGTTACAGTGCCACCGGCCATAGCGCGGGCTCTCACCCTTGGCCTTTGTCGCCTTGAGGCAGTCCGCGTAGGGGAAAGGGGGCCCCTGAACGGGGGCGGCGGGGGCGGCCTGGGCGGTCGCCGCCGACAGGCCGAGCCCGCCGGCGGCCACGGCCAGGGCGATGGCCATGCTCATTCGACGCACAGATCTCTCCACTTCTCGCGTCTTCTCGCGTCTTCGCGTGCCGAGGCGGAACGCTCCGGCGACCGCTCAACGAGAGAGGCAGCCAGCGGGAAATCACCCATCCGCTGTAACTCGACGGCTGCCCCGCTGCCACACCTCGGCGACCAGCGGCACCCCCGGCCGGTACGCCAGGTGGACATGGCTCGGGGCGTCGAGGAGGGCCAGGTCCGCTCGGGCGCCCTCGCGCAGTACGCCGATGTCCTCGCGGCGCAGAGCCTTCGCACCGCCCGCCGTCGCCGACCAGATCGCCTCGTCGGGGGTCATGCCCATGTCCCGTACCGCCAGGGCGATGCAGAAGGGGACCGAGGACGTGAAGGACGAGCCCGGGTTGCAGTCCGTGGAGAGGGCGACCGTCGCGCCCGCGTCCAGGAGGCGGCGGGCGTCCGGCCACTGGGCCCGGGTGGAGAACTCCGCGCCCGGCAGGAGCGTCGCCACCGTGTTGCCCTGGGCCAGGGCGTCCACGTCCGCGTCCGTCAGGTGCGTGCAGTGGTCGGCGCTCGCCGCGTCCAGTTCCACCGCCAGCTGGACTCCGGGGCCGTACGAGAGCTGGTTCGCGTGGATGCGGGGGTGCAGGCCCTTCGCCTTGCCCGCCGTCAGGATCGCGCGGGCCTGGTCGCCGTCGAACGCCCCCTTCTCGCAGAAGACGTCGATCCAGCGGGCGTGCGGGGCGCAGGCGTCCAGCATGGGGCCCGTGACCAGGTCCACGTACGCCGCCGGGTCCTCCGCGAAGTCCGGGGAGACGATGTGGGCGCCCAGGAAGGTGACCTCGTCCGTGTGCCGCGCCGCGATCCGCAGCGCGCGGGCCTCGTCCTCCGTCGTCAGGCCGTAGCCCGACTTCGTCTCGAAGGTCGTCGTGCCCTGGCGGAGGGCCTCGCGGAGGTAGCGGGTGAGGTTCGCCTCCAGGTCCTCGTCCGTCGCCGCGCGGGTCGCCGCGACCGTGGTGCGGATTCCTCCCGCGGAGTACGCGCGGCCCGACATACGGGCGTTGAACTCCTGGGTGCGGTCGCCCGCGAAGACCAGGTGGGAGTGGGAGTCCACGAAGCCGGGGATGGCGGCGCGGCCTTGCGCGTCGTGCGTCTCGTCCGCCGCCGGGGCCTTCGCCGCCGGGCCCACCCAGGCGATGTGCTCGCCCTCCAGGACCACGGCCGCGTTCGTCAGGAGGCCGAGGGGCGTTCCGTCGCCCTGCGCCGGGTCGTTGGTGACGAGACTCGCGAGGTTGGTGATGAGGGTGGTGGTCATGGCGTCTCCGGGAGTGGGGGGGAAATTCAGCCCCTGGGGGTCCCCCCGGACGGAGTCTGGGGGAGTTTGAGGAGCGGGGTCCGGGGCGGAGCCCCGGGCAGAGGACCGGCTCGGGGACGGCTCAGTCCCGTAGCACCGCGATGGCCTCCGTGAGAGCCGATGGCACGTCGGGGACCAGCGCGTGCGCCCCGTCCCGTACGACCACCCGGCCCCCGGCCACGACATGGCGGACGTCCGCCGCCGTCGCCGCGAACACCGCCGTCTCCGCGCCCAGGCGGGGGACGGGGCCCGCCGTGCGGACCGAGTCCAGGGTGATCGTGGTGAGGTCGGCGAGCGCGCCGGTCTCGATCGTGCCCGCGTCCGGCCAGCCCAGTGCCGCGTGGCCGTCCGCCGTGGCCGCGCGCAGCAGTGCCGCCGCCGTCCAGTGGCCGCGTGTGTGCGAGCGCAGGCGTTCGTTCAGTTCCATCGCCCGCGCCTCCTCGAGGATGTCGATCACCGCGTGGCTGTCGCTGCCCAGGGAGAGGGGGCTGCCCGCCCGCTGGAGTGCGACGGCGGGGCCGATGCCGTCCGCCAGGTCCCGTTCCGTCGTCGGGCACATGCACGTGCCCGCGGTGGTGCGGCCGAGCAGGCCGATGTCCTCCTCCGTGAGGTGCGTGTTGTGGACGCCGGTCGTGCGCGCGCCGAGCACGCCCCGGTCGTGGAGCAACTGCGTGGGCGTACAGCCGTGTACCGCCTGGCACGCGTCGTTCTCCGCCGTCTGTTCGGAGAGGTGTACGTGGAGGGGGGCCCGGCGTTCGGACGCCCACTGGGCCACCACGCCCAGCTGCGCGGCGGGGACCGCCCGTACGGAGTGGACGGCCGCGCCGACGCGGGCGTGGGGCCGCTCCTTGAGGGACGAGGCCCGTTCCGCCCACGCCTGTGCCGTGCCGTCGGAGAAGCGGAGCTGGTGGCGGTTCGGCGGCTCGCCCCGCGTCTCGGAGAGCAGGCCCGAGGCCACGTACGCCGTGTCCAGGAGCGTGATGCGCACGCCCGCGTCCGACGCGGCCTGGATCAGTGCCTCGCCCATCGCGTTGGGATCGGCGTACGGGGTGCCGCCGGGCCCGTGGTGGAGGTAGTGGAACTCGCCCACCGTCGTGATGCCCGCCAGCGCCATCTCGGCGTACACCGCGCGGGCCAGCGCGTGGTACGTCTCGGGGGTCAGGCGGTCCGCGACGCCGTACATGACCTCCCGCCACGTCCAGAACGTGCCCGAGCCGACCTGGACGGTGCCGCGCAGGGCACGGTGGAAGGCGTGCGAGTGGGCGTTGGCGAGGCCGGGGACCGTCAGGCCGCGCAAGGCCGTCGCGCCGGGCGGGGGTGTTTCGGTGCCGGTGCGCACGGCCGTGATCCGGTCACCCGTCACCTCCACCGCCACGCCGGGCTCGACGTGCGTGCCGAGCCAGGCGTGTTCCAGCCAGTACGTCTGCGCCTTCGCGTCCGTCGTCACGTGCACGCCAGCCCTTCCAGTACGTCGGCGAGTGCGGTCACCCCGGCCAGGCAGTCGTCCTCGGCGGCGTACTCGGCCGGGGAGTGCGAGACGCCCGTGGGGTTGCGTACGAACAGCATGGCGGTCGGGACCGAGCCGGACAGGATTCCGGCGTCGTGTCCCGCGCCCGTGCCGAGGACGGGGACCGGCCTGTCGGAGTCCCCGCGCAGGATCGTGCTCAGCTCGTCGCGCAGCGCGTGCCCGAACTCGACGACGGGCGTGAAGGACTCGCGTACGACGTCGAGGTCGACGCCGTGCCGCTCCGCGTACTCGCGGGCGGCCTTCTCGACGCCGGTGACGACCGTGTCGAGGGTCGACTGGTCGGCGGCGCGGGAGTCGAGCCAGCCGCGCACGAGGGACGGGATGGCGTTGACGCCGTTCGGCTCGACGGAGATCTTGCCGAACGTGGCGACCGCGCCCGCCAGTTCGGCTTCGCGGCGGGCGGCGAGGACCGTCTCCGCGTACGTGAGCATCGGGTCCCTGCGGTCCGCCAGGCGGGTCGTGCCCGCGTGGTTGGCCTCGCCCCGGAAGTCGAAGCGCCAGCGGCCGTGCGGCCAGATGGCGGACGCGATGCCGACGGGGTCGCCCGACAGGTCCAGGGCGCGGCCCTGCTCCACGTGCAGCTCGACGAACGCGCCGATGCGCGCGAGGCGTTCGGGGTCGGGGCCGATGCTGTACGGGTCGTAGCCCGCCGCCTCCATCGCCTGCGGGAGCGTGACGCCGTCGCCGTCGCGGAGCTTGTGCGCGGCCTCGATGGTGAGCTGCCCGGCGGTGAGCCTCGATCCCACGCAGGCCAGGCCGAAGCGGGCGCCCTCCTCGTCGCCGAAGTTGACGATGGCGAGGGGCCTGGTGAACTGCGCGTTCCGGGCGCGGAGTTCGTCCAGGGCGGCGAAGGAGGAGACGACGCCGAGGGGGCCGTCGAAGGCGCCGCCGTCGGGCACGGAGTCCAGGTGTGAGCCGGTGACGACGGCGTTCCCCCGGGCCGGGTCGCCCAGCCAGGCCCACTGGTTGCCGTTGCGGTCCAGTTCGTAGGTGAGGCCTCTGGTCTCCGCCTGGGCCTTGAACCAGGCGCGGCAGTCGGCGTCGGCGGGCGTCCAGGCGTGGCGGCGGTAGCCGCCCGAGCCGGCGTCGCGGCCGATGGAACTCAGCTCCCGCCACATTTCCTGGAAGGACACGGGGCTCCGCCCCGGACCCCGCTCCTCAATCGTCGGAGGGGCTGAATTACTCACTCCCCCTCCCGCATGGGAACCCGCACGCCCCGCTCGTCCGCCACGCGCTCCGCGATGTCGTACCCGGCGTCCACATGCCGGATGACGCCCATCCCTGGGTCGTTGGTGAGAACGCGCCGGATCTTCTCTCCGGCGAGCTTCGTGCCGTCGGCCACCGAGACCTGTCCCGCGTGGATGGAGCGGCCCATGCCGACGCCGCCGCCGTGGTGCAGGGAGACCCAGCTGGCGCCCGAGGCCACGTTCACCATCGCGTTCAGGAGCGGCCAGTCGGCGATCGCGTCGGAGCCGTCGAGCATGGACTCCGTCTCGCGGTACGGGGAGGCGACGGAACCGCAGTCGAGGTGGTCGCGGCCGATCGCGAGGGGGGCCTGGAGTTCGCCGGACGCGACCATGTCGTTGAAGCGCTCGCCCGCCTTGTCCCGCTCGCCGTAGCCGAGCCAGCAGATGCGGGCGGGCAGGCCCTGGAAGTGGACGCGCTCCCCGGCCATCTTGATCCAGCGGTGGAGCGATTCGTTCTCCGGGAAGAGGTCGAGGATCGCCTTGTCCGTCTTGTGGATGTCGGAGGCCTCGCCGGACAGGGCCGCCCAGCGGAAGGGGCCCTTGCCCTCGCAGAAGAGCGGGCGGATGTAGGCGGGGACGAAGCCGGGGAAGGCGAAGGCGCGGTCGTAGCCCGCGAGCTGGGCCTCGCCGCGGATGGAGTTGCCGTAGTCGAAGACCTCGGCGCCCGCGTCCATGAAGCCGACCATGGCCTCGACGTGCTTGGCCATCGACTCGCGCGCGCGGGTCGTGAAGCCCGCCGGGTCCTTCGTCGCGTACGACTGCATCTCGTCGAAGTCGACACCGGTCGGCAGGTACGCGAGCGGATCGTGGGCGGACGTCTGGTCCGTGACGATGTCGATGGGGGCGGACTCGGCGAGCATGCGCGGCAGCAGGTCCGCGGCGTTGCCGAGGAGGCCGATGGAGAGGGGGCGACGGGTGTCGCGGGCCTCGACCGCGAGCTGGAGCGCGTGCTCCAGGGAGTCGGCCCTCACGTCGAGGTACTTGTGCTCGATGCGGCGCTCGATCGCGCGCGGGTCGCAGTCGACGCAGATCGCGACGCCGTCGTTCATCGTCACGGCGAGCGGCTGGGCGCCGCCCATGCCGCCGAGTCCCGCCGTGAGGGTGATCGTCCCGGCGAGCGTGCCGCCGAACTTCTTGGCGGCGACGGCGGCGAACGTCTCGTACGTGCCCTGGAGGATGCCCTGCGTACCGATGTAGATCCACGAACCGGCCGTCATCTGGCCGTACATGGTCAGGCCCAGCTGCTCCAGGCGGCGGAACTCCTCCCAGTTCGCCCAGTCGCCGACGAGGTTGGAGTTGGCGATCAGGACGCGCGGCGCCCACTCGTGCGTCTGCATCACGCCGACGGGGCGGCCGGACTGGACGAGCATCGTCTCGTCCTGCTTCAGGGTCTTCAGCGTGCGCACCATGGCGTCGAAGGAGCGCCAGTCGCGGGCCGCCTTGCCCGTGCCGCCGTAGACGACGAGCTTGTCGGGGTGCTCGGCGACCTCGGGGTCCAGGTTGTTCTGGAGCATCCGGAGGGCGGCTTCCTGCTGCCATCCGAGGGCGCTGAGTTCCGTGCCGCGCGGTGCCCGTACGGGGCGGGGTCCGGACATGGGGCGGTGCCTCCTCGAAGCCGTGCGTCGTACGTCTGTTATTCACATCCTGGAGTTATGAATAGAGCTAGTCAATAGCGAACGAATGCGCGAGTACGCCAGCGGGGGCCCGGCCCGGGTGATTGGCTGGATCACATGGCCCACGACGAGGACGACCAGCGGACGGACCCGGACGATCAGCGGACGCAGGTACTCCCCAGGGGCGCGGCCGCCCCCGCCGCCCGCCGTGACCGGGCCGTGCGGGCCGCCGTCGAACAGGGCGTCGTCGGTCCCGCCGCCCCCCTCGCGGGCCTCCTCGACATCGCCGGCATCCGCGCGAGCGCCGCGGCCCTGCGGGACGCCTTCGAGACGGTCACCCCGCCCGGCACCCCCGTCCTGCACGCCTTCGCCGTGAAGGCCACCCCGCTCGTCCCGGTCCTGCGGCTGCTGCGCTCCGCGGGCATCGGCGCCGAGGTGGCGAGCCCCGGCGAGCTGGCACTGGCGCGGGCCGCCGGTGTCGCGCCCGCCGACACGGTCCTCGACTCCCCCGCCAAGACACCCGCCGAACTGCGCCAGGCCCTCGCGCTCGGCATCGCCGTCAACGCCGACAACCCGCAGGAGCTGGCCCGCATCGACTCCCTGGTCGAGTCGGCGCCGACCGGCTCCCCCGTCGGGCTGCGCGTGAACCCGCAGATCGGCGGCGGCGCGATCGGCGCCCTCTCGACGGCGACGCCCACCTCCAAGTTCGGCATCCCGCTGCGCGACGAGGGCGCCAGGCAGTGGGTGATCCGGGCCTGCCTCGACCGGCCGTGGCTGACCCGCCTGCACGCGCACTCCGGTTCGCAGGGCATGCCGCTGGAGATGATGGTGCGCGGCGTCGGAGCGACGTACGAACTGGCCGAGGAGATCAACGAACGCGCCGGGCGGCGCCAGATCGACACCATCGACATCGGCGGCGGCCTGCCCGTCAACTTCGGCTCGGACGAGGAGAATCCGACCCACGCGCAGTACGCGCGGCGTCTGAAGGCGCGGGTGCCGGGGCTGCTCGACGGGCGGTACGGCCTGGTGACCGAGTTCGGCCGCTCGCTGCTCGCCAAGCACGGCACGGTCCTCGCCCGCGTCGAGTACGCGAAGAAGGCGGGCGGCAGGCCCGTCGCGGTGACGCACGCGGGCGTCCAGGTGGCGACGCGGACGGTGTACGCGCCGCTGTCGTGGCCGCTGCGGATCGCCGCGTACGACGCGAAGGGGCGGCCCAGGAGCGGGCCCGCCGTCGGCCAGGACATCGCGGGCCCGGCCTGCTTCGCGGGCGACCTGCTCGCCGAGAACCGTCCGCTGCCGCTGCTCGAACAGGGCGACTATGTGGCCGCGTTGGACACGGGCGCCTACTACTTCACGGCCCACTACTCGTACAACAGCCTCGCCAGGCCCGGCATCTACGGCTTCACGACACACGCCGACGAGGTGCGGTTCGCCGCCGCGCGGGAGCCGCAGACGGTCGACGAGATCGTGGCGGAGGCGGGCGGGGGCGCCGAGCGGGACGCGCTGCGGTATCTGTAGCGGCCTGTGCCGCCCCCAGGCTCTGAGGTTGCTCAACTCGCGCATAGTGACGTGGCTCACGGGCAGACCCTTTTTCCCAGGCCACGTTCTCGGGGGAGGCACCTGTGACGACATCCGGCACGCCCACCGCCGCACCACAGCCGGCGGAGGAACCCGCGCTGCACCGGGCCATCGGCCCCAAGCTGCTGATCCTCTTCGTGATCGGCGACATCCTCGGCACGGGCATCTACGCCACCACCGGCAAGGTCGCGGGAAAGGTCGGCGGCGCGCTCTGGCTGCCGTTCGCGATCGGGTTCGTCGTGGCGATCCTGACCGCGGCCTCGTACGTCGAACTGGTCGGGAAGTACCCGAAGGCCGCCGGGGCCGCGCTCTACACCCAGAAGGCGTTCAAGACGCCGTTCCTCACCTTCATCATCGCCTTCATGGTGATGTGCTCGGGGCTCTCGTCCGCGAGCGCCGCGGCCCGCGCCTTCAGCGGTGACTACCTCGCCGAGCTGACGGGCGACGCGCTGCCGCCGACGCTGATCGCGATCACGTTCATCGTGCTGCTGGCGGCGCTGAACATGCGGGGCGTCTCCGAGTCCGTGAAGACCAACGTGGTCCTGACCCTCGTCGAACTGACCGGCCTCGCGATCATCCTGGGCATCGGCGCGTACGCCGTACTGTCCGGGGACGGCTCGCCCTCGCGCCTGACCGAGTTCGAGGCCGGGGGCGGCACCGCGTACGCCCTGATGACCGGGGTGCTCGGCGCGACCGCGCTCGGCTTCTTCGCCTTCGTCGGCTTCGAGGACTCGGTGAACATGGCCGAGGAGACCAAGGACCCGGTGCGCACCTTCCCCCGCGCGATCTTCATCGGGGTCGCGGTGACGGGCACGATCTACGTCCTGGTGGCGCTGGTCTCCTCGCTCCTGGTCGACTCCGACACGCTGGCCGGTTCGAGCGGCCCCCTGCTGGAGGTCGTGAAGGCGGGCGGCGTCGACTTCCCGCACAAACTCTTCGCGCTGATCGCCCTGTTCGCGGTCACCAACTCGGCGCTGATCAACATCATGATGGCCTCCCGCCTCTGCTACGGCATGGCCAACGAACGCATCCTGCCGCGGGCCATGGGCCGCGTACTCTCCAAGCGCCGCACCCCGGTCGTCGGCATCGTCTTCGTCTCCGTGCTGGCGATCGGCCTGGTCTCGACGGGCGAGATCGAGGGGCTCGGCGATACGACGGCGTTCCTGCTGCTGTGCGTGTTCGCGGTGGTCAACGTGGCGGTGCTCGTCCTGCGCAAGGACCGCGTCGGCCACGCGCACTTCCGTACCCCCACCGCCTTGCCGGTCCTCGGCGCGATCACGGCCCTGATCCTCGCGAGCCCGCTGGCGGACCGCTCGGCGGAGGTCTACATCCGTGCGGGTGTTCTGATCGCGATCGGGGTCGTGCTGTGGGTGGTCAACAGGGCGGTGATGAGGGGCCGGGAAGAGGAGTGAGCTGCGCTCCGCTCTGCTCGTTCCGCTCTGCTGAGGGCTAATACCGGCGCGCCCGAAGTCGGCGATCACTACGGTCCGTTCACATGACGCATACGACGCACGGGACGACAACGAAGACGACCGCAGACCTCGAGACGAACACGACGATCACGACGCGCACGGTCGAGTACCCGGCCGACGGCCTGACGATGGTCGGGCACCTCGCGCTCCCGGCCGGTACCGACCGCAGGCCCGCGGTCCTGATCGGGCCGGAGGGCCCGGGCCTGAACGACTTCCAGCGCCGCCGGGCCGACGCCCTCGCCGAACTGGGTTACGTGGCACTGGCCTTCGACATCAACGGCGGGCGCTGGTTCACCGACCCCCAGGAGATGCTGGCGCACACGACGCCGCTGCTCGCCGACCCCGACCGGATGCGGGGCATCGGCCACGCGGCGCTCGACGTGCTGCTCGCGGAACCGCGTACCGACCCCGACAGGATCGCCGGCATCGGCTACGGCACCGGGGGCGCGATCGTGCTGGAACTCGGGCGGGCCGGCGTCGACCTGCGCGCCATCGGGACGGTCAACGCGCTCCTCACGGGCCGGCCGGGCGAGGCGGCGCGCATTCGCTGCCCGGTGTGGGCCGGGGTCGGCTCGGAGGACCCGATCATGCCGCCCGCGCAACGGGAGGCGTTCGCCGCCGAGATGCAGGCCGCGGGCGTGGACTGGCGCCTCGTGGTCTACGGCGGCGCCCTGCACGCGTTCCACCACCCGCGAATCGACCACGAACAAACGGTCCTCCCCGGCATCGGCCCCCACCCCCTGCACGCGCAACGAGCCTGGCAGGACATCGTCGGCCTGCTCGCGGAGTGCGTACCGGTGACGTGACGGTGTCCGCGAGGCAGCGGCGCTTCAGGAGCGGGGGGCGGGCCCGGCGGTCGCGCGGCCGCGGAGGCGGCGCGGCGGGGTCGGCCAGCTCGCCGGGTAGCCGACCGCCACGGACTGGGTGCCGGGGGCCACCGGGCACGACTGTGCCCACCTGGCCACCGAATGCCCGCCCGCCACGGGCTGATCCGCTCGGCAACCGCCGTTCAGGAGCGAGGCGCGGGCCCGGTGGTCACGCCGGGGCGGGAGTCGTGCGGCGGCGGGCGCCGCCCGGGGCCGCGTCGCCCGCTGCCGGGCCCGTCGTGCGGTACGCCTTGGCCGTCCTGCCCGCGGGGGCGCCCGCGCCGCGGTTCAGCCAGTCGACGCGTACCCACAGCAGTACGTCGCCGTCCTCCTCGCGGCGGCCGAGCCAGGCCGCCTTCGCCCATAGGCCCGCGCCCGCACCCGCCAGGACCGCCCCGCCCGCCACGGGGACGGCGAAGCCGCTGGTGAGGGCGGCAAGGAAGGCCGCGGCGAGCCACCAGCGGTGGCCCCGGCGCCAGTTGCGTACGGCCACGGAGCGGCTCTGGAGCACGTCGTACTTACCGGCGCGGGTCGCCTCGCGGGCCAGAGCGAGGTAGCGCTTCCTGCGGGCGTACGCGACGACGGCAGCGGTCACGAGGAACAGCGCGGCCCCTGCGAGCGCGCCGATACGGCGGCCCGTGAACCCGTCCGGCAACGCACCGACACCGGCGGCCGCCACCCCCAGCCACCACAGGGGCGCGGCCCCGGCCCGCACCACCACCGGCACCCTCGCCAGCCCATGTCCACCGCGTCCCACGTCGCCTCCCGCTCCCGTGCCTCCTGCCGTGCTGCTTCGGCGCAGGAGGTTAGCGCCGGAATCTGAGGAGAGGGTGAGAATCGTCAGGCCTCCAGTGAGCGCGCGAGGCGGAACTGCCGCTCGGCCTCGGCCGCGTCGCCCGCTGCCGCGTACGTACGTCCGAGGCGGCGCCGCACCTCCATCTCCAGGGGCCTGCTGGTGTGCTCGGTGAGCGTGGCAAGGGCCTCCTGTTGGAGGGTGATGGCGAGCGGCAGGTCCCCGTGACCGTGTTCCGCGGCGCCGAGCAGGGACAGGCTCGTCGCGCGCAGTTGCAGGTCGCCGACCTCCTGGGCCAGTTCCACCGCCCGCCGGGCCAGGTCCTTGACCTCGGTGTGCCGGCCGAGTGCCAGGTGGGCCTCGGCGGTGAAGCACAGGGTCTTGCTGATCATTCTGGGGCGGCCGATCTTCTCGGCGAAGGTGAGGGAGGTGGCGTAGTACGTGAGGGCCTCCTCGTGCCGGCCCTGCTGGTCGCGGAGGGCGCCGAGGTTGCAGGTCGACATCCCGGCCAGCCAGTCGTCGTCGAGCCGGGCCGCCATGCCGATGACCTCGCTCAGATGGGCGACCGCTGCCGGGAAGCGGCCCAGCGCGCGCTCCGCGGCGCCCATGACGGCGATCGCCCGGGCCTGTTCACGCAGATCGCCCCGGTGGCGGGCGAGGCGCAGCGCGTCGGTGCACCAGGCGTGCGCCTGCTTGAAGCGTCCCTGGTAGATGTCCGCGATGGCCAGGCAGTTGCGCAGGGAGGACGGCATCCGCCGGTCGTCGGCCAGGTCGGCGCCGGGCAGCGCGAGTTCCAGGGCGGAGCGGCACTCGTGGTAGCGGCCCTGGCGGACCAGCGGGTCGACCAGGGACTCGGCGACCCAGCAGGCGTGGTCGTGCTGCCCGGCGGCCGCCGCGAAGGCGACCACGTCGAGCAGTTGGGCGCCCGCGGCCTCCAGCCACGCGTCGGCCTCCCGCCAGTCCGAGAAGGGGGAGCGGGAGACGTCGGGGCCGGTCGGGAAGCCCTCGGGGCCCCAGTCGCTGGCGATGCGACCGGCGGCCGTGTAGAGGTGCAGTACGGCGGCGCGGTCCGCGGCGGCCTCCCCGGGCACGGCGGCGGCGAGGCGGCGCGTGTGGTCGCGTACGAGATCGTGCAGCCGGTAGCGGCTGGGCCGGGGCTGCTGCAACAGGCTCGCGTCGACCAGGCGTTCCAGGAGATCCTCGGCGTCCTGGAACGAGCGGCCCAGCATCACGGCGGGGGTGAGCCCGTCGAACTCGGCGGTCGGCGACTGCCCCAACGCCCTGAAGCCGCGCCGGAGTTCGGGAGCGAGCAGGTCGTAGGACATCCGGAAGGCGGCTTCCACGCTGCGGTCCTCGGCCCGCAGCTCGCCCAGGCGGCGGTCGCCGTCCGACATCCGGCCGACCAGGTGGGCCAGCGTCCAGGACGGGCGGTTCTGCAACCGGGCCCCGGCGATACGCAGCGCCAGCGGGAGGCCGCCGCACCGGCGGGCGAGTTCCCGCGCGGCCTCCGGTTCCTGCTCGGCGCGCGGCTCGCCGAGGAGGCGCGCGAGCAGGGTGACCGCCTCGCCCGTGTCCAGCGGCTCCACGGTGAGCCGCCGGTCGGCGTCGAGACCGGGCAGGCGCTGGCGCCCGGCCACAAGGACCCGGCTGCCCGGGCCGGCGGGCAGCAAGGGGCGTACTTGTTCCGCGCTGAGGGCGTCGTCCACGACCAGCAGCAGCCGCAGGGAACTGGTGGCCGCGCGCCAGGCAGCCACCAAGTCGTGCAGCTCATCGGGGAGTTCGTCGCCGACGCCGTTGACGGCACGGAGCAGCCGGTGCAGCGCGCGCTGCGGGCGCAGGCTCTCGTGGGGCGCGCCGTGCGTGTGCAGGTCCACGAAGAGGCAGCCGTCCGGGTACTGGTCGTGCAGCATCCAGGCGGCACGGACCAGCAACGCGGTCTTGCCGACGCCCGCGGTGCCGTCGACGGCGGCCACGGAGACGGAGCCGGGGGCGGCGGGCGCGGTGAGCAGATCGAGTTCCCGCTCCCGCCCGATGAGGCAGGCGGTGTCACCGGGGAGTTCGTTGCGGCGGGGGCGGGTGGGGGGTGTGGGCGGGGAGCTTTCGGG
>NZ_JODF01000083.1:0-43401 GCF_000717945.1 Streptomyces sp. NRRL S-920
CGTCTGCCCCGCGCCGAGATGTTGCCGTAGGGACCTCGCCCCCCCCGCCCCCGGACAGGCCTCCGAGGCCCCGATGCCGGCCGCCCGCTGACCCGCGTCCTGCGCGGCATAGGGTCGCGATCATGCCTGACATACCCCTGACCACGGTCGTCGTCCTCTGCCTCGCAGCTCTCGCGGCCGGCTGGATCGACGCCGTGGTCGGCGGCGGCGGACTGCTGCTGCTCCCCGCCCTGCTGCTCGGCCTGCCGGGCGGCACGCCGGCCGCGCACGCCCTCGGCACCAACAAGGCGGTGGCGATCGTCGGAACGACCGGCGCCGCGGTGACGTACGTACGGAAGACCCCCGTCGACGTGCCCACCGCCGTCCGGGTCGGCCTCGCCGCGCTCGCGGGGTCGATGGGCGGCGCCTTCTTCGCGGCGGGGATGAGCACCGACGTACTGAAGCCCGTGATCATGGTGGTGCTCGTCGCCGTCGGCGCCTTCGTGATCCTGCGGCCCGCCTTCGGCGCCGCGCCCCCCGCCGTGCCCGCCTCGCCGCGGCGGATCCTCGCCGCGATCGGGTTCGCGGGCCTCGGCATCGGCTTCTACGACGGTCTCATCGGCCCCGGCACGGGCACCTTCCTCGTGCTCGCCCTGACCGCCGTGCTCCACCTCGACCTGGTCGCCGCCTCGGCCACCGCCAAGATCGTCAACTGCTGCACCAACGCCGGCGCCCTCGCGATGTTCGCCTGGCAGGGCGCGGTCTTGTGGCAACTGGCCGCGCTGATGGCCGTCTTCAATCTCACCGGCGGGATGTTCGGCGCGCGCACGGCGCTGAAGAGGGGCAGCGGTTTCGTCCGGGTCGTGCTCCTGGTCACCGTCTTCGGGCTGGTGACCAAGATGGCGTACGAGCAGTGGGTGGCCTGACCCCGTGCGCGCCGCGGCTCAGCGCACCGCCGTCAGATGCGCGAAGACCACCACATTGCCCTGGTAGCCGGTCCGCTCCGAGTACTTCCCGCCGCAGGTGATCACCCGCAGCTCCGGGCGGGAGGCGGCGCCGTACACCTTCTCGTCGGGGAAGTCCTTCGCGTCGTACACCTCGTTCGCGTCGACCGTGAAGACGGCCACGCTGCCGTCCCTGCGCTCGACCTCGATCGTGCGGCCCTTGCGCAACGCGCCCAGCTCGTAGAAGACGGCCGGGCCCTCCTTGTTGTCGACGTGGCCCGCCACGATCGCGGTGCCCCGCTCGCCGGGCGTGGTGCCCGCCTCGTACCAGCCCGCGAGGTTCTTCCGCTCGGACGGCGGCACGTCGAGGCTGCCCTGCCGGGTCAGGCCGAGCCCCATCAGGGGCGCGTCGACCCCGATCGCCGGGATGCGCACCCGGTCGGGCGGCGACGGCGGCAGCGGTGCGGTGCCGGGGTCGGGGCGCGGGGCGCCGGGCCGGGTCGGCGCGGCCTGCGCGGAGGAGGGCTGCGGAGGCGGGTGCGCGGCGGTGCCGCTGCTCAGCAGCCAGGCACCGGTGCAGAGCGCCACGGCGGTGACGGTCGCTATGACGGCGTTGCCGGTCCTCTTGGAGCCTGTCTCGCGCATACGGCGTCCCCCTCGGGGTCGGTCGGGCCGGGGGTCCCTCGTCCCCCTCCCGGCCCACGAGGGGACACGGGCCGGGAGGGGGCGGGGGCGGCGGTACCGGTGGACAGCGGAGGGTGTCCGTCAGATCCTGTCGCCTCTCGCCCGGCGATGCAGGAGCCAGGTACCGCCCGCGGCGGCGACGGCCAGGGCCGCCACTCCCGCCGCGGTCTGCACGGGGTCGGGGCCGAGTGCGCCGCCGACCCCCGTCTTCACATGTCCCCGCGGATGCGGGCGCGGCTGTTCCGCGGCGGCCGCCGTGGAGGTGATGGTCACCACCAGATCGCCCGCGACCTGCTTGTTCCGCACCGCCGCGCCGCCGGAACCGGAGCACTTCGCGACGATCTCGTACGTGCCGGGCTGCGCGGAGGGCGGCACCTCGAACCGCCCGGCCACATCCTCGGGCCGCGCGCCCGGCGCCAGGGTGAACGTCCCGGCCCCGACCGCGCTCGCGTCACCGGTCGCGGTCCCTCCGGAGCCGCAGGCGGTGGTGCGCACGGTGACGGTGGAGCCGGGAGTGACGGTCGAGGGCTGGACCTCCAGGCCTCCGGCGGGCGCGGCGGAGGCAGGGGCGGGGGCGGCCAGGACGCCCGCCGCCGCTACGGCGAGCGCGGTACCGGACAGCAGGCGGGCGTTGCGCATGGTGCTTGTTCCTCCGAGGCCTTCGCGGGACACGGCCCGCGGCACCCCCAAGTGCCGCTGCGTCGGTCGGACCCCGCTCTACCGAGGTAAGTGGCACTCGGCAGCCCACGCCTCCTGATGAGCCATCAGAAAGCCGCCGAACGAGCGGCTTCCGGCTCCGGTGAGGTGAGCGTTCCAGCAGGTCACCGGCTTTTCGACGAGAAGACTCCGAAGAGCGGGCGCGGCGGCTGTGAATGGGTGACTCCGCCGCGCGGCGCGCTCGGATCAGGTCCCGGAGCACATGGTCAGACCGCGTCCCAGGGCACCGCCTCGTAGACCCCGGCCACGGTCGCCATCAGCTTCTCGTCGACGTCGTACGTCACGTCGTCGATGCGGCGCACCGGGCTGACCCCCCACGCGTTGGTGACGAAGGCCGCCGAGTACGACGGCAGGTCCGCGAGGGTGACGGGGGCGTGCGAGGTGGGCAGCCCGGCGGCCGGCAGCCGCGCCTCGATCAGCCGCATCGTGACCCCGGCCAGATGAGGCGCGTCGGGCCACACGACCCGCGTGCCGTCGAAGAAGGCGATGTTCGTGACGGCGCCCTCGCTGATCTCCCCGCCGGGACCGGTGAGCAGCGCGTCGTCGAAGCCGGCGGCCCGCGCCAGCTCACGGTGGCGGGCCTGGCCGAAGCCGCCCAGATGCTTGATGTGGGCGAAGGGCCGCTGGTAGGGCACGGACGTCAGCGCCTGCGCGCGCGCCGCCAGGCCGGTGGGCAGCTCGACGGGCTCCCGCACGGTGACCATGAGGGACGGCTCCCCGTCGGGCGCGTGGACGTATACGCGTACGGACGCGTCGTCGATGTCGTCCCGCAGGATGTGCCGGACCGCGCCGCGCACCCGCTCCCCGTCGAGGTCCCGCCCGAACAGCTCGCGCGTGGCCGCGTCGAGCCGGGCCAGATGGAGGTCGATGCCCCGCACCTTGCCGCCCCTGACCTGCATCGCGGTGAAGTGCCCCGTGGTGACGAGGGCCGGCCAGAGCAGGCTTCCCGCGGTGGCCGGCTGTCCGTCGATCTCGATTCGCTGCACCAGCTCCGTGGTTGTCATGCGGCCACGCTACGAGACCGCCCCCGCCCGGCCCCTCGGCGGGCACAGGCTGCCGGCGGCGCGCGGCTCCTCCGCCTCCACCAGGCGGCGCGCCCCGGGGCCGCGCTCGCCCAGCTCGTCCGACGGGTTGGTCAGCGCGCACGTGGCGAGCGAGAGGCAGCCGCAGCCGATGCAGTCGGTGAGGTTGTCGCGCAGCCGCCGCAGGGCGCGGAGCCGGGCGTCGAGGTCGGCCCGCCAGCACTCGGAGATCCGCGCCCAGTCCTCGCGGGTCGGCGTGCGGTCCTCGGGAAGCAGGCCGAGCACCTCGCGGATGGTGGCCAGCGGAATGCCGAGCCGCTGCGAGGTGCGGATGAAGGCGACCCTGCGCAGGGTGTCGCGGCTGTAGCGGCGCTGATTGCCCGCGGTGCGGCGGGATGTGATGAGCCCCTCGCGCTCGTAGAACCGCAGGGCGGAGGGGGAGACCCCGCTGCGCGCGGAGAGTTCCCCGACGGTGGCTTCCTTGGCGTCCGGTGCGAGATGCGCGCTCATGCCGTCAGATTAACGAGAGTTCCCGCTTGACCTGAACCAAGGTTTAACTACGAGGCTTGCCCCATGACTGAAACCACCTCTCCCCAGTCCGCCTCCGCCGCCCCCGCCCTCGACGGCGGTGACACGCCGCTGCGCGTCGCCGTCATCGTCGGCAGCAACCGCGAGGGCCGCTTCGGGCCGATCGTCGCCGAGTGGCTGCTCGCCCGGGTCCGCGAGCGCTCCGACTTCGTCGTCGACGTCGTCGATCTGGCCGAGTCCGACCTGCCGACCTCCCTCTCCTTCTCCCCGTCCGCCGCCGCCTCCGCCGAACTCGCCAAGGTCACACCCAAGTTGGCCGCGGCCGACGCGTTCATCGTCCTCACCCCCGAGTACAACCACTCCTACCCGGCGTCCCTGAAGGCCCTCATCGACTGGCACAAGGACGAATGGGAGGCCAAGCCCGTCGCCTTCGTCGCGTACGGCGGTCTCTCCGGCGGCCTGCGCGCCGTCGAGCACCTGCGCCCGGTCTTCGCGGAGCTGCACACCGTGACCATCCGCGACACCGTCTCCTTCCACAACGCGGGCGCCCTCTTCGACGACGAGGGAAACCACCGCGACCCATCGGCCGCCGACGCCGCCGCCAAGGGCATGCTCGACCAGCTGGCGTGGTGGGGCTGGGCGCTGCGCGGCGCCAAGTCCGTACGCCCGTACGGAAGTTGATGCCCCCCTGGCATCTATGCGCGCGGCAGGCCGACCACCGCCACCGCGCCGCCGTCCGCCGCGTTGGCCAGGTCCACGCTCGCGCCGATCACCTGGGCCTGGCCGAACGCGATGGTCAGGCCGAGGCCGGTGCCCTGGCCGCGTTCGCACGCGCCGGTTCTGAAGCGCCGCGGGCCGTCCTCCAGGAGGTGCTCGGGGAAGCCCGGGCCGTGGTCGCGGACCGTGACCTCGGTGCCCTCGACCCGCACCTCGACCGGTTCGCCGCCGTGCCTGCGGGCGTTGGCGACGAGGTTCGTCAGGATCCGTTCCAGCCGGCGCGCGTCCGTGCGTACGAACGTGTCGTACGCGGCGTCCGTCCCCCGCGCCGTGAAACCGGCCGCCGAGCCGCCCGCGCGCTCGGCGATCGTCTCGACGAGCGGCCCCAGCGGATGCACATCCAGGTCCGGCCGCTCCACCTCCGCGTCCAGGCGTGCCACCTCCAGCAGGTCCTCCGTGAGGGTGCGCAGCGCGTGCACGCGGTCGCGCACCAGCTCGGCGGGGCGGCAGGGCGGCAGCAGCTCGGCCGCCGTGTGCAGCCCGGTCAGCGGGGTGCGCAGCTCGTGCGCGACATCGGCGGTGAAGCGCTGCTCGGCCTCCAGGCGCCGCTGGAGGGACGCTGCCATCGTGTCGACGGCGGCCGCCAGTTCGGCCACCTCGTCCTTGCCGTGGTGCGCGCCCGGCGGCCGGGGGTGGTCGATGCGGGCGTCGAGGTCACCCCGGCTGATGCGGCGCGCGATCGCCGCGGCGGTGCGCAGTTCACGGCTGAGCCTGCTGGCCAGCCCCGCGCCGCCGAGCGCGGCCAGGCCGACGACCACGGCTCCCGAGATCATCAGACGCCGGTCGAACTCGGCGACTTCCCCGGCCTGTTCGCGCAGCGACGCGCGGACGGACAGGACGTGGGGCTCGCGGCCGCCGACCGGCCTCGCCGCCCAGACGCACGGATCGTCCGCCGCCATGTCGAGGTAGGTGGTCCGCCGCCCGGCCAGCGCGGCCCGCCGCAACGGCTCGGGCAGGTCCGGGGCGTCGAGCGCCGCGTCCATGTCGCTCCTGTCGACCTCTCCCGTCAGCTCGTACAACTGGCGTACGCGGACGAGTTGCGCGGTGGCGTTGGACCGGGCGCTACCGGCGACCTGGTCGAGCCGGGCGTGGTGGATGAGCAGCCCGATGGCGACGGCGACCACGGCACAGCCGCCCGCGAGCAGCGCGGCGATCTTCCAGCGGAGGCCGAGGGCGGTGAGGGCGGCGGGCTTCCGGCGCAGGCCGAGGCGGGGGAGTGCGGCGAGGGCGCGCTCGACTCCCTGCACGGCCCGGCGCGGCATCAGGGGCCTCCCGTCGGCGCCGTCTCGGAGGGGTGCGGGCCCGGTTCCGAAGGCTCCGAGGCACCCCCCGACTTCTTGTCGTCCTTGTGGTACTCCGTGACGTCGCTGATGGTGGACATCCGCGCGCCGTCCCAGTGGAAGCGCACCGCCTGCTCGCCGCCGTCCGAGCACGGAGTGCGGACCAGCAGGTCGGAGCCGATCGTCTCGACGCTCATCCGCCTGCCGGAGGTGAACAGCGCCGGGTAGACCTTGCCGCCGCGCTCGGTGTAGACGGCCAGCACGTTCCGCCCGCTCTCCGTGTCCGCGGCCACGAGCATCTCGGGCTTCTTGTCGCCGGTCAGGTCCATGAACCGGGGCGGCCGCAGCCCCGCCCGCCCCGGCCGGTCGATCAGCCCCCGGTCCGCCAGCGGCCTCATACGTGGATCGGCCCGCAGCACCGCGTGGACGTCCAGGGAGGCGAGCCCTCCGGAACCGACCTGCCGCAACCCCTTCAACGCCTGGGGCGGCGGCTGCCGTGTGGCGGCATCGGCGCCGGGCGCCCGCGACGACGTACCCGACCAGGCGGGCCAGACCGCCTCCGGGTGCGGCTGCGCGGAGACGGGCGGGACGGCCTCACCGGGGCCGAGGCCGCCCGGACCGGCGCACCCGGCGAGTACGGACGCCGCGAGCGCGGCGAGGAGAGCGGCGCCCAGCGTGAGCGGGCGGCGGAGCTTCGGATTCATGGCGTGACTGACTGACTCACTGGTGCGGCGGCCGGTGGGCTGGTGGTGGCCGGCCCAGGGACCGCGCTGGGGATTCGGCGGAGACCGGCCACCGCTGACGACCGTAGGAACCGTCCATCACAGAAAACGGGAGGTTATGTAACAACCACGACTACGACCGTAGAAACCGGGCGGTTCGGGACCTTGGTCCAGGGCGCTCGCCTCTGGCCACGGCTGTGCACAATCGGCGTATGGACGATGAACCGACGGCGCCTGCCGTACTGACCGTGCTGACCACGACCGACGCGGAACACAAGGCGCGTGACCTCGCGCGCGGGGCGGTCGGGGCGCGGCTCGCGGCCTGCGCGCAGATCACCGGACCCGTCACCTCCGTCTACCGCTGGGAAGGCGACATCGAGACCGCGCAGGAGTGGCAGGTGCTGCTCAAAACGACCGCCGCCCGCTACGCCGCCCTGGAGGCATGGCTCACCGACGCCCACGACTACGACACCCCGGAGATCATCGCGACGCCCGTGACCCGGGGGAGCGCGGCCTACCTGGAGTGGGTGGAGCGGGAGACCGCCGAGTGACCGAGCGGGCCGCGCCGAGGCTGCCCTTCTTCGTCTACGGCACCCTGCGCCCGGGCGAGCCGAACCACGCCGCCTACCTCCGCGGCCGGGTGACGGCGGAGGAACCGGCCCTGCTGCCGGGAGCCGTCCTGTACGAGGGCCCCGGCTACCCCTACGCCGTCGAGGCCCCGGAAGCCGGACCGGTACACGGCGAGCTGGTGACCGCGGCCCCCTTCGCCCACGACGGACTGCTCACCGCCCTCGACCTCCTGGAGGAGTACGCGCCGGGCGACCCCCGCAACCTCTACGAACGCGTGACCCGCGAGGTGACCCGCGCCGCCGACGGGACGGCCACGCGCGCCTGGGTCTACCTGGCGGCCCCCCGCACGGCCGCGCGCCTGCGCGCGTCGGGGACGCTGATCGGGGACGGCACCTGGTCGAGCCACCGCCTCGGCCGATAAGGCCTGATACGGCCGCAGCTGCTGATCCCCTCCTCACTCCGTTCCGCGCCTCCTAACTCCGTTCCGCACGTTCCAGCCGCACCGCGCACACCTTGAACTCCGGCATCCGCGACACGGGATCCAGCGCCGGATGCGTCAGGGAGTTGGCGCGGCCCTCGCCCGGCCAGTGGAACGGCATGAACACCGTGTCCGAGCGGATCGACGACGTGACCCGGGCCGGGGCCACCGCCCGGCCACGCCGCGAGACCACGGCGACCGCCTCGCCGTCGGCTATCCCGAGCCCCGCGGCCAGCCGCGGATGCAGCTCCACGAAAGGCCCCGGCGCCGCGGAGTTCAGCTCATCGACCCGCCGCGTCTGCGCCCCCGACTGGTACTGCGCGAGGACCCGCCCCGTGGTGAGCAACACGGGATACTCCGCGTCCGGCTCCTCGGCGGCGGCCCGGTGCACCACCGGGACGAACCGCGCCCGCCCGTCCTCCGTGGCGAACCCCTCCAGAAACAACCGGCGCGTCCCGGGATGCGGAACCACACCGACGCCGCCCGGAGCATGCGGGGTGCCCTGAGCCTGGCCGGTGTCCGGCGCCGGGGTGGTGTCCTGCGCCGGGGCGGGGCACGGCCAGAACACCCCCTCGCCCTCCCCCTCCCTCAGCCGCTCGTACGAGATGCCCGAGTAGTCCGCGGGGCCGCCCGCACTCGCCCGCCGCAGCTCCTCGAAGACCTCCTCGGGGTCCACGGGGAAACCCTTCCCATGGCCGAGCCGAGCCGCGAGCCCGTGCAGCACGTCCAGGTCGCTGCGGACCCCGGCGGGCGCGGACACCGCCCGGCGGCGCAGCAGTACCCGCCCCTCCAGATTCGTCACCGTCCCCGTCTCCTCGGCCCACTGCGTCACCGGAAGCACCACGTCCGCCAACTCGGCCGTCTCCGACAGCACCACGTCCGCCACCGCGAGGAAGTCCAGCGACCGCAGCCGCTCCTCCACATGCGCGGCCCGCGGCGCCGACACCACCGGGTTGGACCCCATCAGGAGCAGCGTCTTGACGTCCCCGCCGAGCGCGTCGAGCAGTTCGTACGCCGACCTGCCGGGCCCCGGCAGCGCATCGGGGTCCACGCCCCAGACCTCCGCCACGTGCGCCCGGGCAGCGGGGTCCGTCAGCTTGCGGTACCCGGGCAACTGGTCCGCCTTCTGCCCGTGCTCGCGCCCGCCCTGGCCGTTGCCCTGCCCGGTCAGACAGCCGTACCCGGACAGCGGCCGCCCGGCCCGGCCCGTGGCGAGGCAGAGATTGATCCACGCCCCGACGGTGTCCGTGCCCTTGGACTGCTGCTCGGGCCCGCGCGCGGTGAGCACCATCGAGGCCTCGGCGTCGCAGAACATACGCACCGCGTCGCGCAGTTGGGGCACGGGCACGCCGGTGATCCGCTCGACGTGCTCGGGCCAGTGCGCCATCGCCGCCGCCCGCGCCCCCTCCCATCCGCTGGTCCGCTCCTCGATGAACGCCTCGTCCGTGCGGCCCTCGGCCACCACCAGGTGCAGCAGCCCGAGCGCCAGGGCGAGGTCCGTGCCGGGGCGCGGCGCCAGATGCAGATCGGCCTGCTCGGCGGTGCGCGTCCGGCGCGGGTCCACGACGATCAGCGTGCCGCCGTTCTCCCGCAGCTCCGTGAGGTACCGCAGGGCGGGCGGCATCGTCTCGGCGAGGTTCGACCCGACGAGGATCACGCAACCGGTGCGCGGGATGTCCTCCAGCGGGAACGGCAGCCCCCGGTCGAGCCCGAACGCCCGCTGCCCGGCGGCCGCCGCCGACGACATGCAGAACCGTCCGTTGTAGTCGATCTGCGACGTACCGAGCACCACCCGCGCGAACTTGCCCAGCGCGTACGCCTTCTCGTTGGTCAGCCCGCCGCCGCCGAACACCCCGCACGCGTCCGCACCGTGTTCCTCGCGCGCACGGGACAGCTCTGCGGCGATCCGGTCGAGGGCCTCCTCCCAGGAGGCCGGTACGAGCTTGCCCGTGGCGTGGGATCGGACGAGGGGCTCGGTCAGGCGTACCCGGGAGGAGAGCAGAGCGGGCGCCGTGCGTCCCTTTCCGCACAGGGCGCCCTTGTTCACGGGGAAGGACGCGCGCTCCACGACCTCCACACCACCACCGGTGCCCGCCGTCAGCCCCATCCCGCACTGCAACGCGCAGTACGGGCAGTGGGTCGCCGTCACCGCCGTGGCCGCGGGGGTCGCGGTGGTCGCCGGTGTCGCGGGTGTCGCCGTGGAGTGCATGCCGCCCAGCGTCCGCCGTTCTTGTTACGTGCCCCGACACGCTCGCGTTACGCACGCGGTAAGCCGATCTCAGCCACGCCCGCGCCCCTCTGTGAGGTGCGGGACGCAAGCCGCCGTCCGGGCGTGGACGCCGAAGGACCCAGTACCGCGTACCGCCGCTCGCACCCCGCCGCCCTCCAGGCCGCCCAGGGCCTACCGTCGCGACGCCAGCGCCTGCTCCACGCCCGGCTCCCGCGGCCCGAGGAACCGCGGATCGGGCCGGAACACAGCGTCCAGCGCCGCCTTGCCCGCCGCGAACACCTCCCGGGCGCCGCCGTAGTACCAGGTCGCGTCGTGCACGGCGTCCACCCCGACGCCGTACGACGAGACGCCCGCCGCGTCGCACAGCGCGACCGCCCTGCGTATGTGGAAGCCCTGGCTGATCAGCACCGCCCGGTCCACGCCGAAGATCTTCTTGGCGCGGACGCAGGAGTCCCAGGTGTCGAACCCGGCGTAGTCGCTCACGATCCGGCGGTCCGGCACCCCGTGCTTCTTCAGATAGGCGCGCATCGCGTCCGGTTCGTCATAGTCCTCGCGGCTGTTGTCCCCCGTCACGAGCACGACCTCTATCCGGCCCGCGCGGTACAGCTCGGCCGCCGCGTCCAGCCGGTGCGCGAGATAGGGCGAGGGCCCGCCCTCCCACAGCCCGGCGCCGAAGACCATCGCGACCCGGGCGCGCGGCGCGTCCGCGAGCGAACCGGTCCTGCCGTCCGTCGTCACGAAGAGCCAGGTCGCTGGCAGCAGCGCGAGCACGCAGAGCGCCATCGCGCCCTGGACGGCCCTGCGCCGCCCCTTCCGCGTACGCGGAAGCCGCAGCCATCCCGGCCTTCGCGGGCGCCGCGACCCCGCCAAACGCTCCCGATACGCCACCAGGTGCTCCCGGCACGCCACCAGGCGCTCCCGACACACCGCCGCCAGGCCCCGCAGCTCCGCCCACCCCGTCACATCCGTCCGGCCCGTATCCGTCCGGCCAGAATCCGCCCGGCCAGAATCCGCCCGGCCCGCATCCATCCGGTCCATGCGTCCCACCCCCGCGCCCCACCGGATCTCCCCCGATCCGATCACTGCCACCACCGTAAGTGACCCCACCGCCACCGAGCAGGCCCCACAACCCGGAAGCGACCCTGAAACTCCCCTGACCCCACCCCTTACACACGGCCCCGGAACCACGGCCCTGACCGACCCCCGCCCACCTCCGTGAGGCCGCCGAAAACAGTCGTCACGGCCATGCAACGCCCCCGCAACCTGCCCCGGCCATCCTCAGTTCATGACGCCGGACCACATCACCAGTCAGCTCGGCAGCCGGCCCAGCCTCGTACCGCTCCACGGCAACCGCCGCCCCGACCCCAGCCCCGCCCCCCACCCACACCCCACGCTCGTCCTCGTCCCCCACGGCAGCCGCGACCCCCGCGCCCTCGCCACCGTCACGGCGCTCGCCGACCGGATCCGTGAGCAGCGGCCCGGCCTCGCCGTCCGGCTCGGTCACATAGAGCTGAACCAGCCACTGCTCACCGATGCCCTCGCCGCGCAGCGAGGCGGCGGCGCCGTGCTCGTCCCCCTGCTCCTGAGCCGCGGCCAGCACGTCAAGCGCGACATCCCCGCGGCCGCCGCCGACGCGCCCCACCTGGAGACCCGCGTGGCCGCCCCGCTCGGCCCGCACCCGCTGCTCGCCGAGGCCCTGCACACCCGGCTCGTCCAGGCGGGCTGGCCCGTGCGGCGCCTGGGCGCCGCCGCCCGCCGCCGGCACGCGGTCGTCCTCGCCGCCGCCGGCTCCCGCGACCCGGAGTCGGCCCTCGGCACCGAGGCCGCGGCCGCTTTGCTCGCCGACCGCCTCGGCGTCCCCGTCGTCCCCGCCTACGCCGCCCCCACCCCGGCCTGCGCCCGCACCGTGCCCGAAGCGCTCGAAGCCCTGGCCGCCGAGGGCAGGAGCCGCGTCGCCGTCGCCGCGTACTTCACCGCCCCGGGCCGCTTCGCCACCCAGAGCGCCGCCGCCGCGCCCTGGATCGCCGCGGCCCCGCTCGGCGCCCACCCGGCGCTCGCCCGCCTCGTCCTGCACCGCTACGACCAGGCCCGCACCGCCCCGCCGGTGGCCGAACAGCGCCGCCTGACCGCGGTCTGACGAGGGGCCAGAACCCCCTTTGTCACTGCTTGCGTCTACTGTCGGTGCATGGAAGGCACAGCACCGAACGGCACAGCACCGAACGGCACGGCACCGAACGGCACGGCACCGCACGCGCGATACGAGGCCTACGAGAGCTACGACGAAGCCGCCGTCGAGCGATGGGCCGCCGAGCCCGACAAGAGGCCGGGGCGTACGGCCTTCCAGCGCGACCGCGCGCGCGTGCTGCACTCCGCCGCGCTGCGCCGCCTCGCCGGAAAGACCCAGGTCGTCACGCCCGGCACCCGCAGCCAAGCCTGGGACGCCAGCGCCCGCACCCGGCTGACGCACTCCCTGGAGTGCGCCCAGGTGGGCCGCGAGCTGGGCGCGGCCCTCGGCTGCGACCCCGACCTGGTGGAGACCGCCTGCCTCTCCCACGACCTCGGCCACCCGCCCTTCGGGCACAACGGCGAGCAGGCGTTGAACGAAGTGGCGGCGGACTGCGGCGGCTTCGAGGGCAACGCCCAGTCGCTGCGCCTGCTCACCCGCATCGAGCCCAAGCGCTTCGTGCGCTCCGAGGCCACCGGCGACCTGGTCAGCGTCGGCCTCAACCTCACCCGCGCCGCCCTGGACGCCGCCACCAAGTACCCCTGGCAGCGCGGCGCCCACCCCACCGACCCGCACTCCTCCAAGTTCGGGGTCTACGAGGACGACCGGCCGGTGTTCGACTGGGTCCGCAAGGAGGCCCCGGGGCAGCGCATCTGCTTCGAGGCGCAGGTCATGGACTGGTCGGACGATGTCGCCTACTCGGTCCACGACTTCGAGGACGGCCTGCACGCGGGCCACATCGATCCGAACGCCCTGCACGCCGAGCCCGAGCGGCAGGACATCTACGCCGTGGCCCTCGGACGCTACGTACCCGAGGACACCGACCCCGAAGAGCTGGCCCAAGCCCTCGACCGCCTCCTCGACCAGGAGTGGTGGCCGCACGGGTACGACGGATCGGCCGTCGCGCAGGCCCGGTTGAAGGACGCCACCAGCCAGCTCATCGGCCGCTTCTGTCTCGCCGCGGAGAGCGCCACGCGCGTGCGGCACGGCACGGGGCCCCTCACGCGGTACGCCGCCGAACTCGTCGTGCCCCGCGAGGCGCGGCACGAGTGCGCGGTGCTCAAGGCCGTCGCCGACCGCTATGTGATGCAGCGCCCCGCGCAGGAGCGGCTCCGCGCGGACCAGCGGATCGTGGTCGCCGAACTCGCCGAGGCGCTCATGACGCGCGCCCCCGACGGCCTCGACCCGCAGTTCCGCGCCCTGTACGACACGGCGGACGACGACCGCGCGGCCCAGCGCGTGGTGATCGACCAGATCGCGTCCCTCACGGACGCGGCCGCCCGTGCCCTGCACACGCGACTGACGGCGAGACGATAGGGAAGCAGCGGTACGTGACCATGGAGTGACCACAGGGCGTGACGGAAAGTGGCCGGATGGAGCCACGCCCCCTTCCCCCCTCACGCTCCGTGCGGGACGCTCCCTGTGGCGGCAAGCCTGTGTTCTTCCGGGGGCCACCCCCGGTCCCCCGGCAAGGAGGCATCAAGTGGTCGACGCGCATCAGACGTTCGTCATTGTGGGAGGAGGTCTCGCCGGTGCCAAGGCGGCCGAGACCCTCCGTTCCGAGGGCTTCACCGGCCGGGTGATCCTCGTGGGTGACGAGCGTGACCACCCCTACGAGCGCCCGCCCCTGTCCAAGGGCTACCTCCTGGGCAAGGAGGAGCGCGACAGCGTCTTCGTCCACGAACCGGGGTGGTACGCGCAGGCCGACGTGGAACTGCACCTCGGCCAGCCCGTCGTCGCCATCGACCGCGAGGCCAAGAGCGTGCGCCTCGGCGACGGCGCGGTCGTCCACTACGACAAGCTGCTGCTCGCCACCGGAGCCGAACCGCGCCGCCTCGACGTCCCGGGCACCGGCCTCGCGGGCGTGCACCACCTGCGCCGCCTGGCCCACGCCGACCGCCTCCGGCAGGTCCTGACGGCACTCGGCAGGGACAACGGCCATCTGGTGATCGCGGGCGCGGGCTGGATCGGCCTGGAGATCGCCGCGGCCGCCAGGGAGTACGGCGCGGAGGTCACCGTCGTCGAGCGCGAGCCGACGCCGCTGCACGCCGTCCTCGGCCCCGAGATCGGTCAGATGTTCGCCGACCTGCACGCCGAGCACGGTGTGCGGTTCCACTTCGGCGCGTCCCTCACGGAGATCATCGGCCAGGACGGCATGGTCCTCGCCGTCCACACCGACGACGGCGAGGAGCACCCGGCGCACGACGTGCTCGCCGCGATCGGCGCCGCCCCGCGCACGGCGCTCGCCGAGGCGGCGGGCCTCGACCTGGTCGAGCGGGCGCACGGCGGCGGCATCGTCGTCGACACCTCCCTGCGGACCTCGGACCCCGACATCTTCGCCGCGGGCGACGTGGCCGCACTCCACCACCCGCTCTTCGACACCAGGCTGCGCGTCGAACACTGGGCCAACGCCCTGAACGGCGGCCCGGCGGCGGCCCGCGCCATGCTCGGCCACGACGTCCGCTACGACCGCGTGCCCTACTTCTTCTCCGACCAGTACGACGTGGGCCTGGAGTACTCGGGCTGGGCGCCCCCGGGCTCGTACGACCAGGTGGTGGCCCGCGGTGATGTGGGCAAGCGGGAGTTCATCGCGTTCTGGCTGAGCGAGGGGCGCGTCCTCGCGGGCATGAACGTGAATGTGTGGGACGTCACGGAGACCGTGCAGGAGCTGATCCGCACGGGCGCGCGGCCGGACGTCGAGCGCCTCGCGGACCCGTCCGTCCCCCTGGAGTCACTGCTGGCGTGAGAGCCGGGCGGCGGTCCGGGTGGTGGCCCGGCTGGTGGTCGGGGCGGGAGTGTCACAGGCGAGCCGTAGTATTCGTACGTGGCAGGCAGGATCAATGACGAGGACGTGAAGGCGGTTCGGGACGCGGTCCCGATCGACGCCGTGGTCTCCGACTACCTCCAGCTGCGCAGCGCCGGGGGTGGAAACCTCAAGGGCCTGTGCCCCTTCCACGACGAGAAGTCCCCGTCCTTCCAGGTCAGCCCGAGCAAGGGTCTCTTCCACTGCTTCGGCTGCCAGGAAGGCGGCGACACGATCGCCTTCGTGATGAAGATCGACCACCTCACCTTCTCGGAGACGGTCGAGCGCCTCGCCGCCAAGGCCGGCATCACCCTTCGGTACGAAGAGGGCGGGTACAACCCCAGCCACCAGCGCGGCGAGCGCATCCGCCTGGTCGAGGCCCACCAGGCCGCCGCCCAGTTCTACGTGGACCAGCTGGAGAGCCCCGAGGCCGAGATCGGCCGCAAGTTCCTCGCCGAGCGCGGCTTCGACCAGGCCGCCGCCGCGCACTTCGGCGTGGGCTACAGCCCCGCGGGCTGGGACCACCTCACCCGCTATCTGCGCGGCAAGGGCTTCACCGACAAGGAGCTGACCCTCTCCGGCCTCTCCCAGGAGGGCCGCCGCGGGCCCATCGACCGCTTCCGCGGCCGACTGATGTGGCCGATCCGCGACATCGGCGGCGAGGTCGTCGGCTTCGGCGCCCGCAAGCTGCGCGACGACGACAACGGCCCGAAGTACCTGAACACCCCCGAGACCCCGATCTACAAGAAGGGCCAGGTGCTGTACGGCGTCGACCTGGCCAAGAAGGAGATCGCCAAGACCTCCCGCGCGGTCGTCGTCGAGGGCTACACGGACGTCATGGCCTGCCACCTCGCCGGCGTCACCACCGCCATCGCGACCTGCGGCACGGCTTTCGGCGGCGACCACATCAAGATCCTGCGCCGCCTCCTGATGGACAACGGCTCGGCGCGGGTGATCTTCACCTTCGACGGTGACGCGGCGGGCCAGAAGGCCGCCCTGCGCGCCTTCGAGGACGACCAGAAGTTCGCCGCCGAGACGTACATCGCCATCGCCCCCGAGGGCATGGACCCCTGCGAGCTGCGCCTGGCCAAGGGCGACGACGCGGTCGCCGACCTCGTGCAGCCCCGCACACCGCTCTTCGAGTTCGCGCTGCGCCAGATCGTCTCGCGGTACGACCTGGAGACCCCCGCGGGCCGCGCCGCCGCCCTGGACGAGGCGGCGCCCGTCGTGGCCCGCATCAAGAACAGCGGCGCGCAGCACGAGGTGGCCGTCCAGCTCGCGGGCATGCTCGGCATCCTCGACACCCAGTTCGTGGTCAAGCGCGTGGCGCAGCTGGCCCGTTGGGCCCGCGACCGCGGCGGCAGGGGCCCCGCGCAGCCGCAGGGCAGGCCCCAGCAGACGTACGCGCAAGGCCCCCCGCCGCCCAGCGGCCCCGCGCTCACCCTGCGCAGCCCCGCCCACCGCACCGAGCGCGAGCTGCTCAAACTGGCCTTGCAGCGCCCGGAGTTGGTCTCCCCGGCCTTCGACGCGTACGGAGTGGACGAGTTCACCGCTCCGCCCTACGCCGCCGTGCGCCGCTGCGTCGAGGAGGCGGGCGGCGCCGAGGCGGGCATCGCCGAGCCGCAGGCCTACCTCGCGCGCGTGCTCGACGCGGCCCCCGACGACACGGTGCGCCGCATGGTCACCGAGCTGGCCGTCGAGGCGATCCTGCGCAAGACCGTCGACGAGGTGTACGCGGGCGTGCAGCTCGTCCAGGTCCGGCTGCGCGCCGTCGACCGCCGCATCCGTGACGTCCAGGGCAGCCTCGCCCGGCTGGGCGCGGGCGGTGACCCTCAGCAACTGGCCGCGGTGCAGAACGAGTTGTGGGTCCTCCCTCGAGCAGGGGGCGCCCCCATCGCGTTGCCGCCCTCCTCCGCCTTGCATCTCGACGCACCAGACCCCGCTCACCAGCGCAGAAAGGTCACCGCCACCCGAGCACGGCCTGATCCGCCGGACAGGCCCTAGAGGCGCGGCTTACTCGTTGTGTAACCACGCGGTCACGGACCGGACTCAAAAAGTCACCGCACGCCCCTCGTGGCGGCCGTGTGTCGTACCCCACACTGGGTTGCGGTGCCTGAGTCCTCGGAGCGCGGCCGGCCCGCAGACAGCGGGCCCGACACCCCCGACGTTCCACCCATCGTGTCCGGGACGGACAGCGGCGAGGCCGTCGTCCCTCTCCCGTTGCCGCACGCCTCAGCAGCGATCACCCTGGAGGTCGCCCCCGTGCAGACCCAGACCCTCACCCAGACCGACACCGGCGCGCGCCCCGAAGCGGAAGCGGAAACGGACGTCCTGGAGGCGGTCCCCCCGCAGAGCCGTGCCACCCGGCACCCGGAGACCATCGAAGCCGAGGAGCCCGCCCTCGCCGAGGAGCCCGGCCCCTCCGAGCCCCCCGAACCGGAAGCCCCAGAACCGGAAGCGCCCGAACCGGAAGCCCTCGAACCGGAGACCCTCGACCTCCCGGCCCCCCGCAGCCGCGCCGACACCGGCGGCCCGTCCTCCGACCTGTTCCGCCAGTACCTGCGCGAGATCGGGCGGATCCCCCTGCTCACCGCGGCGGAGGAGGTGGAGCTGGCCCGCGGCGTGGAAGCGGGCCTCTTCGCCGAGGAGAAGCTGGGCACCCCCGACCTGGACTCCCAACTCGCCCTGGACCTCGACAAGCTGGTCGTCATGGGCCGGATGGCCAAGCGCCGCCTCATCGAGGCCAACCTCCGCCTGGTCGTCTCCGTGGCCAAGCGCTATGTGGGCCGCGGGCTCACCATGCTCGACCTCGTCCAGGAGGGGAACCTCGGCCTGATCAGGGCGGTCGAGAAGTTCGACTACGCCCGGGGCTACAAGTTCTCGACGTACGCGACCTGGTGGATCCGCCAGGCCATGTCCCGCGCCCTCGCGGACCAGGCCCGCACGATCCGCGTACCCGTGCACGTCGTGGAGCTGATCAACCGCGTCGTCCGCGTCCAGCGCCGCATGCTCCAGGAGCGCGGATACGAACCCACGCCCGAGGAAGTCGCCGCCCAGCTGGACCTCGCCCCCGAGCGCGTCAGCGAAGTGCTGCGCCTGGCGCAGGAACCGGTCTCGCTGCACGCCCCGGTCGGCGAGGAGGACGACGTCGCGCTCGGCGACCTCATCGAGGACGGCGACGCGGCCTCACCCGTGGAGTCGGCCGCGTTCCTGCTGCTTCGCGAGCACCTGGAAGCCGTCCTGTCCACACTCGGCGAACGCGAACGCAAGGTCGTACAACTGCGCTACGGCCTGGCGGACGGGCGCCCCCGCACCCTGGAGGAGATAGGGCGCATCTTCGGGGTCACCCGCGAACGCATCCGCCAGATCGAGTCCAAGACCCTCAACAAACTCCGCGACCACGCGTTCGCGGACCAGCTGAGGGGCTATCTGGACTGAAGCGCCCCGAAGGGGCGCGGGGAACTGCGCGCCCAGCCACACAAGACCGGCACCCGCAGAACCCCGACACCCCGACGGCGCCCCTAGGGCCTGTCCGGCGGATCATGCCGCGGGCCGCGGGGTCTGGCACTTCCCCAAGCTCTCGGCTTCGCTCGAGCAGGGGAGACCCCATCACTGCGGACCGCCACCCGAGTACGGCCTGATCCGCCGGACAGGCCCTAGTCGACCTCGGCGACGGCCTCCGCGAACTGGGCGGCGTACAACCGTGCATACGCCCCACCGGCCGCCAGCAGGGCATCATGCGTCCCCTGCTCCACAATCGCCCCGCCCTCCATGACCAGAATCGTGTCGGCGTCGCGAATCGTGGACAGCCGGTGCGCGATGACGAACGAAGTGCGCCCGTGGGCGAGGCGGGCCATCGCCTTCTGGATGAGCACCTCCGTGCGCGTGTCGACCGAACTGGTCGCCTCGTCGAGCACCAGGATCACCGGATCCGACAGGAACGCCCGCGCGATGGTGATGAGCTGCTTCTCGCCCGCGCTCACGCCCGTGCCGTCGTCGTCGATCACGGTGTCGTACCCGTCGGGCAGCGTCCGCACGAAGCGGTCCACGTGCGCGGCCCGCGCCGCCTCCTCGACCTCCTCGCGCGTGACGTCCTTCGCGGCGCCGTACGCGATGTTCTCCGCGATGGTGCCGCCGAACAGCCAGGTGTCCTGGAGGACCATGCCGACGCCGGTCCGCAGCTCGTCCCGCGACATCCTGGCGATGTCCACCCCGTCCAGGGTGATGCGCCCGCCGGTCACCTCGTAGAACCGCATCAGGAGGTTCACCAGCGTCGTCTTGCCCGCACCGGTCGGCCCCACGATGGCGACCGTGTGGCCCGGGTCCACGACCAGCGACAGGTCCTCGATGAGCGGCTTGTCCTCGGTGTAGCGGAAGGACACGTGCTCCATCTCGACCCGCCCGCGCAGCTTCGCCGGCCGCTCGCCGGGAACCGGGTCGGCCTCCTGCTCCTCCGCGTCCAGGATCTCGAAGATCCGCTCGGCCGAGGCGACGCCCGACTGTACGAGGTTCGCCATCGAGGCGACCTGCGTGAGCGGCATCGAGAACTGCCGCGAGTACTGGATGAAGGCCTGCACATCACCGATGGACAGCGCCCCGGACGCGACCCGCAGACCACCGACGACGGCCACGAGCACGTAGTTGAGGTTGGACATGAAGAACATCAGCGGCTGCATGACACCGCTGTTGAACTGCGCCTTGAACCCGGCCTCGTACAACTGCTCGTTCTGCTCGGCGAACGCCTTCGCCGACTCCTCCTGCCGGCCGAACACCTTCACGAGCGCGTGACCGGTGTACATCTCCTCGATGTGCGCGTTCAGCTTGCCGGTGGACTTCCACTGCTGCACGAACTGGGGCTGCGACCGCTTGCCGACCTTCGTCGCCACGAAGAACGACAGCGGCACGGTGATCAGCGCCACCAGCGCGAGCAGCGGCGACACCCAGAACATCATCACCAGGACACCGATGATCGTCAGCAGCGAGTTGATGAGCTGGCCCATCGTCTGCTGCAACGTCTGGTTGATGTTGTCGATGTCGTTCGTGGCCCGGCTCAGCACCTCGCCGCGCTGCCGCTTGTCGAAGTACGACAGCGGAAGGCGCGACAGCTTCTCCTGGACGTCCCCGCGCATCCGGAAGACGGTGTTGTTGATGGCGCGGTTGGACAGCCGGGTGGCGACCGCCATCAGCAGGCCCGCCGCCAGGAACGTGCCGAGCGCGAGCAGCAGGACCTCGCCCATCGCCCCGAAGTCGATGCCCTCGCCGGGCGTGAAGTCGACGCCGGTGAGCATGTCGGCCTTGCTGCCGTCGCCCCTGTCGCGCAGGCCCTCGATGACCTGTTCCTTCGTCAGGTCGTCCGGCATGTCACGGCCGACGATGCCCGCGAAGAGCAGGTCGGTCGCCTTGCCGAGGATCTTCGGGCCGAGGACCGTGAGCGCGACACTCAGGACTCCGGCCGCGAGCATCCCGTACATCGTGATCCGTTCCGGCCCGAACTGCGCGAGCAGCCGCTTGCCGGAGCCCTTGAAATCCATCGACCGGGAGTCGGGGCCCATCATCGGTCCACCCATGCCAGGGGGCATTACGCGGCCTCCGCTTCCGTCAGCTGGGAGAGGACGATCTCCCGGTAGGTCTCATTGCTCTCCATCAGCTCGTGGTGCCGTCCGGCGCCCACCACCCGGCCCTCGTCGAGCACGAGGATGCGGTCGGCGTCGCGGATGGTGGCCACGCGCTGGGCGACGATGACCACGGTCGCCTCGGCGGTCTCGCGGGCCAGGGCGCCGCGCAGCGCCGCGTCCGTGGCGTAGTCGAGCGCGGAGAACGAGTCGTCGAAGAGGTAGATCTCCGGGCGCTGCACCAGCGTGCGCGCGATGGCCAGGCGCTGGCGCTGACCACCGGATACGTTCGTGCCGCCCTGCGAGATGGGCGCGCCGAGCCCCTCGTCGAGACCCTCGACGAACTCCTTGGCCTGGGCGACCTCAAGGGCGTGCCACAGCTCGTCGTCCGTCGCGTCCGGATTGCCATAGCGAAGGTTGCTCGCGACGGTGCCCGCGAAGAGGTACGGCTTCTGCGGGACGAGGCTCACCGTCCTGGCGAGCAGCGCGGGGTCGATCGTGCCCACGTCCACGCCGCCGACCAGGACCTGCCCCTCCGTCGCGTCGATCAGTCGCGGTACGAGGCTGAGCAGCGTCGACTTGCCGCTGCCGGTGGAACCGATCACGGCGGTCGTCTCACCGGGCCTGGCGAGCAGGTCGACGCCCTTCAGGACGGGCTCCTCGGCGCCGGGGTAGCGGAACCCCGCGCCCCGGACCTCCAGGTGTCCGTGGCTGCGCAGCTCGCGGACCGGGGCGGCCGGGGGCACCACACTGCTCTCGGTGGCCAGGACCTCCTCGATGCGCTCGGCGCAGACCTCCGCGCGCGGCACCATCATGAACATGAAGGTGGCCATCATCACGGACATCACGATCTGCATCAGATAGGCGAGGAACGCGGTGAGCGCGCCGATCTCCATGCCGCCGCCGTCGATGCGGTGCGCGCCGAACCACACCACCGCGACCGAGGAGATGTTCACGACGGTCATCACGATCGGGAACATCAGCGCGAGTAGCTTGCCGGTGCCGAGCGATACGTCGGTCAGGTCGGCGTTCGCCTCGCGGAACCGCTCCTTCTCGTACGCGTCACGGACGAAGGCGCGGATGACGCGGTTGCCGGTGATCTGCTCGCGCAGTACCCGGTTCACGGTGTCGAGGCGCACCTGCATGGTGCGGAACAGCGGCCGCAGCCGCCGCACGATCACGCTCACACTGACGCCGAGCACGGGTACGACGGCGATCAGGACAGCGGAGAGCGGCACGTCCAGGCCGAGCGCCATCACGATGCCGCCGACGCACATGATGGGCGCGGTCACCATCAGCGTGAACGACATGAGGACCAGCGTCTGCACCTGCTGGACGTCATTGGTGGTCCGTGTGATCAGCGAGGCGGCGCCGAACTGGCCCACCTCGCGCGCCGAGAAGGACTGCACGCGGTCGAAGACGGCGGCCCGTACGTCCCGCCCGAGCGCGGCGGCGGTCCGCGCCCCGTAGAAGACGGCGCCGATGTTGCACGCCATCTGCACGACCGTGACGGCGATCATGATGCCGCCGAAGGTCAGGATGTAGCCCGTGTCCCCGTCCACGACACCGTTGTCGATGATGTCGGCGTTCAGGGTGGGCAGATAGAGGGAGGCGCAGGTCTGCAAGAACTGGAGGAGCACCAGCAGGGCGATCGGTTTCTTGTACGGGCGCAGGTACGTCCGCAGGAGTCTTATGAGCACGCTCGGTCTCTCGAGGAGTCGGGTGTCGGCAAGTTGGCGAAGACGCCACCTATCCTGCGACACCCGACCCCTCAGGGTGCAAGCGATTAACCCATGACTGAGTCAAAAATAAGCCTGGGTAAAGAAGTGTGCTCACTCAAGAATTGAGAAGCCCTGCTCCGGTGGGGCTCAGGAGCCCGGGAGGCTCACGAGCCGGCGGGGCTCAGGAGAACGCCCCGGGGTGCGACTGCTCCCGCACCGTCGCGTACTGCTGCCGCACCGCCTGACCCACCGCCAGCTCCTCGCCCGCCTCGAAGACCTGCGCCGCGGCCCCCTGCCAGAGCGGCAGTTGACCGGTCAGCGCCCACGCGGCCTGGCGCGCGGCGCCGATCGCCGCGTAGTCCGCGGGCTGCGGCACCACGACCTGCGTACCGAAGAGCATCGGGGCCGCCGCCTGTACGGCGGGCAGCTCGGCGGCGGCGCCCAGCAGGAACACCCGCCGCACCTCGACGCCCCGCCCGCGCAGCACGTCCAGCGCGTCCCCGAGCCCGCAGAGCATGCCTTCGAACGCGGCCCGCGCCAGATGCTCGGGCTTCATCGACTCGCGCCGCAGCCCGGTCAGCGTCCCCGCGGCGTGCGGCAGGTTGGGCGTCTTCTCGCCCTCCAGATAGGGCAGGAGTACGAGGCCGTGCGCCCCCGGCGTCGACTTCATCGCGAGCGCGGACAGCTCCTCCAGATCCGCGACGCCCAGCATCTCGGCGGTGCCGCGCAGCACCCGCACGGCGTTCATCGTGTGCACCACCGGCAGGTGCAGGCCCGTGGCGTCCGCGAGCGAGGTGATCATCCCGTAGGGGTCGGCCAGCGCCTCGTGGTGGACCGCCATCACCGACCCGGAGGCCCCGAGCGAGACCACGGCGTCGCCCTGCCGCACCCCGAGCCCGAAGGCGGCCGCCATCGTCTCGCCGGTCCCCGCGGATATCAGCAGCCCCTCGGGCGTGGTCCCCGCGGGTTCGGCGGGCCCGATCACCTCGGGCAGCATCGCCTGGTGCCCGAGGGCCATCTCGACCAGCTCGGGGCGGTACGAGCCGGTCGCCGCCGACCAGTAGCCGGTGCCGGAGGCCCCGCCGCGGTCGGTCGTACGCCGCGCGGGGCGGCCGAGGAGCTGCCATACGAGCCAGTCGGGGGCCTGCATCAGGGCGGCCACGTGCCGGGCGGCCTCCGGTTCGGTCCGCGCCAGCCAGCGGAGCTTCGTCACCGGCTGCGCGGACTGCGGTACGCACCCCACGGCCTGCGCCCAGGCCTCGCGGCCGCCGAGGGCGTCGATCAGGTCGACCGCGGCCACCTGCGCCCGCCGGTCGTTGCCGACGAGCGCGGGCCGCACGGTGTTGCCGTGGCTGTCGAGCGGCACGAGGGCGTTCTGCTGGGCGGAGACGCCGATGGCCTGCACGCCTTCGAGCAGCCCGCCGCCCGCCGCCTCGCCGAGGGAGAGCAGCCAGGCCTGTGGATCGACGTCGGCCGGCCGTCCGCCGCCCTCGGCGCTCTCGAGCGGATGCGGGGCATAACCCTGCTTGAGTACGGCGCCCGTGTCCGTGTCACAGACCACAATGCGCGTGAAATCGGGCGAACTGTCCAACCCTGCGACTATCCCCATGCCAGGAATTCTGCCGCACCGCGGGACGTGTCCCGTACCTGTGTTTGCTACCCGTGACCGCTACGAGGCCCCCGGGGTCGACGGCTATGTGTTGGTCGTGCCCCAGTCGTCCCCGCCGGGCCCCTGCCCCCGCTCGCGCAGCGACCGCACCCGGTCGGCCACCGAGTCGGGCATCTTGTCCCCGACCTTCTCGGACACCGTGTGGAAGGCCTTGCCCGCCACCTCGCGGCCCTGCTGGCCCGCCGACTCGACGGTGTTGCGCACGGCCGGGTTCTGCGCGATCTCGCGGGCGGACTTCTTCAGCTTCTCGTAGCGCTCGCGTCCGGCCCGGGTCCCGAGTACGTACCCGAGGGCCAGTCCCGCCACGAATGTGAGCCGGTACCGCATGGCTGCCACCCTTCCCTTGCCTCGTCTGCCACTCGCCTACTGATCGGCTGAGGGATACCGATTGGCGGAGCACCCCCCTGCTTGCGCTAATGTATGTGTCGCAGCGAGCGCCCGCCGCCCGGAGAGTTCCCAGCTAGGTGCGTTCGATGCAAACGAGACGATCCCCTGTAGCTCAATTGGCAGAGCAGCCGGCTGTTAACCGGCAGGTTACTGGTTCGAGTCCAGTCGGGGGAGCTCGGTCTCCTGTAGCTCAATTGGCAGAGCAGCCGGCTGTTAACCGGCAGGTTACTGGTTCGAGTCCAGTCGGGAGAGCTGTGAGGAAGGACCCCTGTGAGATCTCTCGGGGGTCCTTTTTCGTGCCCGGTGGAACCACGCGGGCAGCCCTGTGGTCCTCATCGTCGAGCGTTGCCGACCATCCGAAGCAGGAGATCGTATGAGCGGCTATGCTGCGGCAGACGGCGCGCACAAATGTGCGCGACGCGCCGTTAGGGGCGGTAGCTCAGCCGGTTAGAGCAGCGGACTCATAATCCGTCGGCCGTGGGTTCGAGTCCCACCCGCCCCACCACGGCGTCAGGGCGCAGGAACGATTCCACCTGCGTCAACTGTGCGCCTGCGGCGGTCGCTCCCTTTGCAGCGACACGCCAAGAGATCGAGCCCGGACGGCAAGGGTGACCACAGGAGAGATCACCGCTCCGAGGATCGCGTAGACCGCCGCGAGCGCCACCCATCCCAGGGCCCCGTGTTCGAGCACCAGCCAGGTGAACGCCGCGGGCGCGATGAGCTTGCCGACGTCCTGGCCCATGGCGTGAGTGGCCTGGTACTGGCCCTGGGCGTGATCCGGGGCGAGGTCGAAGGCGATGCCCCAGCTGCCGGCCGCCTGACGTACCTCGCCGAGGGCGTGGGCGACAGCGCCGGTCACGAGGAGTACACAGGTCGCGATCATCGCGGTTCCGTCGCTCAGGGCGAAGAGCAGGCAGGCGGCCGCGACGCAGCCCGCTCCCTGGAAGCTGGCGCGCGCGGCGGCCGCGGGGGAGTCGGCGCCCCGTGCGGCGCGGCTCTGGACGGCCACCACCAGGATGGTGTTGACGAGGAGGATGGCCGCGCTCATCCAGCGCGGCGCCCCCGTGTGCTGGAGCACCCACAGCGGCAGGATGATGTCCAGGAGGATGGTGTGGGTGGTCAGCAGCCCGTCCAGCGCGGCGAACGACAGGAACGGCACGTCGCGCAGTACGGCGAGCGCGGCACCCGCCGACGCCGGGACCGGTGGGACGGGCGGTTCCTTCGCGGTGAGCACTCCCGTGAGCAGGAAGGCGGCGGTGATGAAGAGGACCGCGCCCTGATACGCCCCGCGTGAGCCCACCGCCAGGACGAGACCGGCGAGGCAGGCACCGACGGAGATGCTCGCGTTGGACGCCGCGCGTACCTGGGCGAGCACCTGCACGCGTTCCGCGGCGGGGACCAGTCCGGCGATCATCGCCTTGCGGGCGCTGCGGCCGGATCTGTAGGCGATGCCCTGCGCGGCGACGATGACGAGGTAGGCCCAGAAGTCGGTCGCGAGCAGCAGCGCCGCGGTCAGGGCGGCCAGGGCCAGGAAGGACCACATCTGCACGGTGCGGGGACCTGCCCGGTCGGCGAGGTGGCCCAGAGGGATGCTGCACAGCAGGACGATCGCCGCGGCGACGCTCACACTGATACCGAGCTGGCCGGGGGTCAGGTGCAGCATCGTGACCGCGTAGATCGAACTGAGCGCCATCCACAGCCCTTGGCCCAGCGACATCACCATCGTGATGACGGTGAGCAGCCGGGTCGGGCCCGGTGGGGGCAGGAGGGACTTCATACGGGCGGGCTCCTCCCTGTGGCTCACGAGAGGCTAGATGACCCCTTCACCGCCGGGTGGTTCTGACGGGGAAGGGAGTAGATCCCGTAAAACCCACGACGCTCGGCACCCGGCCGAGGGCTCGGGCGCTCTCGGAGCGCGGGCCGGGCGGAGGCAGGCAAAAACCTTTGGCAGAAAGGGATTTGCTCGCTTTGGAGGAAGTGCTCCCACGAGGGGCTGTCCGGTAGCGACCCGGGCTATGTTCGGCCGGACCTCCCGCCAACCGAGTTCGGACGGACATGACCACAGCACTCACCCGGCGCCTGGGCGCCGGACTGCTTGAGCAGGCGAGTACGCGCCCGGGCAATGTCGCGCTCACCCTGGGACGCCGTACCTACACGTACGAGGAGTTCACGGCCACCGCGCGACGCTGGGCTGCGGCACTCGTCGAGACGACCGGGGGCCGCCCCCGGCGGGTCGGGGTGTTCGCCGCGCGCAGCCAGGTCTCCTATCTGGGCGTGGCGGCCGCGCTGTTCGCGGGCGCCGCCTTCGTGCCGCTGAACCGGAAGTTCCCGCTGTCCCGGACCCGGACCATGCTGGAACGCGCCGACGTCGACGCCGTCCTCGTCGACGCCGCTTCCGCGCCCCAACTCCCGGAAATCCTCGCCTCCATGGCGTCCCGGCCCGTCATCGTGCTGCCCGAGACGCCGCGCGCGGACGTTCCCGCACTGCACGGGCACCGGGTGCTGGACGCCGCCGATCTCGCCGCCTTCGCGCCCCTGGCGGAACTTCCCGAGCCGGCCCCGGACGACCTCGCGTATCTGCTGTTCACCTCGGGCAGTACGGGCGTGCCCAAGGGGGTGCCCGTCACGCACGCCAACGTGCGTGCCTTCCTGGACGCCCATCAGGACCGCTACCACCTGACGGCCGACGACCGGCTCACCCAGACCTTCGACCAGACCTTCGACCTGTCGGTCTTCGATCTGTTCATGGCGTGGGAGCACGGCGCCCGAGTCTGCGCCATGGACCCCATCGAGCTGCTCGCGCCCTTCAAGTACGTGGAGCGCAACGGCATCACGGTCTGGTTCTCCGTGCCGTCGGTCGCGGCTGTCCTGCGCAAGCGCGGCGTGTTGCTGCCGGGGACGATGCCGACCCTGCGCTGGAGCCTGTTCTGCGGTGAGTCGCTGCCCAGGGCCACCGCCGAGGCATGGCAGGCGGCGGCGCCGCATTCCGTCGTGGAGAACCTGTACGGGCCGACCGAACTGACCATCGCCTGCACCGCCTACCGCTGGGACCCGGCCACGAGCCCCGCCGAGTGCGTGCACGACAACGTGCCCATCGGAAGGCCCCACTCCGGGCTCGACGCGCTCGTCGTGGACGAGCACGACAACGAGGTCGCGGACGGTGAGGCGGGCGAACTCTGCGTCGCGGGCCCACAGACCACCCCCGGCTACTGGCGTGCTCCGGAGCTGACGGCCCAGCGGTACTTCGAGCGGGACGGCAGGTCGTACTACCGCACCGGCGACCTCGTGCGGCACATCGACGGCCAGTACGTCTGCCTCGGCCGCAACGACCAGCAGGTCAAGGTGGGCGGCCACCGGGTCGAACTGGGCGAGATCGAGGCGGCGGCGCGCAGGGCGGGGGCTCTGGAGGCCGTGGCCCTGGTGTGGCCGGACGCGGGGACCATCACCGCGGTGGTGGTCGGCGTCGACGATCCGCGGGCCCTGAGCGACGCCTGCGCGCGGGAGCTGCCCGCCTACATGGTCCCGAAGGCCGTTCACGTCATCGAGGAGATGCCCGTCAACTCCAACGGCAAGGTGGACCGCGCCGCCCTGCGCCGGTTCCTGGCCGACCGGGCCGACGGCTCCCGCTGACCTCCCCGGCCGTTTGACGAACCCCGCCCCCACCCGTGTACCGCAGGAGGGAACCCCATGCGCAGTGTCGACGCCCTCATCGCCCATACCCTGGGCCTGGCCGAAGACCGGATCACCGACACGCTGGAATACCAGTCGATCAGGGAGTGGGACTCCCTCGGTCATGTCTCGCTGATGGTGGCGCTGGAGAGCGAGTACGGCGTGACGATCGATGACGAACTCACCCTCTCCTTACGGTCCGTGGCCGCGATACGTGACTTCGTGGAAGGCCAGCGGCAGCCCGCCGCACACCCTGCCGCGGCCCCGCCCCGCACCGTGAGGCGCGGGCTCGACGGCGTCAGCTTCGACGAGACCACCATCACGCGGATCGACGGAGTGGCGGGCACTTTGGAGTACCGCGGCTACAGCATCCACGACTTGGCCGAAAACGCCTCCTTCGAAGAGGTCGCCCACCTGCTCGTGCACGGCGAACTTCCCGACGACTCGGCCCTGGCCGCCTTCGAGAAGGAACTGCGTGCCGCGCGGTGCCTACCGGACCAGGTGCTCGCGCTCGCCCGGTCGCTCGCCCACGCGCACCCGATGGACGCCCTGCGCACCTGTGTGTCAGCCCTCGGCGCGTTCGCGCCGAGGCGTGACGTATCCCTCGACGAGACGTACGAGCAGGCCCGCGACACCGGGATCGCCCTGATCGCCCAGGTGCCCATGCTCGTCGCCGCCCACCACGCCTACCGCAGCGGGCGTGAGCCGGTCTTCTCCACCGAGGAGAACTCCTACGCGCACGCCTTCCTGAGCGCACTGCTCGGCGAACCGCCGAGCGAGGCGGCCGTGCGCTTCATGAACAAGGGCTTCATCGTCCACGCCGACCACAGCTCCAACGCGTCGGCGTTCGCCGCGCGCGTCGCGACCGGCTCCCGGGCGGGCATGACGGCCGCGTTCACCGCCGCCATCGCCACCTTCGCGGGATCGGTCCACGGCGGCGCCGCCGAACGCGTGGTCCGGATCATCGACGAGGTGGGGTCACCCGAACGGGCCGAGCAGTACGTGGCCGACCTGCGCGGCCGGGGAGAGCCGGTCATGGGGTTCGGTCATCGCGTCTACCGCACCGAGGACCCCCGCGTGCGTCATCTGCGCGCCACCGTCGTGGAACTGAGCCAGGAGCGCGGCGACCACGACGGCCTCGCCATCCTCGACGCCGTCGCCGAGGCGATGCGCCCGTACAGCCGGCACGGCCTCGCCCCCAACGTCGATCTGTACGCGGGACTCGCCTACCGCCTCCTCGGACTGCCCGACGACCTGGCCGTGCCGCTGTTCGTCGTGGGGCGCACCGCGGGCTGGGTGGCCCAGGCGCTGGAGCAGCAGGCCAACAACGTGCTCATCCGGCCCCTTCTCGACTACGTCGGGCCGACGGGGCTCACCCACCCCGCAGCCGCGGCCGCGAAGGGACGGGGCCGATGACGGCCGTGAGCAGCACACAGCTGGAGGGCCGGCGCGTCGAGTTGTACGACCTGCCCGCGTTCGCCGCGAACCGCGGGTTCGACCTGGGAGCCGTTCCGTACAGCGGGCGCGTCCTGCTGGAGTCCCTGCTGCGCTCGGGCGACCCCGCGACCGCGGCCACGCTGGGGAAGCGGCTGGCGGCGGGGGAGGACCCCGACGTCGAGATGGTGTTCCAGCCCGCCCGGATCCTCGTACAGGACTACACGGGAATCCCGCTGCTCGTCGATCTCGCCGCGCTGCGGGACCGAGCCGCTGTGCCCGGCCGTATCAACCCGGCGCTGCCCGTGGACGTGGTCGTGGACCATTCCGTCCAGACCGACTTCGCGGGCAGGCCCGACGCGATCGTCCGCAACGAGGCGCTGGAGCTGGATCGCAACCGGGAGCGGTACGCGTTCCTGAAGTGGGCCGAGGGCGCCTTCGACGGGCTGCGGGTCATCCCGCCGGGCCGGGGCATCGTCCACCAGGTCAATCTGGAGCAGCTCGCGACCGTCGTCGCCCGCGGCCCCGGCGACCTGTTCTTCCCCGACACGGTGATCGGCACCGACAGCCACACCACCATGGTCAACGGGCTCGGCGTGCTCGGCTGGGGTGTCGGCGGCCTGGAGGCGGAGTCCCTGATCCTGGGACTCGCCCAGCCCCTGCGCGTCCCGCCCGTCGTCGGGGTCCGGCTCACCGGCACCGCACCCCCCGGCACCACACCCACGGATGTGGTCCTCGCTCTCACCGAGCGCCTGCGCCACGAGAACGTCCGGGGCCTCATGCTCGAATTCACCGGCCCGTCGGTCGGTGCGCTCTCGGCGCCCGACCGGTGCACGATCGCCAACATGGCCCCCGAGTACGGGGCGATGTCCGCGTACTTCCCCGTGGACCAGGAGACCCTGGACTACCTGCTGCGCACGGGCCGCCACGACGCCGATGTGGCGCTCGTGGCCGCGTACTACAGGCACCAGCGACTGTGGAGGGAGGACGAAGAGCCCGCCTTCGGCCGCGTGATCGAGTTCGATCTGTCGCGGGTCGGGCCGAACCTCGCCGGCCCCAGCCGCCCCGACCAGCGCATCTCGCTGTCCGAACTGCCCACCTCGTTCGCCGCGTTGTCCCCCGGGGCCCCGCGCTCGGACAGCGGGGTCACCGACGGCGACCTCGTCATCGCGTCGATCACGTCCTGCACCAGCACGTCCAACCCGAAGGCGATGCTCGCGGCGGGCCTGCTCGCCCGCCGGGCGGTCCGGCTGGGGCTCTCCGTACCCGCGCACGTCAAGACCAGTCTGGCTCCCGGCTCCAGGGCGGTGACCCGGTACCTCAAGGACGCGGGGTTGCTTCAGGACCTGGAGAAGCTCGGCTTCCACCTCGTCGGATACGGCTGCATGACGTGCAACGGCGGCAGCGGACCGCTCAACGAGGGAGTCGGTCAGGCCGTCGACCGGGCAGGTCTGACCGTCGCGGCCGTCCTGAGCGGCAACCGCAACTTCGAAGCCAGGGTGCACGCTCAGGTCCGTGCCGGCTATCTGGCCTCACCCGCACTCGTCGTCGCCCTGGCCCTGGTGGGGCACGTCCGCGCCGACCTGGCGCGCGAGCCGCTGGGTACCGGCCCGGACCTGCGCCCCGTCTTCCTGGCCGACCTGTGGCCCACCGACGCCGAACTGCGCGCGCTGGAGGCCGAGTTCGTCACGCCCGGCGTCTTCGCCGACGCGCCGGGGCCACAGCCCGGCTGGGACGCCGTGACCGCCCCGGACACCGACGCCTTCTCCTGGGACCCGGACTCCACCTACATCCGGCCCCCCGCGTACGCGGACGCGGCCCGCCCAATCCGGGGGCCGCTCACCGGCGCACGGGCGCTGCTCGCCCTCGGCGACGACGTCAGCACCGACCACATATCGCCGGTGGGCGCCATCTCCGCCGACTCCCCGGCAGGCCGCTTCCTCAAGGAGAGAGGGGTGCGGGCCTTCAACTCGTACGGCTCGCGGCGCGGTAACCACGAAGTGATGGCCCGAGGCACCTTCAGCAACCCGCGGCTGACCAACCACCTCCTCGCGGAGGGCCCCTCGGGCGGCGACACGCTGCACCTGCCGAGCGGGGAGCGCCTGCCCGTGTACGAGGCCGCCCGCCGCTACACGGACGCGGGCACCCCGCTGATCGTGCTGGCCGGACGCTCCTACGGCATGGGTTCCTCGCGGGACTGGGCCGCCAAGGGGCCCTGGCTGCTGGGCGTGCGCGCCGTGGTGGCGGAGAGCTTCGAGCGCATCCACCGCGCCAATCTCTGCGCGATGGGCATCCTCCCGCTGCTGCTGCCCGAAGGGCACGGCTGGCGCGACCTCGGCCTGACCGGACACGAGACGTTCGACCTGGGTCTCGACCAGGTGCGCGAGAGTGGCCGCGCCGAGGTGGTGGCCGACGGCCGCTCCTTCACCGTACGGGCCGACGTGCGCTCGGCGGGTGAGTGGGACGTCCTGCTGGCGGGCGGCATGCTGCCGCATCTGCTGACGCGGCTGGCTGCGGGTGATGCCCGGTGAACCGGCCCGTCCTCGACGAACTCGGCCTGGCGCACGCCGCCCACGCGGACGCGCTGGCCCGCGGTGACAAGGCCTTCGTCCCCGTGCACACGGGCACCCACGACGTGCGGATCGGCACCCTGGTGGACCTGCTGGACCGGCACACGGGCCTGGTGCCGCCCCGCACCGGCCACCTCGGCAACTGGGAGGACATCGCACTCGGGCGGTCCGGGCCCATGGATTTCAACACGGCGATCTGCCGCGCCGGGTACGGCTATCCGTTGATCTACGGGTTCACGCGGACCGAGGCCGAGACGGAGGGCGGGGACGAGGCCTACCAGCCGGGCTCACTGATCCGGCACGGGCGACGCGAGGTCCTCACCCTGCGCACCTGGGACGGGACCGGATTCGTCCGCCGGGACCGCGGCCGCCCGCTGTTCTGCCCCGTGGTCCAGGCGGAAGTCGACGGGGAACTGGTGCCGCTCGTCGACCTGCACTGGCGGCGCATGCGCCAGATCCCGGAATTCCGCTTCCGGCAATGGGCGGACGTCCTCGTCGAGAACGACCGGCTGGTGACCGACATGCTCACCCTGCTGATCGAACAGGCGGACCGCACGGCCAAGCAGGGCACCCGGCTGTCCGAGCTGATCAGCCAGGCCGCACGGCCCGACGGCACGGTCGGCCGCTGCGATGTCATCCGTGACGGTTCGGCATACGTGCTGGACGGGCACCGCTTCCCCTCCGCCCGCGCGCTCGCCGAGGCGGTGCTGGAGCTGGTCCGGGCGCTGGTCGAACCGGCCGCGTTCTTCGCCCGGCTGGGCGAGCTGCCGCCCGTGCTTCCGGTGATGTCGCTGCCGCTGACCAATGTGCTCTTCGGCCTCCTGGACACCCACCACCCCGAGGGCGCGGCAAAGGCGGCCGAGAGCCCCTTCGTCACCCACCTCCACTGGGGCGCCCGCGCCATGGCCGGCTGCCCGCCCCGGCGCGGCGGCTATCTGACCCGTCGCTCCACCGTCCGCTCGCTGCGCGCCATCGCCTCGCCCCTGGTCCACCACTTCGACGAGGCACGTCCGTTGGCGTTCGTCCTGCTGCCCGCCCAGGCCTTCATGCTGTGCCCGCCCAGCACCTCGCCCGCCGACACCGAACTCGTGGAAGGCCTGCTGGCCGGCCTGCGCGCGACGGATCCGGACGACGCCTACGAGGCCACGCTGGGCTGGCTGGCACGGTACGGCGAACGCCTCTCCCCGTACCTGCGGGGCCGGTTCCGCGGTGGCAGCGGAGTGCCCGCCGACGGCACCCCGCGCCCACCCGCCGTCCCGGTGGAACCGGACGGGTTCCGCGACCTCACCTTCCGCCAGGCCTGCGCCGCCGTGGCCGCCTTCGAGGAGGCCTACGGATGAGGTTTCACCATCGCGTCATCTCGGTGCGCCTGGCACGGCCCTTCGTCAGCAACGCGGGGGTCACCACGCGGGTGCGGCAGAGCGTGGTCGAGGTGGGCTGGCGAGGACTGACGGGCCTCGGCGCCGCGCGCGGCGCCGACCCGGACGCCGTCGAGGCCTGCGCCGAGGTGCTCCGGGACGCCGCGACGCCGTACGAACTCCGTCGCGTGATGGGGCTGCTGACGGCAGGGGGCATCGAACCGGCGGCCCGGTCCGCGGTCGACATGGCCCTGCACGATCTGCTCGGCAAGGCCTGCGGACAGCCGCTGCGTCACCTCCTCGGCCTGGCCGGGCTGCCCGTCCCGCCGACCGCCGTGTCCATCGGGGCCTGCGCCGACGACGAACTCGTCGCGGCGGGCCGCTCCCTCGCGCACTGGCCGGTGCTGAAACTGAAGTGCACCCCGGACGACGACGGGAGCCGCGTCCGCGTACTGCGCTCGGTGTACGACGGCCGGATCAGGGTCGACGGCAACGGTTCCTGGGAACCGGAGCAGGCGGTGCGGGTCGCCCACGAGCTGGGCCGGCACGGCGTCGAGATGCTCGAACAGCCCGTGCCGCCGGGTGACGCGGACGCCCTGCGGTACGTGAGCGACCGCGCGCCGCTGCCCGTCTACGCGGACGAGGACTGCCACGGACCCGAGGACGTAGCGCGCCTGCGCGGCCAGGTGGCCGGCATCAACATCAAGCTCGTCAAGTGCGGCGGCCTGCTCGCGGCCCGGGAGACCATCGCCCTGGCCCGGCACGCCGGGCTCGCCGTCATGCTCGGCTGCAAGCTGGAGAGCGCGCTCGGGGTGACCGCCATGGCCCAACTCGCGCCGCTCGCCGACCATCTGGACCTGGACGGCCATGTGGGTCTGGCCGATGATCCCTTCACCGGCGCCGACGTCACCGCCGGTGTGGTGACCCTGCCGCCCGGCCCGGGGCTCGGTGTCACCGCGAACCAGATGAGCGACCAGATGAACGCCGAGATGTACGCCGAGATGAACGACGGAGAAGAGTGACATGCGACTGCGCTGTGCCGTACTCGACGACTTCCAGAACGCCGCGCTCGACGCGGCCGACTGGGGCCCGGTCCAGGACCGGGTGGAGATCGTCTCGTTCGCCGACCACCTGACCGACGACGACCGGCTCGCCGAGCGGCTCGCCGACTTCGACATCGTGGTGACGCTGCGCGAGCGGGTGCCCTTCCCGGCGACGCTGCTGGAGCGGCTGCCCCGGCTGAAGCTGCTCGTGGCCTCGGGCATGCGCAACTCCGTCATCGACTTCGAAGCCGCCCGGCGGGCCGGTGTCACGGTGTGCGGCACCGCCAGCTCCTCCACGCCGCCGGTGGAGCTGACCTGGGCACTGCTGCTCGGACTGGCCCGGAACGTCGTCGGGGAGTCCGTCGCGCTCCGCGACGGCGGCCCCTGGCAGTCCAGCGTCGGCGCCGATCTGCACGGACGCACCCTCGGCCTGCTCGGCCTCGGGAAGATCGGAAGCCGTGTCGCCCAGGTGGGACTCGCCTTCGGCATGCGGGTGTGCGCCTGGAGCCAGAACCTCACCGGGGAACGGGCCGCCGAGTGCGGCGTCGAACTCGCGTCGAGCAAGGAGGAACTGCTCGGCGCGGCCGACTTCGTCTCCATCCACCTGGCACTCGGCGAGCGCACCCGCGGCCTCGTCGGGGCCGCCGAGCTGAAGCTCCTCAAGCCCACCGCCTACCTGATCAACACGTCGCGTGCGGCGATCGTCGACCAGGACGCCCTGCTCGCCGCCCTGCACGAGGGCCGGATCGCGGGCGCCGGTGTCGATGTCTTCGACGTGGAACCCCTCCCCGCCGACCACCCGCTGCGCACGGCACCGCGCCTGCTCGCCACCCCGCACCTCGGCTATGTCTCGCAGAGCAACTACGCCACGTACTACAGCCAGGCGGTGGAGGACATCCAGGCGTACCTGGCGGGCAGTCCTGTCCGCCGACTCGACTGAACCAAGGCCGTATCTCAGCTCTTCCTGGGAGAAACAACGTGAGTTCGCAACGCCGCATGATGAAACTGGGTGCCTTCCTGCCCGCTCCCGGGCATCATGTCGCCGCCTGGCGGCACCCCGACGCCCGCCCCGACGGCGGACTCGACTTCGACTACTACCGCTCCCTCGTGCGGACGGCCGAGCGCGGCCGCTTCGACATGGTGTTCCTCTCCGACGGAGCGGGAGTACGCACCAAGTACCGGGACGCCGACGAGCTGAGCAGGCAGGGGCGCATGGTGCACTTCGAGCCGCTGACGCTGCTGTCCGCGCTCGCGGTGCACACCACGCACATCGGCCTCACGGCCACGGCGTCGACGAGCTACAACGAACCGTTCACCGTGGCCCGCCAGTTCGCCTCGCTCGACCACCTCAGCGCCGGCCGGTCCGGGTGGAACGTGGTCACCTCGGCCACGGACGCGGAGGCCCGCAACTTCAACCTCGACCACCAACTGCCCCACGCCGCCCGCTACCGCCGGGCGCACGAGTTCATGGAAGTCGTCACCGGCCTGTGGGACAGCTGGGAGGACGACGCCTTCCTGTACGACAAGGAGGGCGGGCGCTTCTTCGACCCGGCGAAGCTGCACGTCCTGGGGCACAAGGGCGAGCACTTCCAGGTGCGTGGACCGCTGAACGTCGCCCGCCCGCCCCAGGGGCACCCCGTGATCGTGCAGGCCGGCTCGTCGCCCGACGGACAGGACTTCGCCGCCCGCTGGGCCGAGGTCGTCTTCACCGTGCAGCAGACACGCGAAGGCGCCCAGGCCTACTACCGGGGGCTGAAGAAGCAGGTGGCCGACCACGGACGCGACCCGGACCAGGTCAAGGTCCTGCCCGGCGCGTTCGTCGTCGTCGGCCGGACCCGGGCCGAGGCCGAGGACAAGTACGCCACGCTCCAGGACCTGGTCGACCCGGTCGTCGGGCTCGGCATGCTCTCGTACCAGCTCGGCATGGTCGACATATCCGGCTACCCGCTGGACGGCCCGCTGCCGGAGCTTCCGGCGACGGAGGGTTCCACGAGCAAGCAGCAGCTTCTCTACGAGAAGGCCCGCAGGGAAGGGCTCACCATCCGCGAGCTGTATCTGTCCGTGGCCGCGGGCCGGGGCCACCGCTTCCTGCTCGGAACACCGGAGTCCATCGCGGACGAGCTGGAGGACTGGTTCGTCAACGAGGCCGCCGACGGCTTCAACATCATGCCCGACTACCACCCCGGGGGCCTGGACGCCATCGTCGACCTGCTGGTGCCCGAACTGCGGCGGCGCGGGCTGACGCGCACCGAGTACGAGGGCACCACACTCCGCGACCATCTCGGCCTGCCCCGCCCGCCGTTCACCACTTCCACGACGGCGGCGCTGTGACCGTCGAACCGCCGGCCCTGCGCTCGGTGCTGCGCGCCCACGCCTGCGGGGTGGCCGTGCTCACCGCGATGGGCGAGGCCGGGCCCGCGGGCGTGACCATCACCTCGTTCACCTCGGTCAGCGCCCGCCCGGCCCTGGTGTCCTTCGCGCTGGCCGAGACCTCCGGCACCTGGACGCTGATACGGAACGCCGACTGGTTCGGGGTGCAGTTGCTCGGGGCCCATCAGGCCGAGCTGGCCCAGCGGTTCGCGACCCGCGGAGCCGACCGGTTCGCCCCGCCCACCGTGTGGCACACGGGCCCGCACGGCGTACCCCTGCTCGACGGCTGTCTGGGCTGGCTGGTGTGCGCTCCTCGCCAGGTCATCCGGGCCGGCGACCACCATCTGGTGCTGGCCGCCGTCGAGCACGTACAAGAGGGAGAGCCCGGGGCCGGGCTCGTCCACGTCCACGGAGGACTGCGGCCGGTTGCCGACACGACTGCGTCAAGGATCTGAACTGATGCCCAAGGCTCTTCTCTTCTCCCGCCAGCCGTTCACCAGCCGCCCGTTGCACGAGTGGCTGGACGACACCGCGGACGGCGTCGTCCTCATCACCACCCCGAAGGCCGTGCAGGGCGCGGAGGACATCCTCCGCGAGTACTTCCCGATGCATCGCCTGGTGGACGACTACCACGCGTGGGCCACCGAGCACGTCGCGGAGGCGGCCGCGCGTGAGTACGGCGTCGACCTGATCGCCAGCACGAGCGAGAGCGACATCCTGCGGGCGGCCCGGCTGCGGGGCAGGCTCGCCCTGCCCGGGCAGGACGTCGCCTCGGCGACGGCGTACCGGGACAAGGTCGTCATGAAGCGCATCGCCCGCGACGCCGGGATCCGGGTCCCCGCCTTCGCGCCGGTCGACAGCCCGGCGGACCTGCTGGACTTCCTCGACCTGGCGAGTTTCCCGGCCGTGGTCAAGCCCCGGTTCGGAGCGGGCTCGGAAGGCGTCCTCGTCTTGCGTGCCCCGCAGGACATCGCCTCCTTCCTCGCCCGGCAGCGCGACACCGACGTGCCGTTCGTGCCGGGGCAGTGGATGGTGGAGACCTTCGTGCACGGCGACTTCCTGCATCTGGACGGCATGATGCACAACGGACGTGTCCTGCACGCCTGGCCGTCCGTCTACAACACCGAAGGCATCGCCCAACGCCTGCGGGACCACTCCCACATGAGCAGCGTCATGCTCGGGGCGGACGATCCCCGCTTCGGAGCGATCACACGACTCGGCCACGACCTGATCGCCGCGCTGCCGCCGGCCGCGCTGCCGCTGGCCTTCCACCTGGAGGCCTGGATCGGGAGCGACGGGGACCCGGTGCTCTGCGAGATCGCCAGCCGGTCCGGCGGCGCCCTGGTCGCCGAGGCCTACGAACGGATCTTCGGTGTGCATCTGGCGAAGGAGGGGGTCAGGGCCCAGTGCGGCAGCGCCCTCACCCTACGCGCGCAACCGGCGCCCCCGGCGGAGCTGTCCAGCTGGATCCTCTTCCCGCCCGGCCGGGGGGCGTTCGCGCCACCGGAGCAGCCCTGCCCGGTGCCGGCGGCGGAGCTGACCGTGCGGTTCCCACCGGGCGCCGTGGGGCGCGGTGTCGAGCACCTCACGCAGTCCGCCGCCGACGCGCTGGTCACGGCGGGCAGCCCGGAGGAGATCCGGGCGTACCAGGACGAGTTGGCGCGGTGGTGGTACGCGAACGCGCGGTGGGAACAGTGTCACCGGGTGGAGTAGTGGTGCTCCGGGCGGCCACCGGCCCCGTACCTGAGCGTGAGCTGCAACTGCCCACGCTCCTCAAGGAACTTGAGGTACCTCTGCGCGGTGGAACGGCTCACTTGGGCGGCCTCCGACACCTCCTGGGCGGACACGGGCGCGGGCGCCCGTGCGACGACCTGCCGGATCAGCTCGGCGGTCTGCTCCGCGAACCCCTTGGGCATGGCGTCGGAGGGCGGACAGGCGCGCAGCGTCCCGAGCACGCGGTCGATGTCGTCCTGGTTCAGATCCGTGGTGTCGAGGGCGGTGCGCAGCCGCGCGTACGCCTCCAGCTTCCGGCGCAGACCGGCGAACGTGAACGGCTTGAGGATGTACTGGAGCACCCCGGCGCGCAGCGCCTCCTGGACGGTGGCCGGCCGGTCATCGGCCGTCACCATGATCACGTCCACGTCGGTGCGCTGGAGACGCAGCCGTCGCGTGAGAGCCAGCCCGTCCTCGCCCGGCATGTAGTGGTCGAGAAGGACGAGGTCGATGCCGCCGTCGCGCACCGCGGCGAGAGCGGAGGCCGCGTCGTGCACCTGCCTCACCACGCGGAAACCGGGGATGCGCGAGACGTACCGTGCGTTGATCTCCGCCACATGGAAGTCATCGTCCACGACCAGGGTGTCGATCATGACGGGCTCCACGCGTCGGCCTGTGCCGAAGCGCGGGGAAGGCGCGCCGTGAACTCGGCGCCACCGCCGGCACGTTCGCCGACCGCGATGCCGCCGCCTCGCCGGGACAGCACCTCGGAGACCATGGCCAGGCCCAGGCCTCGATGGCCGGCCGCCCGCTGTTTGGTGGAGGCGCCTTCGGTGAAGATCCACTCGCGTGCGTCCGGCGGGACACCGGGGCCGTTGTCCGCCACCCGCACTTCGGTGAGGGCGGCCCGCTCACGGATGTCGACCTCGATCAGGGGCCTTTCCCGCATCGCCGTCGGCCGGTGGGCGAGGACGGCGTCCTGGGCGTTGTCGATCAAGTTGCCCAGGACCGTCACCAGGTCCTCCGGGCGCTCCATGCCTCGGCGAAGGCGGGAGGTGGTGCTGAGGGAGAGCTGGACGCCGAGTCGGGCGGCGGCCACGGTCTTGCCCACCAGCAGCGCCCGTACCAACGGCTCGTGCACCGCTTCCGTGGCGAAGGGCGGCCGGTCGTGCCGGGCGAGTTCGAGCATTCCTAAGATGGTGTGGAGCGCGTTGCGGCGCCGGTGTCTCTGCGCATCCCGTGTCGGCTGTACCGGACCGGCCAGCATCGGTACTTGATTGGTCATCGCCCCCCCCGATTCCTTCTGCGCCCCGCCTCCCGGAGGATCATTTATCCCGGTGGTCGGCAGGGCAACAAGGTTCTTTCAGTAAAGAGAGATTTTGGCCTCTTTTTGCTTGCGGGTGATTACAGCTGAAACATGGTCACAACGCGCGCCCGGCGGCCGGGAGGGCACCGGGCGCCGCGTCTGGCCTGCGGTCAGGACGCCGGGTCCGGGCGGGAGTCGGGCCAGGTGCGGGTGTCGCGAGGCTCCACGTACGGCTCCTCCTCGGGGGGCATACCGCCCGCGATCGCGCGCTGGCGGGCGAGTTCCGCGTCGAATTCCAGGCCGAGCAGGATGGCCAGGTTCGACAGCCAGAGCCAGACGAGGAAGATCACGACACCTGCCAGGGTGCCGTATGTCTTGTTGTACGAGGCGAAACCCGCGACGTACAGCGCGAAGCCCGCGGAGGCCACCAGCCACAGGAGTACCGCGAGCACGCTGCCGGGGCTCAGCCAACGGAAGCCCGGGCCGTGGACGTTCGGGGCCCGCCAGAAGAGCAGGGCGATCATCGACATGACGATGACCAGCAGCACCGGCCACTTCACGAGGGACCAGGCGGTGAGCGCCTCGTCGCCCACGCCGATGGCGTCGCCCGCGCGCTCGGCGATCGGGCCCGTGAAGACCGCGAGCAGCGCGCTGGCGGCCAGGAGGACCATCAGGGCCAGGGTCAGCGCGATCCGCAAGGGCGTCAGTTTCCACACCGGGCGGCCTTCGGGGAGGTCGTAGACGGCGTTCGATGCGCGGATGAAGGCCCCCACGTAACCGGACGCCGACCAGACCGCGAGCAGCAGGCCGCCGATCGCCACCACGCCGCTGGTGCTCCCGCTGCCCTCCAGCTGCCGTACGGCGTCGCTCAGCAGGTCGCGGACCGGGCCCGGCGCCAGCTTCTCCAGGTTGCCGAGGACCGAGTCGGTGGCCGACTTGCCGATCACGCCGAGGACCGAGACCAGGACGAGCAGCGCGGGGAAGAGCGACAGCACGCCGTAGTAGGTCAGGGCCGCGGCCCGGTCGGGCAGGTCGTCGTCCATGAACTCCTTGCCGGTGCGGCGCAGGACCGACCACCAGGAGCGGGCGGGCAGCTCGGTGGGTTCGTCGGGGGCCGCCGCCTCGACCTCGGGGCCCGGGCCCGGATCGGTGTCGCGGTCGCGGTCCTGGTCGTGCTCATGTTCGTGCTTGTGCTTGCCGAAGAGGTCCATGCGGGGAGAGTTGGCCGACTGGGCCGAGGTATGCCTGTCAGGGGTGGGCCTGTCAGGTCTTGGGGGTTCCTCCATAGGGGGCCGCATCTGCCATGGAGATTTCCATCAAATATTTCAGATGCGAGGCAAACACGCTTATCTTGTCGCACATGCAGTCCTACACGATTGGGCAGGCCGCGCGTCTGCTCGGGGTCAGTCCCGACACCGCCCGCCGCTGGGCGGACGCGGGGCGCGTCGCCACGCACCGCGACGAGGGCGGGCGCCGGCTCATCGACGGACGGGATCTGGCCGCCTTCTCCGTCGAGGTCGCGCGCAGCGGCGACGCGGGCGAGGAGGACGTGCCGTACACCTCCGCCCGCAACGCCTTTCCCGGCATCGTCACCGCCGTGAAGCTCGGTGACGTGGCCGCCCAGGTGGAGATCCAGGCGGGCCCGCACCGCCTCGTCTCGCTGCTGACCCGTGAGGCGGTGGAGGAACTCGGCCTGGAGGTCGGCATGCAGGCCACCGCCCGGGTGAAGTCCACGAGCGTGCACATCGACCGCGCCTGAGCCAGGAGCCCCGCCATGTTCCCGAAGCCCCCCGCCCCCGCCGCCGTCCGCCGTGGGGCGTCCGTCCGCCGTAGCGCCTCGGTCCGCCGTAGTGCCTCGGTCCGCCGTGGTGCCGCCGCGGTCGTGACCGCCGCGCTGCTCGTCCCGTTCGCCACCGCGTGTGGCGGCGACGACGACAGCGAGGGCAAGAAGGGCGGCGGCGAGGACGTGAACCTCACCGTCCTCGCCGCCTCCTCCCTCACCGATGTCTTCGCCACCGCCGAGAAGGCGTACGAGAAGGACCACCCGGGCACGAGGCTGACGGTCTCCGCCGCCGGGTCGCAGGAGCTGGCCGCGCAGGTCAAGCAGGGGGCGCCCGCCGATGTCCTCGTGACCGCCGACACCAGGACCATGGACGGGCTCAAGGCGGAGACCGGGACGCCCACCGTGATCGCCAGGAACCGGCTCGTGATCGCCACCCGGGAGGGCAACCCGGAGGGGATCAAGGGGCTGAAGGACCTCGGCGACAGCGAGTTGAAGGTCGTGCTCGCGGACGACACGGTTCCGGTCGGGCGCTACAGCAAGCAGGTCCTGGACCGGCAGCACGTCGAGGTGAAGCCCGTCTCGAAGGAGGCGAACGTCCGTTCCGTGCTGAGCAAGGTGGAACTCGGCGAGGCCGATGCCGGTCTCGTCTACCGGACGGACGCCGCGACCGCCCCCGGCAAGGTCGACGCCGTCGCGATCCCCGACGCGCAGAACGCCGTGGCCTCCTATCCGGCGGCCACGCTCAAGGGCTCCGAGCACGGGAAGGCCGCGGCGGAGTTCGTGAAGTGGCTCAGCACGCCGAAGGCGCAGAAGATCCTTCGGGACGCGGGCTTCCAGCAGCCGTAGCGGGCACCCCCGCGGCCACCGGCTTCCGGGCGCCCGACGCCTCCCCGCCACGGGCGCCCGGTCGTACGCGTCGCACGGACGGGGTTCCGTGCCACGGTCGTACGCGTCACCACCACCGACCCCAGGACCGCCGATGAGCCGCCTCCGCCTCCGCCTTCGCCCCCGTGCCCCGGGCCGCCCCCGGACGCCGGTCATCCTCGGGCTGCCCGCGCTGCTCGCGATCGCGTTCCTGCTGATGCCGCTCATCGGCATCCTCGCCCGTACCGAGTGGGGCGAGCTGGGCGGTCATCTGTCCGCGCCCGGCGTGACCGAGGCGCTGAAGCTGTCCATGCTCGTGTCGTTCTGGGCGCTCGGGCTCTCCCTGCTGCTCGGGGTGCCGCTGGCCTGGCTGCTCGCGCGGGTGGACTTCCCCGGGAAAACGTTCGTACGGTCCCTCGTGCTGCTGCCGATGGTGCTGCCGCCGACCGTCGGCGGCGTCGCGCTCCTGCTCGGCTTCGGGCGGCGCGGGCTGCTCGGGCCCTGGCTGGAGAGCACCTTCGGGATCGTGCTGCCGTTCCACACGTCCGGCGCGGTGGTCGCGGCGACCTTCGTGTCGATGCCGTTCCTCGTGATCAGCCTGGAGGGCGCGCTGGGCGGGCTGCGGCCCGGCTTCGAGGAGACGGCGGCTTCCCTGGGGGCGTCTCCCGTACGGGTGTTCCTCACCGTCACCATGCCGATGGTCGCCCCCGGCCTGGTCGCGGGGGCGGCGCTGACCTGGGCGCGGGCACTGGGGGAGTTCGGCGCGACGATCACCTTCGCGGGCAACCTTCCCGGGACCACGCAGACCCTGCCGCTCCAGGTGTACCTGCTGCTCCAGGACTCACCGGAGGCCGCGACCTCCCTGTCCCTGCTGCTGCTCGCCATCGCCATGGCCGTGCTGGTGGGGCTGCGGGGGCGGTGGTCGGCGACGGGGGCGTCGGGGG
>NZ_JODF01000084.1:0-23791 GCF_000717945.1 Streptomyces sp. NRRL S-920
CAGTGACAGGAGGGCGTCCAGGGCGGCTTGCCATTCCGGGACCGCCTTGTCGACCAGCGGGAGGATGAGGGCGTCGATGATCTCGTCGCTGACCGGCTCGCCGGCCCCCATCACCCGGCGCAGGTCGGCCAGGGCCCGCTCGGCGGCGGGCAGGCGGGGCCGGTCACCGCTACCGGGCAGCTCGATGGTGGCCGTGGCGAAGCCATCCGCCGCGGAGTGCCGGGCTCGGGCTGGGCGTTGGCGGCCCGCCCCGCGGAAGGCCCTCCCCGCGGAAGAGCGAGCGGTGTCAGAAGGGCTTGGTCGGCAGGTATTTGCCGTCAAGGGTGATTACCGCGCGCTCGCCGCCCTCGGGATCGGCGACCTTCTTCACGTCCAGCCTGAAGTTGATCGCGGAGATGATGCCGTCACCGAACTGCTCGTGGACCAGTGCCTTGAGGGTGGTGCCATAGACCTGGAGCATCTCGTAGAAGCGGTAGATCGTCGGGTCGGTGGGGATGCCGCCGGGGATCGAGCCACGGATGGGGATGGTCTGGAGCAGCGTCACCGCGTCCGCGTCCAGTTCCAGCAGCTCTGCGACGGCCCTCGCCGCCTTCTCCGGCAGAGCGTGCTGGCCGAGCAGGGCGGCAGTGGTGAAAGCCGCCGACAGGCCGGAGACCTCGGCGATCCGTTCCCAGGTGAGGTCTTTGCGGGTCTTGGCTTCGACGGCCTTGACGGCGAGGTCTTGGCGGGCGGCGGGGTCACATTGTGCGTGGGCCATGGGGTGGCTGTCCTTTCGGGGGTGTCGGGGGTGTATGCCGTGCGTGCTCGCGCGACGACGGCCTAGTGAGAGATGGCTCGTGCCGCCGGGGGGTGGCGCGGGAAGTGGGGGTGGTCAGGTGGCGAGGGCGGTGGGGCGGGCGATGGAGTCGACTGTTCCGACGCTGCCGGTGGGGATGTCGTAAACCCAGCCGTGCAGGGTGACCGTCTGGTGCGCCAGTGCGCGGGCGACGCAGGGGTGGGTGGCCAAGTTGGCGAGTTGGGCGCGTACGTTCTGCCGTACCAGTGCGTCTACGTCGTCGGCGGCTGCGGTGTGGGCCCGGGAGGCGTCCGCGTGTTGCAGCCAGCCGGCGACCGCCGGAGTGCCGGACAGGTCGTGGTCCTGGGCGAGGGCGGTCATCGCGCCGCACGCCGAGTGCCCGCAGACCACGATGTTCTTCACGCCCAGTACGGCGATGGCGTACTCGATGCTCGCCGTGACCCCGTCGAAACCCGGGCCGTGGGCGGGCACCAGGTTGCCGGCGGTACGGATCACGAAAAGCTCACCCGGCTCGCTGGCGCAGATCAGCTCCGGGACGACACGGGCGTCCGAGCAGCTGATGAACAGCGTATGCGGGGCGTGATGGCCGCCAAGGTGGGCGAACAGGCCCTTCTTGGCGGGGAAGACCTCCCGCTGGAACCGTGCGACGCCCTCAGCGAGGTCATGCATGGGTCACTCCCTTTCGGTGGTGCCGCCCTTATCGGGCTGGCGGAATCCACCCTGCATGACCATTGCCTATAGAGTCCAAGACTCGATATCCATAGGGCCTATAGCTTGCATCTATAGTCGGTCTCATGGCCCCGGAACTGCGTCACCTGCGCTACCTGCTCGCCGTCGCCGAGAACGGCACCTTCACCCGTGCCGCCGAGGAGCTGCACGTCTCCCAACCCACCCTCTCCCAGCAGATCAAGCAGCTGGAGCGGATCCTGGGCGTACAACTGCTGGACCGCACCGGCCGTACCGTGCGCCTGACCGACGCCGGCGCGGCGTACGTCCACCACGCCCGCCACGCCCTGCGCGACCTCGCCGCCGCCGAACGCGCCGTCCACGACGTGCACGACCTCAGCCGCGGCCACTTGCGCCTGGCGGTCACCCCGACCTTCACCGCCTACCTCACCGGCCCGCTCGCCGCCGAACTGCGAACCCGCCATCCCGGGATCGCCCTGACCTTGCGGGAGATGTCCCAGGACCGCATCGAAAGCGGTCTGCTCACCGACGAGATCGACCTCGGCATCGCCTTCACCGGCACCCACCAGCCCGGCATCACCGCCACCGAACTGTTCACCGAAACACTCACCCTCGTCACCAGCACCCGCCATTCCGCCGAGCACGAACTCCCCCTGCCTGTCGGCGACCTCACCGAACGCCACCTGGCCTTGCTGAGCGGCGACTTCGCCACCCGCGGCCACATCGACGCCTACTTCAAACGGCACGGCGTCAGTCCGCGCATCGCAGTGGAGGCCAACTCCATCCAGGCCCTCACCGAGATCGTCCAGCGCACCACACTGGCCACCGTGCTCCCCGACGCCATCACCCACGGCCATCCGCACCTCACACCCTGTCCCCTCGACCCACCCCTGCCCACCCGCACCGTCGCCCTCCTCACCCGCACCGACGCCTACCAAAGCGCCGCCACACATGCCTTCACCCGCCTCACCCACGACCTCATCCGCACCCGCCTCGCCTGAGCACGCGTCACCCCCGCCTGACCATGCGCTACCGGTGCCAAGCAGCCACTGCGCTGCTCGGCCCCACGGCGCGGGGCGGCCCACACGCACGGGAAGGGCACCTCGTACGAGAGGAGCGGGTTCCTCGGGGACTCCAGCTCCACGACCGCGGGCGTCACGGTCGCCAGGGGCCCCTCGCCACCGAGCTGTTCGACTCGCGGGGCCAGGTGCACGACCGCCGCGTCCTTCGCCCGGTCCAGGACCGCCGCCGCGAGGCGTTCCGCCTCGGTCTGCGGCAGGCACGGCAGCAGGGCCGCGTCGTCCAGGGGGTGGGCCGGTGCCGCCTGGTGCAGCGCCGCGGCCAGTTAACCGGCGAATTCCGTCGGATCCCGCTAGACGAGGACGCCCGTGGTCGCGGTGCACGCGGTGCCGCGTGATAGAGCGCACCCGTTCGCGCGAGGCCGAGACCGGCGCCCCGGTCCGCATCGGCGGCCACGACCAGTTTCGAACAGCCCGGGCCTTGCAGCCGGACGTCGCCGCGGTTGCGGTACTAGTCCACGACGTCCTGACCGCCGTACATAAGGGCCGGTCCGAGCGCTCGATGATCAGATCCGCCGTCGCGTGGTCCCAGGGCACCACGACCAGCTGCGTCGGCGGCACCCCTGCCTGCCGCAGCGCGGTGACGAGGCGGAAGGGGGTGAGCAGGTCCCGGGTGGAGGGGCGGATGACGACCCGGTAGCCGAGCGCGAGGGCCTCCAGCCACATGGCGTGCACCCCCGGGCTGTTGCCGGCCGCGTGCACGGCGAAGACGTCTCCGGTGGGGCACCACGCGGCGCCTGCCGACGGCGCGGTGGGCACGGGGGTGCCGACCGCGCAGGGTCTCGGTGATGAGCCGGTCGCACTCGCGCACGACGGTGACGGGTGCGTGCGCCCGTCAGCGCCGCCGTCCGCCGCTCGTGGGCTGCCAGGTCGTCTCCCAGGATCTCCTGGGCCTCGAGGACGTCGGCTGCCTTCCTGAGCACCTCCGCCATGTCCGCGACGGGCAGGGGCGCGCTCGCGCGCAGCTGGTCGATCCAGTGGGAGACGACCAGGCCGGGGACTGACGCCAGTTCGAGGGCCGGGCTGCCCGAAGCGTCCGGCATGGTGGTGCGGTTGCGGGTCCGGTAGGCCCGGTCGGGATGGGCAGCCCCTGTTCGGCGATCTCCAGCATGAGCGTCCGCGCCGTACGCAGCCCGTGGTTGACGTCGAGGCTGCCGTCGAGAGCCGGGTCGGTGAGCAGTCCAGCCGACCGCGGCCCGGGGCTGCTCCACGTACACCCGAATGACGACCGCCAGGTCGCCGGCGGCGAGGTCGGCGGCCAGCTCACCGAGCGACTTCGCGTACGCCAGACCGGCGTTCACGTCGTGGATCGAGCACGGCCCGACCACGACGAGCAGCCGGTCGTCGTCGCCGCTCAGCACGCGGTGGGTCAGCAGGCGGCCGTCGCTCACCGAACGGGCCGCGGCTCGGCTCAGCGGCAGCTCGCTCATGAGCCCGTGGGGGGGGTGGTCGCCGCGTGCGTACGGCCTGCGCCCTGCTCTGCCGATACCGCGGTGGCGTTCGCTGAATTGCACGGCGGTGACACGTGCCGGTTCTCCCGTATTGCGGTGCGAAATCCGTATCCCGGCGCGAAATCCGTGTTCCGGCGCGAAGAACGAATCCGCCCGTCCACCCAGGAAAATTACCTCCTGGACGGACGGGCGGATCGGGTGTGTGCGGGCGGGCGGCGCGCCCGCTACAGCTCGGCCCCTTCCTGCCGCTCGGCCCCCTCGGGCGGCGCCGCCTCCTCGGGGCTCGCCATGTCGAGGAGCAGCATCGCGTCGTGGTCCGGGGTGCCGGGCGGGGCCTGGTAGGTGACGAGGCGCTGACCGTCCGTGCGGGAGATCGTCATCACCTCGAAGGAGAGGCAGAGCGAGCCGACCTCCGGGTGCCGGAAGTGCTTCTCGCCGCCGCCGCGCTCCTTCACGTCGTACCGCTCCCAGAGCCGGGCGAACTCCGGGCTCTTCACCACGAGTTCGCCGACGAGCTGGGCCAGTTCCGGCATGTCCGGGTCGGCGCCGGCCACCGCGCGCAGGTGGCCCGCGCTGTGCGCCGCCATCTCCTCCCAGTCGCGGTACAGCTTGCGGCCCATGGGGTGCAGGAACATGTAGCGCGTGATGTTGCGGCGCTCCCACGGCCAGTCCGTGATGCCGGAGAAAAGACGCAGACCGGGCCGGTTGGCGGCCAGTACGTCGTTGGTGCGGCTGACGACGTACGCCGGGGCGGGGCGCACCGTCTCCAGCAGGACGCGCAACGACTCCCGCACCGTCCGCGCCGGTCCCGGGGACGGCGTCGGCGGCTGACCCGCGGCGAGCGCCACCAGCTCGTGCAGCCGGTGCAGCGCGTCGTCGGAGAGCTGGAGCGCCTCGCCGACCGCGGCGACCACGGCTGGTGAGGGCCGCGTCTCGCGGCCGCGCTCCAGACGCGTGTAGTAGTCGACACTCACCCCGGCGAGGGTCGCCAGTTCCTCGCGGCGCAGCCCCGGGGTGCGGCGGACGCCCGTGCCGGCCCGCAGGCCCACGTCCTGGGGGCGCACCTGCCCGCGGCGGGCGCGGAGGAAGCGGCCCAGTTCCGTACCTTCGCTCATCCGTTCATTCTCGCAAGGCGTGTCGCGCGCAGGGAGGCCGTATCAGGGCCAGGCACAGCACTCCCCCGCACAGCTCGGCCTGCCAGGAGGCGCTCGGGCAGGGCACGTTGCTTGACGTATTCCCAGCGACACCGCGGTGAGGAGCAGTGCACCATGCGTACGAGGCAGTCCGGCGCGAACACGGCAGCTGAGGCGGGCGAATCCCCTGAGGACGGCCCGGGGCGGCCGGGTTCCCCTCGCGCGGCTCTGGTCGCCGCCGTCCTCGGCTTCTTCGTGATCACGATCGATGTGTCCGGCGTCAACGTCACGTTGCCCACCATGCGGGCCGACCTCGGCGGCTCGATGTCCGGTCTCCAATGGGTCGTCGACAGCTACACGCTGATGTTCGCGGCGCTGATGCTCTCCGCCGGCGCGTTCTCGGACGCGGTGGGGGCGCGGCGCGCGTACGGCTGGGGGCTCGGCGTCTTCACTCTCGCCTCGCTGGCCTGCGGGGCGGCGCCGACGCTCGGGGTGCTGATCGCGGCCCGCGTGGTGCAGGTCAGCGCGGCGGCGGTCATGGTGCCCTCCTCGCTGGCACTGATCCGGCAGGTGTTCTCCGATCCTGACGAGCGGGCGCGTGGCATCGCGCTGTGGACGGTCGGCGGCGCGGTTGCCATCGCCGCGGGGCCCGTCCTGGGCGGCCTGCTCACCACGGAGTGGAGCTGGCGCGCCGTGTTCTGCCTCAACGTGCCCACCGGGATCATCGGGTTCCTGGCTCTGATGCGGGCGACGCGCTCCCCGCGCCACTCCGTCGCGTTCGATTTGCCGGGACAGGTGACCGCCATGCTGTCGCTGGCCGCGCTGACCTTCGCCGTGATCGAGGGCGGGCACGACGGGTTCACCGACACCGTCCTTGCCGCGACCGTGATCGCGGTGCTGTCCGCGACCGGTTTCGTGGCCATCGAGGCCCGGCGGCGCAATCCGATGCTGCCGCTGGAGCTGTTCCGACTGCGCGGCGTGACCGTACCGGTGATCTCGGGCTTCGCCCTCAACGCCGCCTTTTACGGCGGGGTGTTCGTGCTGAGTCTCTTCTTCCAGGAACAGCGGGGACAGTCGGCGCTCTCGGCCGGCCTGATGTTCGTGCCGATGGCGCTGATCACCGCCAATGTCAACTATCTCTCGCCGCGGGCGGTCACCCGCTTCGGCCGACGGCCCGTGGTCATCGCCGGACTGCTGATCGTCGCGCTGGGCTGCGGCTTGCTGCTCCCCATCGACCCCGGCACGCCGCCGTGGGCGACGGCCCTGCTGATGATCCCGCTGGGCATCGGGGGCTCCCTTGCCATGCCGGCGCTGACCTCCCTGATGCTGGACAGCGTCGCCGCGGAGCGGGCCGGCACGGCGGCGGCGCTGCTCAACACCAGTCGCCAGACGGGCGGAGCCGTGAGCATCGCCGCCTTCGGCGCGCTCCTCGCCGGGGACTTCTTGTCGGGCATGAGGGAGAGCCTGCTGAGCGCCGCTTGCCTGCTGGTGGTCATGGCCCTTGGCGCGGGGGCGCTGCTGCCCCGGCGCTGAGGCCGTCCGGGGCGGCGACGCCCGCGGTCGCCGTTGTCTCCCAGCGGCCGGACTCCCCCGGCCGGCCGCTGGGGGATGAGTCGCGTCGCCGGGGTGGTGGCCGCCGCGACGGAGCGGTCGACCTGGGCGGGGACGAGCGGTTGCAGCACTGCGTACTCGTACTCACCGACCTTGATCCGGCTGCTCGGGTTGCGGGAGATCGGCCCGTTCCACTGGCCCATGTGAACAGCGAGCGCAGGGCGACAAGTTGCTTGGTGACGCTGGGGGCCGTGCAGTGTCTTGATGTAGGTGAGGACGTCATCGCCGGTCACTTCCCGCAGGTGGTCGTAGCGGTTCGACCATTCCAGCAGGGCCGGGCGGCCTCGGTTGAGGTAGAGCCAGACCGTGCCGTCCTCGGACCGCGACCGGGCTTCGGTCACCTTCTGGATCTCGTCCGGAGCCCCAAGCGGGTGCGCGTCGTCCGGTACGCCTCTCACCTGGTGGATTCCCCGGCAGCTACCCGATGAGGTCTTCAACGAACTGTTCGCGAGGGGCCCTCGGACATGCCCGTTTGTCCACGACTCAACGGTAGGTCACATCCGCCGCCGAGGACGTCATCGAAGGTAGGGGGCACGGACAGCAGCGGCCTGGTGTCCGGCGGAAGGTGTGAACGTCCCCTAGTTCAGTCAACACGCCGGAAGTCGACTCCTTCGCCGAGCTGCACGATGGTCGACCAGTGGGGAGGGACTCACCCGGCATCCGCTCGGAAACCGAGCGCTGGACCCCGTCCTGCACGAGGGCGGCCCCCGCAGCCTCCCGCAGCGGGAGGCAAAGCAGCTGGTTCTTCTTGATCCACTCGCAGCTGGCCAGGGTGTGGACGATCGCCGCGTCTATGTTCGGGTTGGCGTCAAAGTCGAACGCCCGAAGTGACTTCTCCCGCGGCCAGACGGGTTCGCCTGGCCGCGGCTCTTCCAGCAACAGATGCACGGGCTGGTGCCCACCGGCCCGGATGTCCCGCTGTGGTGGACGCTGCGAAGGCTTTTCCGCGCACTCAACTACCACGCGGCGTGGGCGCTGTTCGTCCGAACGAACATTGCGCTTCGGGCTCTGCGCGGCCATCGTCGACCGCCTCGCCTTTAAGACGGCACCATCATCGAGACCGGCACCGACTCCCACCGCCTCGCCACCACCCGAGCCCGAGCCGAAAAGGCCGCCACGGCCAGCTGAAAGGCCTTGAAGGAACTCCCTCTCTTGTCTCCACGGGTAGCAGGTCAGCGCGGCATCGCTTGCCACCCGTGCGGGGCATCAAGACCCAATAGACTGCCCCAGCACACTGAGCAATTGAAGGCAGACGGCGGGGGGAGCACGTGGAACTGACAGAGCGCGAGCTGACCAACCCTTGGGAAGGCGTTCTGATTTCTCCCGCTGCTGGCGCTGACGTCGGCGTTCTGGTCTTGGCGGGCTCCAGCGGACGCATCGAACGTGAGAGAGCGCGCATCCTTGCCGAGCAAGGCATTGCCACCTTGGCGATCCGCTGGTTCGGTGGGCCCGGACAGTCTCCGGGAATCTGCGAAGTCCCCTTGGAAACCTTCATCGACGCCGTCGATCTCCTCCATGCCGGCGGGGCGCGCCGCATCGGCATCCTCGGCGTCTCCAAAGGGGCTGAAGCAGCTCTGCTCACCGCAGTGCACGACCCGCGCGTGGACGTGGTGATTGCGCTGTCGCCGACCTCGCGGGTCTGGTGCAACGTCGGACCAGGCCGCGACGGCGAACGGCTGCCCTACCGATCGTCCTGGACATGGCGGGAGCAGCCACTTCCCTTCGTGCCGATGGACGATTCCTGGACGGCTACACAACCGACTAGCGGTCCGGTGGCGATCCGCGGATGGTACGAACTCAGCGAGACTACCTTCAACCATCTGGTTCCTTCAGCGGAGATACCTGTTGAGAAGGCCCAGGCTGATCTGCTGCTTGTCGCGGGAGGCGACGACGCGATGTGGCCGTCCCTGCCCTTCGCCGAACAGTTGGCGCAACGCCGACGGTCGGCCGGCGCCCAGGTGGAGCTGATCGCCCGCCACGATGCCGGCCACCGACCACGACTTCCGGGCGAAAGCCGGGCCTCAGCCTCCCCCCACTTCCAATACGGCGGCACACCCGAAGCTGACGCACTCCTGGGCGCGGCTGCCTGGCCACACATCCTCAACGCTCTTGGCACCGGAGGCTGACAGACGGGCCTCTTTGCCCTTCTGACACCGGACGGTCCGGGCTCGACGGGCCGCCGCCCTACAGGCGGCGGCCCGTCACATGGACTGACATCGTTTCTCGCGAACATTCACGAGACCCCGGCCGGGACTCGCTGCCCAATTGACTAAACAAACGCTGCTGCCGAAAGTGAACGAAGCCAGCGAGTCGAGTTCCACGGCGCCTTCCTCGCGTTGGCCCGCAGCATTGTCTGCTGGAGGCGACTCAAGAATGCCAGATCATGATCGCGTCACGAGATGTCTGGTCTGATCCGCATTGGCCTGGCCTCGTCATGGTCCAAGGCGGCGAAAGGCGGTCCCGGCTGTGCTCCATCCCCGGCTCGAAGTACTCGACGCACTCTCCGTCGCGCCAGTACTGGAAGGCGTCGATTCCCTCCGTGGTCGCCCCACTGTGCGTCTCCGTTCCCCGAGGCAACTCCGCAGCGAGACCATCTCGTCATCTGGTTCCCGGTACGGGGCCGACCCGGGCCAGGCACGTCTACTCGACTGGGACGCGGCCTTGGACTTGGTCTCGGGCGAAGCTTCGATGCCCGCCCATGGTCCGGGGACATGTATGACGAAGGCAGCATCCGACCGCAGCCACGGCGAGACGTCAACGGCCAAGACCAGGCGCCCGTCGGGGAACGGGGCAGCGGAAGCCCGGCCAGCAGCGAAGGCAACCGGTCAGCGTCGCCCTTGGTTCAATCCGTCGTACATCGCTCCATGTCCGCGGCGGTGCTCGGGCAGCAGCGTCAGCTTGACCGCCGGCACCGCACCCGGCGCACACAGCACCGCGTCTGCCAGCTCGGACAACTCGTCGCGACGTCCGGTCAGACACGCGTAAAACTCGTCCCGGAAACGTGACGCTTTCCTATCGCGGCTTCAGGCAGCAGACCCACCCTCACGGCCCTCGTCTCGTTCCGTGCCTCCTGATCGGAGTGCATGATCAGACGAAAGGCGCCTCAGCCGCGGGAGAATGCCCAGGTGAGCGGCGTAGTTGGAGGACCATTTCGACACAAGAAGGTCGAATACGGTCCGCTCCGCGGGTGCAGTCGATGAGTTCGGGCCGCGATAGGAGTCCGATGGAGGACACCCGATATCTGGAGGCTGACCTGTGGCTGAACCACACGTTCTGGAGACCCGGAAAGATTTGGAAAGGGCGATCCACGTCGAGCGGTCCGCGCTCGCTCAAGACCTCGACGAACTCAGCGAGGCCCAGTGGGCGAAAGCATCACTGTGTGAACGCTGGACCGTGGAGGAGGTCGTAGCCCATCTGACGGCAGGTGCCAGCACCAGGATGTGGCGCTGGCTGCTGAGCATGCTGGCTGCGCGGTTCGACCCCGATCTGCACAACGACCGACGGCTTGCAAAGCACCGCGGTGCTACACCAGAAGAGACCTTGCGGCGATTTCGCGCAGTTGTCGCCGGGCCCGCCGGGCCGACAGGACATACAGCGGCCTGGTTGGGCGAGATCGTCGTCCACAGCGAGGACATCCGTCGGCCATTGGGTCTTGTGCGGACACCCCCAGTAGCCACGACGACCGCCGTGGCCCGGTTCTTCGCCAGCCGCGATTTCACCGTCCCGAGCAAGGCCGCGATCGCGGGTCTGCGGCTCGAGGCTACGGACGGACCGTTCACCACCGGCTCGGGGGAACTAGTCCGGGGGCCGACTCTGTCGCTGGTGATGGGGATGGCAGGCCGTGCAGCGGCCTGCGAGGACCTTGAGGGTGACGGTGCCGCAATCCTGCGCGCCCGACTGCGCTGAGGTTAAAGCACAAGCTCAGCGGCCGGCCTCGCGGCCGCGGTGCGGTCCGGGCTCCTGCGGGCGGTGCGCCTGCTGGTCGTCCGGGCGCACCGGGCGCGTTACGTCGGCGTCGTGCTGGCCGGTGTGGCGGTCCGCGCGGACGCGGGAGTCGTCGGCCATCTTGGTGGCCATCTCTAGGATGCGGCGCAGTCGGTCGGCTGTGAGATCGAGGGCTTCCACGTCCGTGCGGGGCTCCCGCAGGGCCCGCAGCGCCGTCATGTCCAGCGCCTCGCGGCGGCCGGCGGCCGGGCTTGTGTTCCTGGTCGTTGTGCTCGGGGTCGGCCGGCTCGGGCGCGAGCAGCTGCTCGGGCATCGCCATCTGCTGGTGGGCGACGACGTCGTATGCCGCCGCGCGGCGGCGGTGGTGCGCGGCTTCTCCCGCGCCACCGCACCGGCGAGGACGGCACGGTCGTACTGGAGCGGGATGCGGGGCATCTCCCCCTCCCCCGCGTCCTGGCCCGGCGGCCGGAGCACAGCCGGCTCGCCGGGATCGGTCGGGGCTGCCGGTCCAGGTCGGGCGCGGGAGTGGGTGGGTGGGGCCGGGCGGGGAGGTCAGCCAGGTCCCACCGGGCTGTATAGAGGCGGTAGCCGGCCTCCAGGCCGCGCACGGGCTTCGGTTCGCTGATGTCCAGGCAGTGGGTGGAGATGGCGGCGGCCACGATTCTGTCGTCCAGGCGGGGTCGCGGGGGCGGCCGCGCAGGACGAGGGCGAGGTGGCGGGGGGCTTCGGCGAGCAGGTGCCGGCGGTGGAAACGCCCGCCCTCGTTCATCACGAACACCGTCGCAGTGACGTCGACGGCCGCCAGCGCGATGTCGACCACGGCGGCGACCCGGGCCCGGATCGCCGCCGCCGCGGCGCGCGCGTAGTCGAGAAGGGAGGTGATGAGGTCGGCGGCCACCCCGGAGGTGAGGATCGCGCTCGCCTTCCACCACGCGCGCAGTTGCGCGAGCGGCCGGGCCGTCTGCTTCGGCGGACGAGTCCTGCGGGGGGCGATCTGGTTGATCTTGGCGCGGGCCCGCTCGGAGACCACGGGCAGGAACTTCAGCTCGCCGTCGTCGTCGACAGCGGTGACGTACTCGTGCTCCAGCTCCGCCAGGCAGGCGGCGATCTGGTCGCTGCGCCGGGCCGTCCTGCGGATCAGCTCGTGCGGTACCCCGGCAATTTCCATCACCGGTCGGCGCCCGGGGTGGCGGTGCGCGGTTCGGTCGCCAGCCCTAGTTCTTCGCAGACCTCTGCGGCCACGAGTTCGTTGTAGAGCGCGGAGGCGGCGACGGTGTTCACGTACAGGGCCGTGGTGTGGTTCGAGCCCCACGTCCCGTCCAAGCGCTGCCCCTTCACCGGCAGCAGCAGATGGTCATGCAGCAGCGGTCGGCCAGAGCGAGCCTCGTAGTGGCGGAAGCGTGCGGCGAGCAGACCGCCGGGCGGCTGGACCTGGTAGATGCCGTCCTTGCCGTACCGGATCACCGCCTCCTCGTCCTGGATCCACTCCAGCACCCGCTCGATCGCGTACTCGTGTGCGGCCTCGAGCACCCGCCGCGTCTCGTCATCCCCAGCGCCCACTGGAGGTAGATCGTCGGCTGCGGCCAGAACACGAACTCCACGCCTGTGACCGTCACCCGGCGTCCGAGGGCGCCGGCCTTGAACGCCTTCTTCGCCGACTCACCCCCTTGGCGAGCCGGTCGGCCTCGATCCGGTCCGCGTACGGATGGCGGCCCCGCTCGCCGAACAGGTTCCGCAGCTGCGCCTCGGTGACTTCCTCACCCGGCGTCAGTCCGAGCGCGGCCAGGCCGTGGCCCAGCCATCGCCCCGCCGGGACACCGGCCTGCTCCTGGGCGGCGCGCAGCGGCGTGCGCGCCGGGCGGCGGCCGTCACCGACAACGGTCTCGCGCAGGTAGTAGCAGTACGTCTGACCGTCCCGCATAACCCTGATATCCACTGTCATGCAGACCACGCCACACGGCTCCGACCTGCAAGAAGAGGCCGATCAGCGGTACGTCCCGCCAGGCGGGAGCAGCGGTCGGACCTTCTTCTCAGGTGCCCGCCGGACGGGAAGCAGCACCGGGCCGGACGCGAATGTCATCGCTCTCTGGCAGCACGCACACGACACGGCCGGCCTGGGCGAGCGCCACGGCAAACGGCAGCTCTTGGTCGGCGGGACCGCTGAGCCGGACAGGAGCTGGAAGGTCCCACGGCGCGGAAGACAGGGTGCTTGGATGACACCATGTTGCTCGCTGGTGAGTGGTACGCCTCAGAGGTCTTTTGGGCTGCCGTCGGCGGCCTTGCAACGCTCGTGACGGGGTCGGTCGCCGCCGTGATAGCGCACCGGGTCGGCACTCCGAAGCGGCGTCTCGCCTTCGGCATCTACCGCACCACGCGGCTGCTTTCCGAAGCGACGGGAAGGGTTCCAGAACTCGAAGTCCACCACCACGGAAGGTTGGTGGGAGCCCCGTACCTTGTCGAGTTCCACCTGGTCGTGAGCGGGCGGCACGACATACCCAGCAGCAGCTACGACGCGGGAATGCCGGTGACGTTCGACATGGGGGTGCCGATCCTGCAAGTGCTGGAGGCGGACACGTATCCGTCGACGAACCCACCGCCCCGCACGGAGACGGAGGCCACCGCCCTCAAGGTGGGCCCGAGCTTGATGAAGCGCCGGCAGAGAACCACCTACACAGTGCTGGTCGACGGCATGCCTCATCTGTCCGCTTCAGTACCGCTGGAAGGGGTGGACCTGCTGCGCCTGCCCACATCCCACGAAGAGGAAGTCGACCGTGACCTCGCCGAAATGTACGGACTCTTGACCCGTTTCGGCGGTCTCCCCGGTATCGCCCCTCTGGTTCACCTGGCGTTGTCAACGGTGCGGCGCCGCCGCAGACACCCGTGAGCCAGTCTCGTGAGGCTTTTGGTTGGCCGATGCCCGCTTCGGCGGATTGGCCGTCTACCGCTCCTATTTGGGGCCTGTCGCCCTCGCCGAGCGGCCCATAGTCTGCGTCGGTCAGCACCACCTGGCCGAGCAGCTGGTGCAACTCCTACCGGCGAGAAGTCGGCGAGTGCGCGGCGTGCCGACCGGTCGGGCATCCAGCTGCCGGTACACGTCAGGCCATCGCTCGGAGAGGGCCCAGCCCAAAGGGCACAGTCCGGCCGGCGTCGATGCGGAGTTTCCGGATACAGGTGTGTCGCTGGTGCCTCGTTCAAAACTTCGTTTGGGCGGCCTCGTTGCCTGCACCGGTCCCACCGTCTGAGTCGGTGTACCTGACCTGCCCGGGCGGTTCCTGCATGGGGTTCGGAACGGCGCCTTGAGTGCCACGCTTCCGCTTTGGCTTTGGGCGATGCGCTTCCTCGCCATCTCATGGACGGTCGCGTCCGCGCCGCTCTCACCGCGGGTGGCCTGTGCTTTTTGCACCGACTCCTTCAGGGCGCCCCCATGAGGCCCACGCGAAGACCGGCGGCAAGAAGCTGCCCGCGGCACAGCAGAATCGGCGCATGCCTGGTGACGAAGCAGCAGCGCTGCCAGCGATCTGGCAACTGCCCTTCGAGTTGGCGTGGGAGGCGTTTAGGGCAGGCAGCCGGCCTATCGGAGCCGTGTTGCTCAACGCTGATGGTGAGATGGTGGCCAGCGGGCGGAACCGCAGCCAGGAGGCAGTTGCCCCACCAGGGCAGCTTGCTGGGGCAGCTATTGCCCACGCGGAGATCAATGTGCTGGCGTCGCACACGGTGGCTTGACGGCCGTACGAGCCCGCCGGGCACGAGAAGAAGACAACCGTGTAGAAGCCAGGACGCCTGTCGGGCATGCCGAGCTGGATGCCGGGTCGATGGAGGACGCGTACGCGCCCGCGCGGGTCTGCTCGCGTAGCCGGGTGTGGTCGCGGTGAGCGCGTCCTGCCGGCCCAGGTGGCGTGGTGGAAGGCGAGCGCGACGTCGAGGGTAGGGGGTGAGGCCGGCGGCGTCCCTGAGAGCCTGGTTGGAATGCCATCTTGCCGGGCGATCCCGTCGTCGAGCGTGCTTCCCGTCGAAGGTGAGGGCTCCGCCGGACCTGATCCAGGCGTTTGGGTGCCGGGTTGCGGCAACTGAGTACGAACCAAGGTGCAGGCGAGTATCTGCACCCATGCCACTGGAGGGCGTGCGGGGCGAGGATCGTGCACACCGATCACGGAAGGAATCAACGATGAACCCCGGCACCTACGCGCGCTTGTACGGCCCTGCTCAGCCCGCACCACGCTCCGGGCACACCGGCCTGGTCGTGGCGGCAGGTGTGCTGTGGGCGCTCACTCTGGCCTCGCTGGCCTGGATCACGCTGCTCGTGGGGCTGGTCGCACTCTGGGGTGCGGCGGAGGGCGCGGACGCCGGCGCCTTGATCTTGCAGTACGTGGCGATCGTCGCCGGTGCTGCCACGGCCTTGACTGCCCTGATGTTCGCCCCCGGCATCCGCCGTCGGTCCTGGGCAAGCCGCCTATTCCTGGCCGGTGTTGTGGCATGCCCGGTAACCACCGGCTTCGCGTTGTGGTCCTGGTCCTACACCGGCTAACTCCCTGCCGCCGGACAGCGTACTGGCGGAGACACAGCCCAAGGTCGTTGATGTCACTGTGCCGGAACCTGGCCCGAGCCCGTTGTTAACAGTGGCCGGTGCGTGGCATTGGCTGGTCGGAGCCGTGACGAGCGCGGCCGTCCCCGTCCTCGTTGCCGCAGGCGCTGCCGCCCTCGCGCTACGACGGCGGTCATCCCGGAACTCCGAGCGTGCGCCCAGGACCCGCCGGCGGAATCCGGGAGCGGTGCGCACCGCGCGATGCCGCCGAAGGCGCAGGGAGCGGCGGCATCACCGCAAGCACCTGGGGCCGCCTGCTGGCCCACGTCCAGCAGCACTGCGACGCCATCGGCACCGTGGACTGGACCATCGTGTGCGTCTCGGTCCGCAAGATCCGGGCCTACCTGCGCCGCCGCCGCGGCATCACCTGCACCATCTCGGAACGCATCGACCAAATCAACGAAACGCCTCCGCCGAGGCGAGAGCCGCTGCCGCCTCGACCGCAGCGCCTACCGGCGACGCAACGTCATCGAGCGCTGCTTCAGCCAGCTCAAACAGAACCGGGCCCTGGCCACCCGTAACGACAAACGCGCCCACCACTACCAAGCCATGGTTACCCTCGCCTGCCTCCGACTCCGGCTCTCATGACTTTCCAGACACGCCCTAGCCACCACTGCCGGGCGGCACCACGACGCCTCCTCCACCGCCGGCTCCTCCACGTCAACTGCGTGCCCCCGATGTGTACGAGCCGGGTTATTCACAGGCCGACGCACCCTCGGCGAACCACGCCTCTACCGTGCAGCCCCAAATCGGTTTCGGTCAGGGTACTTGAGTGCCTGTCACGCCTGTGCCATGGAGTTGAGGAGGGCCCGGCCTGCGGGGCTGAGTGCATGCAGCGCTCGCTTGCCTGCCTTGGTGAGGGAGGTCAGACCAGCCGTACGCAGAACGCTGGCGTGCTCGCCGGCACTGGCGAGGGAGATGCCTGCCCCGGTTGCGAGCTGGGCGGTGGAACATCCGGGGCGATCCGCTATGACACAGAGCACCGTGGCCCGGGTCCGTCCGAGCAACGCGCACAGGGAGGCTGGAACATCAGCCAAGGCATCCGGCGCACGTCGGCCCCGGCTACCGTACGTCTGCGTCGGGTGCATCGGGTGCGTCGGGGACCGTTGCCTGGCCGGTGGTCGTTCTCATTCGCCAGGGTCACCAACCGCTTATCTGCGGCGGCCAGTTGAGAAAAAATACCGGGTACCCCTCGAACAGGCGGGCCGCCCCACAGTGCCCGCCTCACCCTCCCCCGCTGCGCTGCTGCCGGTGACCGTCGAACTGCACCGGCCCACCGGCGGCTGCTTCGAAGCCCTCACCTACGTCATCTCCACCGCCTCCGTCATCGCGATCCGCACCGGCGGCGCAAACATCACCCTCAAAGAACTCGACGTCGCCACAGCCCAGCTCGGCCCCTGAAGCGAACCCTGGGCCCGCACCGGCCGACCGGCCGGGCCGGCGTTCACACCCGTAACTGCCGTGTAGCCAGAGCCCGCCCACCGCGCACTGTCCAACCCTGCACCGTCCGCCGCCTTGCCTCGGCCGGTGACCGGCATCATCGGCCCGCTCGTAGCTCCGGGTCAGGCGTCCCGTGTAATCCCCACGCCTGGGCGCGCCTGTCACAGGCGGGGCAGGGCGGAGCGATTCTGGACGGTGATGTGGAGGGCGTGGAGTGGCTGGGTGCGGGTCGGGCGGATGACTTCGAACCAGTCGGCGCCCTCTTTCAGGTGGTGGGCGATGCTCCGGTAGTAGCGCCACTCGAATCCGACACCTGTCTGCCACACCTTGTCGCTGTAGCGGCTTCCGATGACCGGATCGCCGTGGAGGTAGACGGAGTCGAGAGGCCGGGCGTTGGCTTCCAGATGGGCAAGGACGGCTGCCGCGGCGCGGCGCAGCGGGCTGGTGTCGCTCCAACGGGTGAGGGCTTCGAGGGCTGCGGGATGGGCAGGTTCGGCGTCGGGGAGCTGCAATTGGCGAATGGTGGCGGCCTTGCGGTCGACCAGGGCGGTGAGATCAATGCGGACCGGGCGCGGGACCCAGCGGTCGATGCCGTCGAAGGCCTCGATCATGTAGTCGCGGGGTGCGCGGCCTGCTGCGGGGTCCGGGGTGATGGCAGCGAGCCGGGTGCGGGCGGCATCGACGGGTTCGCCCCGTGTCCACAGCAGGGTCAGCTCGAACCCTTCCTCTTCGAGGGTGTTTCGTTCACCGAAGTGGATCTGGAGGCCGCGACTGTTGCCCTTCAGCGCGCGCTTCATCGAGGCGGAAGGGTCACGGCCATAGGACAGGGCGTGGACGAACTCGGAGACGAGACGGTCGTCCCTGCGGTGCTCCACGACCACGTCGACGTCCGAGGGGTTCAGTGCGCCACGTACGTAGGATCCGAAGACGAGGATCTCGTCGACGAGGTCCAGCGGCCAGCCTCCCTCCTCCAGCCGGTCGAGCATGTCGTTCAGGAGCGTGGTGGCGCGCTCGCGTTTCACGGAAGACCTCCGCTGGTCGGTCCGGGTGCCGATGCACCTGGGTCTGCGGTACAGCCGGGCTACCGCGAGGCGCTCGGCCAAGGGTGTAGGTGTGGTGCGTCTTACAAGGTGATCAGCAGTGAGATCACCGGCTGCGAGATGGCCCGCGGGATGCAGGCGGGAGCGGTGCGGCCCGCCTGGGTGCAGGTCAGGGTCAGGAGTTGGAGGTAGCCGAGGGAGACCGGCTGTCTGGGGAGCTTGCCCGTTGCTTGTTCGAAGCGCTGGAGTGTGGCGGGCTTGATGCCCAGGCCGGCGGCGTCGTGCAGGTCGAGTCCTGCGGCTTCGCGTGCTTCCTGGAGGGTTTCGGCGTTGTCGTGCCAGACCTGCGGCGCGGTCTCGGCGGTGTCCCGGGCCACGGCTGTCCGGGCCGCGGCAAGGGCGGAGTGGATCCGGTCGATACGGGGGCTGAGCAGGAACCGGGCGAGCCGGGCAGCGTCGGCCGCGTGGTCGACGTCCTCATTTGAGGATCGGGAGGCCTCTTCGTACACACGGCCTCGGGCTCTGGCACAGTCCTCGCGTTCGCCGGATTCGTCGCCGAGCGTGCGGTGGCGGTCGTTGGTGCAGGCCAGCGTGGTGTCCTACGTGAGGTCCATGTCGCGGTCCCCTTCGCTCTCGATCCTGTCGGTGACGTCCCGGGCCTGCTGGCGTTCCTGTGAGGAAAGGACGCTCGCGAGTGCTTCTGCGGCCGCCTGGGCTTCGGCCCGGTCGGCGCGCTCGAAGCTGCCGCCCCGAGCGCCGGATGCGTCTTCTCCTCCGCCTTCTGGAAGGCCACGTCGATGGCTTCGACAGGGTGCGGGCTCCAGGTGTGCATCATCGGGATGATTTCCTGCAAGGCGCGTTGGGTGGCCGGATCCGTTTCCGGCGCGGTATCGCTGCTGTGGTGTCGCCGGGTTCCGCTCATCCAGTCGGTGAAGGTCCCGGGCCTGCGGGCGTCGGGCGGTTGTGCGTTCGCGAACCGGTCCGCCGCCCTCACGACGCAGGCGTGTGCGTGCTGGATGGCGGTGTACCAGCCGTACAGCGCCTCGCGGTAGTCATCGACGTGCCGGTCCTCGGCGAAGGTGCCGTTCTGCGTACGGCAAGGCTGCGGGCATTCAGCCGCATTCACCCGGTATACGGGGGCACAGGTCTCGGGGAACACCGGCAGAGCGGCGTTCAAGTGCTCGTATTTGGGGCCTCGGTTACGGCGCTTTTCGAGCCCGTGGTCAAGGAAGACCTGGAAGTGAGGTTCCTCGTGCCAGTGGGCCGCGGCGCTGCGGACACGGACATCACCCTGCCACGCCCCGGGCGCCATGACCTCCCGCAGAGGCGAGGCCACGTCACGGCGCAGGCCCGCACCCCAGGTGATGAGAACCGGCAGGCACTGAGGATCGTCCTTCAGCGCGGACATCACCAGACCGATGTCATCGTGACGGCGAAGATAGTGCTGGAACACGAATGCCCCCTAAATGCAGCAGCCCCCAACTGCCTCCGCACCATGGCATGGAGGCAGTTCCCCCATCCTGCACGAGGGCTATGACATCCGCCCCGCACTCCGGCAGATGGGGTCACCTAAGTGGCGCGTGGGCGCGGAAGCCTGGAACCATCCCGTGAACTATTCATCCGCAGGTCACTACAGCACCCATACCGTCAAGGCGATATGCGCTCGAACGCGGCCACCCTGGTGGCCAGTCGTGGCACGCCGACGGGCCGTCTGCCCGGTCCGCACAACCCTCGCGCCCGGATAGCGAGAAGATCACCGAAACGGCCTCAAAGCGGCAGCACAACCGGCGATGACCGCTACCGGACGGCTGCCGGGCGTCATCTCTCTCCCCCCCGCCGCCCAACCGAGCCGAGGGGGCACCCTCCTCCATGAACAGGAGGGCGTAGAGGGTGTCGGCCGCGACGATGTGGGTCCTCAGCGAGTGCGCCAGCAGGCTGCCCCCCCCCCTCCCCTCGTACGGCCGCCGGGCGTGGATCGACACGACCGCGTGAGCGTGGAGCAGCGGCCTCGATCCTTGGCCCGGCAGGGCCCGCCCCCGTCGGCTGAGCCGCAACCGGGCGAGGCGAAAGTCGTGCGGCACGCGGGGTGTCGGCCTCGGATGAGGGCCTCTGGTGCGGGGCCGTGAGGGGGAGGTTTCTCCAATGACGGTCTGTGGGTGGGCGCGGCCGCCTCGTCCTCACAGGATGGGTGGGGGCACGTGGTGGTTTCTGGTGACTGTCTGGAAGCACAACCGCACGAACTGCTGCCCACCGCCGAGGAAGAACCACACGCCGACTGCTCATCGCCCACCCGCACATGCGCGTCATGGTGATGACGATGTCCGAGGACGACGACACCTCCTGGCGGCGATGCGTGCCGGTGCTCACGGCTATCTCCTGAAGGGGGCTCTGCGTGAGGAGGTCCTGCACGCCCTGCACACGGTCGCGCGGGGCGGCGCGGTCTTCAGTCCGCAGATGGCCGAGCGGCTGAGCGCGCTTTTCGCTGCTTTCGGCAGCACACCGGCGAAGGAGGCGTTCCCGACCCTCACGGCCCGAGAACGCGAGATCCTCGATCTGCTCGCGGCCGGCCTCACCTACCGGCAGATCGCGCAGCGATTCTGCGTCGTGGAGAAGACCGTGCGCAATCACGTCGGTGCCATCTTCTCCAAGCTTCAGGTCCACGACCGTGCCGCGGCGGTCGTCCGGGCCCGCGACGCGGGCCTTGGACCGCAGCCGCGGTGAACACCCGGTATCCGGGGGCACCTTGCGACCGGCCGACCAACGTCGACCCCGCCCCGGAGCGAGCTGGTGGCGCCCGGAGTCTCACAGTTGCTACCACTCCATCGTTCAACGTATCGTTTCTCGATAACATCGATAAACGATACGGGGGCCGTCATGGCTAAGGTGCGCAATCCGCTGGAACCGATGTCCACGGCCGTCAGGGCCGTCGTGACACTGGTCGCGGTCCTGCTCGGGGCCGGGCTGCTCGGCCTCCTGTTCTCCGACAGAGTGCAGGTCTTCGGCATCGGCGACACGTCGATCTGCGCCGAGGACTCGAGCATGTCGGTCGGCGTCGGCGAGGGACCGAAGTGGGAAGTCGAACCCGCGCCGGGGGCAACGGTCGACCTGGACGCTCAGCCGAACTACTGCACCACGGAGGCCAGTACGACCCAGAGCCTGCTCAACACGACCACGAAGCTTGTTCCCTTCGTCTTCAGCACCGGAGCGCTCCTGCTCGTACTCCAGCTGATCCGAAGCGCCGAGCGTGAGGGCCTCTACACCGTGCGGACCGCAGAGCGGCTGCGCAAGCTGGGCTGGTGGCTGCTGGCCGGCAGTACGCTCTCCGCGATCGCCGACTCCACGGCCAAGGCGGCACTCGTCGCTTCCCTGAGCCGCGACAGCGAGGTCAGTGCCCTCTCGGGACTGTTGACGTGGGACATTCCCTACATGGCTATCTTCACCGGTCTCGGCGTCCTGTCCTTCGCCCGGGTCATGCGTGTGGGCATCACCATGCGCGAAGACCTCGAGGGAACCGTGTAATGCCCGAGGAGAAACAGGAGCACTCGATCGAGGTCCACCTCGACCGGCTGCTCCAGGAGCGCGGGATGACCTTGGCGGAACTCGCCGAACGGGTCGGCGTCACCCACGTCAATCTGTCGATCCTCAAGAACGGCCGGGCCAGGGCCATACGGTTCAGCACCCTGACCCGCCTGTGCGAGGTACTGGGGTGCCAGCCGGGTGACCTTCTCAGCCACCGGCCGCGCTGAGTTCAAGTGTCCTGGGTGGTCCTGCGGGGTGGGACGCCTCATCTGATACGTCGTCGAGAGCGGCGGGGCCTGCGTCAGTGGCCGGTCGGCCTGGTGCTGGCCTCAGCCTTCACCTTCGCGGTCATAGTGGTGGCCGGAGCGGGGCGCTGGTCGCCCTGATGGTGGCCTGCCGCCGCCAGCGGGGGGGGAAGAGGCCGGTGCGCTGCGGGAGACCACCGGGCTGCACACCGAGCGCTCTACCTCCGCCGTCTTGCAGCGCGTGGCCCCCAAGCAGAGCTGAATTAGCTGCGCAGCGGCATGCCGCCCTTGCAGCAGGAAATCGCTCCGGCCCGCGGACCGTACCTGATGTGCAACTTGCCACCATATCTGCGGGGCGCGCACTCGAGGGGACCCCAAGCTCTCCCCTGACCAACCAATGTGTCTCGTCGGCAGGACACCCAGCGCAAAATACGCCACAGTAGTGCCGCCACCCCACAGGAGACACCCTGTCTGCTGACACAGCATCAACCTCCCCCTGTCCCGCGGCCCGTGCCACCCGCCGTGCCCCGGCGGGCCCGCAGGCTCCTCTTCTTCCGGAGATCCCTCATGAACCGTGACCTGCTGATGTCCAGTGCTGCCCATTTCCGTATCGACTACGAGATCAACCCCTATATGGATATGAGCTGCCAGCCCGACGCCAAGGCAGCCTTGGCCGAGCACGAGGCAATCTCCGCCGCGCACCGAGCAGCCGGACGCACCGTCCGCATCATGGAGTCAGCTCCCGAGTGCCCCGATATGGTCTACACGGCCAACGGCGCGTTCGTCTGCGACCAGCGCGCGTTACTGGGCGCCCCGCCGGCCGCCCGCCAGCAGGAGATCCCCTACTTCCGCGCCGCGCTCAAGGAGAGCGAGTTCGAGGTCTACGACGCGCCCTACTCCTTCAGCGGCCAAGGTGACGCGCTGGCCTGCGGCCAGTTCCTGCTCGCCGGATACGGGCGCCGCACCGACCGGCGCATACACGCCTTCCTCGCCGAGCTGTTCGGCCACGAGACAGTACCCCTGCGGACCGCGAGCGATCAGTGGTACGACCTTGACCTGGCCGTCGCGGTCATCGACACGCGCACCCTCGCCTACCACCCGCAGGCGCTGACGGCCTCAAGCCACGGCCGGTTACGCGACCTGGGCCTGGACCTCATCGAGGTCGATGCGCAAGAAGCCCGCGCGTTCGCCCTCAACCTCATCAGCGACGGCGCGACGGTCACCATGACCGCCGGCGCCCCCAGACTCGCTGCCACCCTGCGCGAACGCGGCCTGTCCGTAACCGAACTCGACACCACCCAACTCCGCAAAGGCGGTGGCGGCATACGCTGCACCGCCCTCACCCTCGACAACCCGACCCCCGCCCCCATCTCGCCGCTGCGGTAGGGATGAGGTCAGGTGTCCAGGCACTGCGCGACCAACAGCCGGGCCGGACTGGCGCCTCGGGGTGAGCGGTAGCCGCCATCCACCCAGACCTTGCGTAGCCGGGGATGGTCGGCGGCGGCCTGGTCGAGGAGGACGCGGCCGGCAGTGGAGTCCTGGACCCCGGCCGCGGTGACCAGCACCGCCAGGAGCAGGCCCAGGGTGTCGGTGATGATGCTGCGCTTGCGGCCTACGATCTCTTGCCCGCGTCGATGCCCTGGCTCCTGGCGGGGATGCTCGTGGAGGTCTTGATGCTCTGCGCGTCGATCACGCAGGCCGACGGCTCCGGGTTGCGCCCTTCTTGCCGTGTCGTGCGGGAGATACGCCCACTGGACCCCGGTGCGGTCCACATAGAGGATCGCGTTCATGATCTCGCGCAGGTCGTGCCGGGCCGGACGCGCGAAGCCCAGGGCCCGCCCGTGTCGCTCGTAGCGCCAGGCGGACAGTACCGGTTCGATCAACTCCCAGCGGGCATCGGACAGATCGCTCGGATACACAGACGTTCTGTCCTGCCCTTAGGCGTACCGCCGATTGAGGGCGCACGCCCAGGCGCATGCTCCTCCTCGCCGAAGCGCGGAACAGATGCGGGCGTCCTGGAGTGAGACAGGCGCAAGCTGCCGCCTGCCCCAGAGGCCACATCATCCGCCTCAGCAAGCACGTCCAGCCCCGATGACCCACCCGCACCACGTCATCAGCAAGTGCAATAGAGGGGATACCGCCGCGCTACAGATGAAAACGACCTCTCAGCTTGTCATTTAACGACCGGCGTCGAACGCGACTAGAACTTGATCAGCGTTTTCGCAGTTCGGCGGACGTGTAGGCGGCCTTCGTCTGATCCTGT